>CAMYLB010000111.1 GCA_947259145.1 uncultured Woeseiaceae bacterium
TTGAGATACTTGTATGTACACCAGGACGCAAAGTCCGGAGCCCAGCTGTTCAAAGACAGTTCGACGTTACCGATGGCATGCGCGAGGTCGAGGCCGACCCTGCAACCATAACGGCGCGCCAGATCGCAGATCGCCTGCATATCCAGAACCTGGCCCGTGTAGTACTGCACGCCTGGCAAGAGTAGCAATGCGACAGAGTCCCCCTCTCGCTGCAACAGCTGCTCGAGGTCTTCGATTCTAAGATGCATTTCACCGTCGCGAGGTCGCCATTCAAGCAGATCGGATTCCGGGTCATAGCCATGTATCCGAATCTGCGATGCGGCTGCGTATTGATCCGATGGAAATGCGCCGGCTTCTATGACAATTTTTCGGCGCTCGGCGGTCGGGCGATAAAAACTCGCCATCAGAAGGTGCAGGTTGACCGTCAGCGTGTTCATCGCGATAACTTCGCTCGGCTTCGCGTCGGTCAGTTTGGCGAATCCTGCTGTGGCCATCCGGTGATAGCTGATCCAGGGCCGGTCGGAGTCGAAATGACCGTCGACCGCGTAGTCCCTCCAGTTATCCAGTTCGTTCTGAACGAATTTCACGGCGAGCCGGGGCTGCAGGCCCAATGAATTGCCGCACAGGTAAACTGGTGATCGGCCCTGCTTGTCGCGAGGGAAGTTGAATTTCTCGCGGAACTCGCTCAGCGGGTCATTTTGATCGAGCGCTTTCGCGAAAGCGCGCGTGTCTTCGTAGTGCATCAGCTTGCGTCGGGCCGCGGCATTACCGTGCCGCACTCATCGCAGCGGCGGTGCTTTTTCGAGCCGTAGAAGCGATCGAAAATAGGCGGAAGCTGTTCGACGATATCATCGATATAGACACTTTCTTCATACAGCTTGTTATTGCAGTTACCGCAAAACCACATGAAGCCGTCGAGTTCATGCTGGAGCCGTTTGCGCTCGATGACGAGGCCGACCGTATCGGCGAATCGCTGTGGCGAATGTGGAACCCGCGGCGGCAACAGCAACATCTCGCCTGCGTTAATACTTATGTCTTTACGTTCGTCACCGTCGATGACCTGCAACACCATGCGACCTTCGATCTGGTAGAACAATTCCGGACCCTCATCGACGTGATAATCCTGCCGCGAATTTGGCCCGCCGACAATCATGACGATGAAGTCGTCTTCTTCAAAGACCTGCTGATTGCAAACGGGCGGTTTCAGCTGGCCCCTGTGCTCGTCGATCCACGCGGCGAGATTGAACGCGGTTAGTGATTTCACTTTCCCTGACCCCGGACCTGCACGACACGTGGAATTCGTTTATCGATGCGTACCGCGGTGAGCTGACGGCCCCAGACACAGCCGCTGTCCAGGCTGATCAAATCGGGGAGTACGATGAGTCCGAGGGCCGACCAGTGCCCGAATATGACACGTGTGCGCTGCCAGCTGGGGTGCGCCGCGTTGTACCAGGGGGTCAGGCCCTTGCGCGCGCGCCAGGGTGAGCCGCTGAAGTTGAGATCAAGATGCCCATCGGCCGTCATCATGCGAATTCGCGTGAGACAGTTGATGATGAAGCGCAGGCGCTTGTAGCCAGAAAGCTTGCCAGACCAGCTGTTTGGCGTGTTGCCATACATTTTTCCGAGCAAAGTCGAATAGTCACGGGCTTGCAGCGCTGCTTCGACCTCGGCGGCGAGCGCCAAAGTTTTCTCGACGCTCCAGCCCGGATGCGTTCCCGCATGCACAAGCAAGGTATCGAGGTCTTCGTCGTAATGCGCGAGTGGTCGATGACGCAACCAGTCGCACAGTTCCGCGACATCCGGTGCGTCGAGCAATTTTTGCAGCGAGCCAAAACGTTTTCCAAAACGCACGACGCCGGCCTCGAGCGCCAGGAGGTGCAGGTCGTGGTTACCGAGCACCGTCTTGGCGGAATCACCGAGTTTCTTTACAAAACGGAGCGTTTTCAGTGACTTGGGGCCACGATTGACGAGGTCGCCCGCTAGCCAGAGCGTGTCTCTGGACGGCTCGAACTTGATTTCATCAAGCAGCCTGCGAAACGGGTCGTAGCAGCCCTGCAGATCGCCGATTGCATAAACTGCCATTGACAAGTTACCTAGTGGAGCAGGCCCGGGACTGCCAGCGTGAAGGGTGCGATCGGTGCATCGAAGCTCGCGCCATTATCCGTTTCCATGCGATACAGCCCCTGCATCGCGCCGACCGGCGTTTCAAGGACGGCGCCGCTCGAGTAGCGGAAGCGCTCGCCAGGGTTCAGGTGCGGCTGCTCACCGACAACTCCGTCACCGCTCACTTCCTGAACCTTGCCGTTGGCGTCGGTGATGACCCAATGGCGGCTGAGCAGCTTTGCGGCCACGCCCCCATTGTTGGAAATCGTGATCGTGTAAGCGAACACATATCGATCGGCATCGGGTTCCGATTGGTCGTCGATATAACTTGTCGCAACCTGGATGCGGATGTCGAACTGATTTTCTTCCATACCGTTATTCTAACGTAAGCCCATTATCGTTGGCGCGTTGTTTTTCGTTTCAGGTGATTACCCAGGGAGATGTAGTCGGCAATACTGACCTGTTCCGGGCGAAGTCCCGCATCGATCCCGACGGCCTCGAAGTCGGCCGCCTCGACAACGGTCTTTAGGGAATTGCGCAGGGTCTTGCGTCGCTGCATGAACGCGGTGGCAACCAGCGTCGAAAGCGCGGCCTGGTCTTCGATAACAAACGTATCGGGGGGCAGAGGGTCCAGTCGTACGACGGCCGACGTCACCGCCGGCGGTGGATCGAATGCCAGACGATCCACATCGAATAATGGCTCGATACTCAAGTGACAGCCAAGCATGATTCCCAGGCGACCGTAGGCTTTGCTGCCGGGCGCTGCTGATATGCGATTAACCACTTCTTTTTGCAGCATGAAATGCATATCAAGAATGCGGCCGCGGAATTTCAACAGGTGAAATAGCAGTGGCGTCGAAATGTTATAGGGCAGATTACCGACAATGCGCAGTCGCTCACCAAGGCTTGCAAAATCGAAGGTCAATGCGTCGGCTTCGTGAATAGTGACAGCGCGATTGTCGGCGAACTGTTTCTCAAGTTTCGCGGCGAGGTCGCGGTCAAGTTCGATGGCATGCAGGTGGCCGGCCTGGCGCGCGAGTGTGCGGGTAATGGCGCCTTGACCAGGACCTATCTCAACAAGGACGTCCTGCTTTGTCGCGTGAATGCTCTGAATAATCGCATCGATGACGCCAGGGTCTGTCAGGAAGTGCTGGCCGAAGCGTTTGCGGGCCCGGTGAGTGGCCACTACTTGCCAGCCAGTTTCGCAGCGAGTTCGATCGCTGCAAACAGGCTGCCTGTATCGGCTTTTCCAGTGCCCGCAATGTCGAATGCGGTACCGTGATCGACGGACGTGCGCACGATCGGCAGGCCCAGCGTGACGTTGACAGAGTGGCCGAAGCCGGCGTATTTCAATACCGGCAGGCCCTGGTCGTGGTACATGGCGAGTACCGCGTCTTTGCTACCGGCAGCTGGCGTAAACGCCGTGTCGGCAGGCACCGGTCCACGTAAGCGCAAACCCCTCGCAGATAGCTCGTCGATGACCGGTGCGATTACATCGTGGTCTTCGTGTCCGAGGTGACCATCTTCGCCGGCATGTGGATTGAGTCCGCATACGATTATTTCAGGATTCGAAATCTTGAATTTCGAGCGCAGGTCGCTAACAAGAATCTCTATGACGCCGCGAAGACGCTCTTTGCTGATGTAGCCGGGAACGGCGCTTAACGGTATGTGCGTACTGACGAGCGCAACGCGCAGCTCACCGGCAACGAGCATCATCACGGGTAACGCAGTGTTGGTCAGTTCCGCCAGCAGTTCCGTATGGCCCGTAAACGGGATACCGGCGTCGGCGATGACGCTTTTCGCGACGGGCAAAGTGACAAGCCCCGAAAACTCACCGTTGATGCAGCCCTTGACCGCCAGCGTCAGACCGTCGAGCAAGGTCCGGGCATTCGCCGAGTCAGGTTTTCCAGGGATCACGGGCGCAGGATAGGGCGTGTCGATGACACGTAGCTTGCCGTTGATCTGCGATTTGTCGCCGACAATGACAACATCCTGAGCGTAGGCAGAATCGGCCAGTGCGTTGCACAGCTCAGGGCCAATACCGGCGGGTTCGCCGGCCGTGACTACCAGTGGCTGGTCCGGACTCACACTCAGATGCGCGAGTCGACGAAGGCCTCATCGCGCAGGCGTTGCATCCACAGCTGCGTTTCCTCTTCCATCTTGCTGTTGCGAATCCGCAGGTCGCAGTTGCGTTTCTTCAGGTCTTCCGTGTTGTCGTAGACACGTCGATCGAGAACCTCGACGATGTGCCATCCGAATTGGCTGCGAAACGGTTCACTGACTTCGCCGATTTGCGCTTGATCAATCACGGCGCCGAATTCCGCTACAAATGTCCCGGGACCCGCCCATCCGAGATCGCCGCCGAGGTTTGCCGAGCCTGGATCGTCAGAAAGCAGTTTGGCTTGTTCGGCGAAATCTTCGCCCGCCCGGATTTTCGCCAGCGCTTCGTCCAGCCGTTGCTTGGCCGTGTCGTCATCGATTATTTCATTGGGCGTTATCAGGATGTGGCGTGCCTTGACCTGGTTCACTTCGCTGCGTTCGACCGCGCTTTTCAGATCATCGACTCTCACAATATGAAAGCTGGTCCCTTTGCGAAACGGCTGTGATACGTCGCCGACCTTCATGCCCGGCAGAACGTCCGCAAATAAAGTCGGCACATTCTGGCCCTGCATGGGACCGAGCGCACCGCCTTCTAACGCGGTTGGACCCTTGGAATACCGCGCCGCGAGTTGGCGGAAGTCCGCACCGTCCTGAAGCTTGGCGTAAATCTCATTAGCCAGCCGTTCGACCTCATCTCGTTCTTCGGTGCCTGCGGATGCCCCGAACGGCAAAAGAATATGCGACAACGCCCAATCGGAATTTACGACAACATTGGTTTCGAGATCGATGATGCACTGCTGGATTTCGCGCTCGGCGACATTGATGCTCTGGCCCACCTCGATGCGTCGCAGTTGCTCGATCGTAATTTCGTCACGCAGGCCGCGACGAAATTCTGTGTAATTGACACCATCCTTTTCGAGCAGCGCCGGCATATCCTCGAAGCGTATGCCATTCTGCTCTGCGATGCGTGCGATCGAATCGTTGAGCATCGCATCGGAGACCTGTAGCCCGATACGCTCCGCGCGCTGCAGCTGGATTTCGCTGAGAATCAGCCGTTCGAGAACCTGCTCCTCGAGTATGTTCGCGGGCGGCAGCTGCATGTCCTGTTTCTCGGCGCGCTGCAGGATCGTGTCCATCTGCTCATTGAACTGACTCTTGAGAACCACGCCTTCATTCACAATAGCGGCCACGCCGTCCAGAAACTCTCCGGTCTCAGAGAGATCGGGGGCAGCCACGGCGGGCGCAGTAAGCAATGCGGCGAATGCGCATAAGCCATTGATTTTAATCACAAAGTTTTACCGGAGGTCTGGAGAATAGCCAAGAATACCACGTTCGAGAAGTTTGTCTGCCGCCGTGCCGACGCTCGTCATCCCCTTTAGTACCAGTTGCAGACCGAATGAGGAATCCCGAGTTCCGTCACGAGTGGAAATATATCGTCGGGAAACGAGCCGCAGTCCCCAGCAGCAACTTTCATATTCAAGGCCAAAAAACTGCTCCAGAACTTCCTGATCGCGGAAAGAGAAGTTATAGCGACCGACGAAGTTCCACTGTGTGCTGACCGGCCACGACCATGACAGATCGCCTTGTTCCAACGAATCGCGCCGAAAACGATAGGCGAGATTGAGGATCTTTTTGCTAGCCGGGCGGTACTGCAGGCGCGCTTCCGATTTTGTCGTACCACTGTCGCCGGCGCCCCATTGTTGACCGAAATCGAAATTGATGTTTTCCCAGAGGAGAAAGCGCAGCTGTGCAATGTAATCCGACGTTTCGAGGGTTGATGCAGTCTCTCCGGGCAAGGTGACGAAGCGATCGCCGAAGTAGCGTGTCTGGCCCACGGTCGCTGTCATGAGTTCGCGTCCCGACGTTACGTCAAGGATCCTCGACGTGACGCCAATGCTGATTTGCTCTGTGTCTCCAATCCGGTCGATGCCAAGGAAGCGGTTCTTGCGATACAGCTGCACAAGATTGATGTCGGGAGCAATAGTGTCGAAGACGGGCAGGCTAGCCTGATCGCGGTACGGAATGTTCACATACAAGAGCCGCGGTTCTAATGTCTGTAGCCGGTTGGTACCGTTTAACGTGCGCTCTAGCACCATGCCCGTATCCAGGCTGGCGATGGGCACGGTACGGGTCGGGTTTGTCTCCGTTCCTGGCAAAGTATCACTGAGTTGGTAACGCGTGTAGTCGAGAGAGACAGCTGGCGTAATAAACCAGCCGGGCCTCGCGATCGGTATTTCCAGCGAAGGGGCGGCATTGACTCGCCAGCCGGTGACTCCGACATCGCGATCAAAATTGACGACTTCCGCCCGAGCACCGAGGCGCAGGAACGTGACCGGCCAGGAACCACTGGCCAGCAGCTGCGGAATACGACGATAGGGCTCATCGACCGGCAGAATCTCGTCATCGATAGTCTGGTAGTCCTGCAGCTGTCCGAATAACGAAAATCTTTCGCTGAAATAGTCGAATCGCACGCTACGGTTAAGGTGCGTAATACTCGAGATGCTCTGGCTGCCACCGAGATCCTCGAAATACTGGTCGTCCGAGACTTCCCTGTAATCGATCCGGTTGCGCCAGCCGTTCTCGAACAACGTTCGGTGCGTGACACGCATCTGGTGGCGCGCCTTGTTGATGGTCCTGTCGTCGGGCAGGTAGTCGGCGCCGATGACGCCGTCGTTGCGCGGCGTCAGGTAGCGAAACTGCGTTTCGAACTGCAGTCCTCGGCTGGTTAGCAGTCGCGGCGTGATGGTCGCATCGTAATTGGGCGCGATGTTCCAGTAGTAAGGCAAACGTATCTCGTTGCCACTGCGACCCGAGCTGCCAATCTCCGGCGTCAACAAGCCCGACTTGCGTGCGTCACTGAGGGGAAAAGACAGGTACGGTGCATACAATATTGGCACGCCTTTGAACCGCAGTTTGATGCCCTTGGCCGTACCAACGCCCTTGTCAGTATCAAGCTCGATGGACTTGCCCTGCAGTAACCAGTCCTCGGATCCGGGCGGACAGGTCGTGTATTCGACGCCGTCAAGAACCAACCTGCCATCCTGATTGATCTCGAGCGCATCGGCCGCGCCACGCGCGCTACTGCTACCCAACGAGAATTCTGCCCCTTCGAAACGAATGCGGCCGCCCTGATAGGAGAACTCGGCCAGGTCACTGTGTATCTGCGTGCCGGGGTCCTCGTAACGTACGTCACCTTCGAGGTAAATCGCCTTCTGTTCCGGGTCGTAGCGGGCTGTTTCAGCGCCGGCGAGCTTGTCTTCCCGTCGCAGCAGGACGCCACCACTCATTTTCGCGGTCGCATCTTTGCCGAGTTGTGCTTCGACTTGACCTGCTTCGAGCACAATAGTGTCGGAATTTCCGAGCGGCACGCGAGACAGTGACGGATCGAGAGCAAGTGGTTCGCCGATCGACGTTTCGCAGGCAAGCCGATCCGCTCCGTGCGAACAGGTGACGGCCAGCAGGCAACAGGCGAAAATCAGTGGTTTGGTAGACAATTCGGTGACCGGGTCACGTTTGGGCCGAGGAGATTCGACCGGGATGTTAGCATGCATTCCGTGTGCTACCTTCGCATAGTTTTTGAGGTGCTTCAACGCGTTACGGAGAACACGCATCAATATTCCAAAGGTCGCCGGCGACGCTCGCCTGGCCGCGCTGCAAGACTGGATTAACAGCATCGATGCGGTTGTCGGCTGTAAGCCGACGCCGGCGTCCGGCGACGCCAGCTTCCGTCGCTATTTTCGACTGCAGGCCGGCGCCGAGAGTTTCATCGTCATGGACGCGCCGCCCGGGCAGGAAGACTGCGTGCCGTTTGTGCGCGTGGCAGGCTACCTCGAGGCGATGCAACTGAATGCACCGCGAGTAATGGCAGCGAATCTCGACGACGGATTCCTGCTGCTCAGCGACCTTGGAACACAGCTTTATCTGGATGAGCTGCAGCATAATCCGGACGCGGCCGCACGCTTGTATACCGATGCGATTTCGGCCCTGCTCACGATGCAGCGCGGCGGCGCCGCATATCAGGCGACGCTGCCGCCCTACGATGACGAACTTCTGCGGTTCGAACTATCGCTTTTTCATGACTGGCTTTGTGGCAACCACCTCGAGTTGTCGTTTAGCGCCTCGGATGAGGCGGCCTGGAACGCGTGTTGCGATGTGTTGGCAGAAAACGCGTTGCATGAAAACGCGTTGCATCAGCCACAGGTCTTTGTACATCGTGACTACCATTCGCGAAATCTAATGGTAAGCAACGACAACAATCCCGGCATTCTGGATTTTCAGGACGCGGTCGAAGGTCCTCTCACGTACGACCTGGTGTCCCTTCTTAAGGACTGTTACGTGCGTTGGTCGGCGGAGCAGGTCAGGCATTGGGCACTGGAGTTTTACAGCGCGCTCGACCAGTCGATGCGCGAGCAGGTTGATGAAATGCAGTTTCGTCGTTATTTCGAACTCATGGGTGTGCAACGGCATGTGAAGGCTGCCGGGATATTCGCGCGACTCCATCATCGCGACGGCAAGGCGGCCTATCTTGCCGATATTCCCAGGACCCTTTCATACATCGTCGAGCTCGGCCCGCATTACGAAGAGCTTAACTTTCTCGTTCGTCTTGTCGAGGAGCGGGTATTGCCGGCACTGGCTCACAAGTCATGATTGCCATGATACTTGCCGCAGGGCGCGGCGAGCGCCTGCGGCCGCTGACCGATACGACACCCAAGTCCCTGGTTGAAATTGGCGGGCAAAGTCTGCTCGAAAGGCATCTTCTCAATATCCGAAATGCCGGCGTAGAGACTGTCGTTATCAATCTCGGCTGGCTGGGTGCCGATATTGTCAGGCGCTTGGGCTCCGGTGCCCGACATGGCCTGCAGGTTATCTATAGCCAGGAGGGCGACAATGTTTTGGAGACCGGTGGTGGTATTCACAAAGCGTTGCCGCTGTTGGGCAGCGATCCCTTCCTGGTGTTGAACGCGGATGTTTACACCGACATGCCGGTCCCAGGGGTTGAACTGGCTGCTGATGCTCTCGGTCATCTCGTCATGGTGCCCACACCGGACTATCGTGATCACGGTGATTTCGACTTGCAGGACGGACTGATTCGTAACAGCAACGCGGCGAAGCTGACGTTCAGCGGCGTTGCAGTCTATAGACCGGAGTTCTTCGACGGATGCGAGGCGGGCAGATTTCCGTTGGCGCCAATGCTGCGCGGCGCGGCCGATGCCGGTCGCTTATCCGGCGAAATCTATGAAGGACTTTGGGCAGACGTTGGAACGATAGCGCGACTTGACGCACTCAATCGCGAGTAGCGGCGGCTAATCCATCGCCTTTTCGGACAAGCTCAGCGTCAGAAAAGCCAAGGTGTCGCAAAAAATGCGGTAATAGCCGTGGCCATACTTCATCGAGATCGGCATTGATGCCGAGCCTCTTCAGGTCCGTCATTTCGAGCTCTCTGTAGCCACAGGGATTGATACGTGAAAACGGCTCGAGATCGATATCGACATTGAGTGCCATACCGTGAAAACTGCAGCCCCTGCGAATGCGCAGGCCGACACTT
>CAMYLB010000112.1 GCA_947259145.1 uncultured Woeseiaceae bacterium
GTGGTCAGGGTTTAGCGGACACACCCGATAGGGTCTAGAGTACCCGGAGGAGGTGTGCAATGACACGGCAGAGGAAGAAGTTTACCCGTCAGCAGAAGCAGGATGCGGTCCGCCAGATCGAGAACGGTGAGAAGACGCTGAGCGAAGTGGGTC
Organism: uncultured Woeseiaceae bacterium; assembly: GCA_947259145.1. Classification (GTDB taxonomy): domain Bacteria; phylum Pseudomonadota; class Gammaproteobacteria; order Steroidobacterales; family Woeseiaceae; genus UBA1847. The sequence continues at coordinate 154 of CAMYLB010000112.1, forward strand.
GCGAGATGGGTGTCGCGGCGTCGACAGTGAGTGTCTGGCGCAAGGAGTGGCAAGAGCTGGGGAGCAAGGCGTTCCCCGGCAAAGGACAGAGTAACAGCAAGGATCAGGAGTTGGCCCGACTGCGGCGAGAGAACGCCTCGCTGAAGGAGGACAACGAGATCTTAAAAAAAGCGGCAGCGTACTTCGCCAAGGATGTTCGGTGAGGTACGCGTTCATCGACGTGCAGCGTGAGTATCACGCGGTGAGTCGTTTGTGCCGCTGCCTGGCGGTGAGCCGTTCAGGCTACTACCGCTGGTGCAACGCCGAGCCCAACCGCTATGTAGAAGCGAACCGTCGCCTGTGCGAGCAGGTAGAACAGATCCACTATGCGAACCACCAGGCGTACGGCACACGCCGCATCAAGGTAGTGCTGCAGCGGCAAGGCCATCGAGTGAGTCGACAACGCGTGGCCGCCGCCAAGCGGCGGCTGGGCCTGTACACACAGCGCCGCCGGCGTCACGAGCTTAGGCGGCGTTCGAAGCAACAACGTGCGAAGATCACCGATCGATTGCAGCGCGACTTCCGTGCCGATGCGCCGAACCAGGTGTGGGTCGCCGATGTGACGAACGTCTGGACCAGCCAGGGCTGGTTGCAGGTGGCAGCCGTCATGGACTTGTACGCCCGACGCATCGTGGGCTGGGCATCCGGTAGAACGGCCAACGACACATTGACGGTCGCCGCGTTACGCAACGCGATCCGGCTACGCCGGCCCAAGGCCGGTCTGATCCATCACTCGGACCGCGGTGCAGCGTACACCGCGGGACGGTATCAGCAACTGCTGGCATCCCACGGCATGCTGCCAAGCTTAAGTCGCCCGGCTAATTGTCTGGACAATGCAGCCATGGAGAGCTTCTTCTCAACGCTTAAGAACGAGCGAACCCATCATGAGAAGTACGCCACTCGGGCTGAGGCAAGACAGTCAGTGTACGATTACATCGAGCGCTTCTATAACCCCAAGCGAATGCACTCAACGTTGGGCTACTACAGCCCAATACAGTATGAGAAGTACGGCAATGTTGCCTGAACTATGAGAAGTACGGCAATGTTGCCTGAACGAAGTGTCCACAAAGGTCTTACCACCTCACCTGACACCTTTTCTGGACACCTTTTCTAGCCGCTCAGATATGCTTGCAGCGCGGCGGTCAACTCCGTGACAAACGCTTCATCATCTATCTGCAGAGTGCGCGCGGGTTTAAGATCGCCAAACAACATTCGCTCATTGACGCTGCTGAGCAGCAGCAAGAGAAATAGCTTGACCTGATCAGCGTTCGGCTCGACCCGTTCCTCACTTGCCAAGGCCGCAAACACCGGCTCCAGCATGTGCAGGTATAAGGATTGACGCTTCTGGTCAATATTTTCGATGCTAAGTTCTCCATGCAGACGCATGTACAAGTAAACAGTACGCAAGATCGGAGCATGCGCCTTGTAGAAGGCCAAATGCTTGCCAACCAGATGTCTTATCCTTGGCCTTACGCGGCGTTCCGTGTCCAGGTCAAAGTCGTCCCAAAATCCTTCTGCCCACTCACTTTTCATCAGATCAAAACGCTCGTATAACACCGGCAGCAGAGCCTCCTTGTCCTTAAAGCGCCGGTAAATCGTGCCACTTGCCACGCCGGTGCGAGCGGCCAGGTCGCGAATCGTGATCTGTTCGAAAAAGCGCTCACTCAACATTTCTTCCAGTGCCCGCAGCACTTTCTCCTGCGTATTCTGTGAGCGCGTCTGCTTGGGTGTGTGGACTAACTCTTTGGTCATTTTCAGGGAACAAGCCGCTACTTATGTGAACATGTGTTTACAATAGCACAATCATCTGATATTGTGAACGCTCGTTTACATTAGATCTGTCCAGAACATGACTAAATACACCAAACCCCTGATATTTCTGGCCCTGATGATGCTATCGGTCCTTTTGTACTCGCTGCTCGCGCCGGAATGGCGGCCTCTACTGGGCCTCACGTCTGAGATTGACTATTACATCGTCAACAAATGGGTGCTTGCCATACTGGTACTCGGCGCTGTACTGGCCACGGGACTTCGCCGGCAGGCTGGCCTGGCAGCGCAGGTAAACTGGCGCACCCTTCCATTGTATTGGCCGATGGCGCTGCTACTCGGTTTGCTGTGGCTTGGTCCTGCCAGCCCGCCCAGTGTTACAGACGCCGCAAAAATTCTCGTATTCTGCGTCGCTGTTGCCATCTCTGAGGAATTGATGTTCCGCGGCCTGGTCTTTCACTGGTTTCGCCGGTGGCCTCCGCGAGGCGTGGTACTCGTATCAGCCAGTTCATTTGGCGCGATGCATCTGGCAGGCCTTTGGTCCGAAATCCATCCAGCAGTGATTCTCTCTCAGGCCTACTTTGCTTTCGCGCTGGGTCTCATTTTCGCTGGTGCACGGGCCCGTGACGTATCGATTTTGTTGCCAATTGCAGTCCATGCCGTGTTTGACACTTTCGCGTTATCCGCCAAGGGCGGCAGTGTCAGCAAGACCTTTGAGAACGTTGAACAGGCGGTCACCGGCATGCTGTTCGCCGGTACTATCGCGCTGGTTTGGGGGCTGGTGCTTTTGTGGCGGTTGAAAAAGATGAGGGAAACCACAGAGCATTGTCCGGCTCCCGCAGATCAACTGCGTCAGGTTAATTTGTAGGGCGGTAAGCAGCCAGCAATTTCCAATTGTGGCTGGTCCAGTTTCGGCGAGAGGCTCAACATCATGTAATTCTTCTCTCCGAGAGTATCGGCTCGCACAATTCTCTAATTCTGGAATCCACCAGTTTGATGGTCCGATTCTAGCCGTTTGGTTCGGCCCCATAAAATCGGACCAGTTGGTTAAGTCCCCACGGCCTGTCTCTCGTACTGTACCGGACTGAGGTAACCAAGGTACGAGTGGGTCCGGTCGGGTCTTGTACTTGATTCGGTTGCAGCGCTCGCGTTTCAGCGACGCGAAGAAGCTCTCCACGACAGCATTGTCGTAGCAGCTGCCGCGGGCACTCATGCTGCACTCGATGTCGTTATCCCGGCAGATATCGCGGAAGTCGTCGCTAGTAAACTGCGGGCCACGATCCGAGTGATGCACAAGAGGGCCTTCGGGCTGGCGATACCCGAGCGCCATCGTCAGTGCGTCACAGACCAGATGCCGACCTACGGCGCGATCCATGGCCCAGCCGACGATCCGTCGGGAGAACAGGTCCATCACCACCGACAGGTACAGCCAGCCCTGCTGCGTCCATACCTGGGTGATGTCCGAGGCCCAACGCTGGTTCGGCTTGTCCGCTCGGAAGTCCCGCTTGATCAGGTTGTCAGCAACCGGGTGCGTTTCGGGCGTGTTGACCGGGCGGATAAACCGCCGCTTGGGGCAGCCCTTGAGCATGTCTTTGCGCATCAGACGCGCGACGCGGTGGCGGCCGCAGTCCTCGCCCTGGCGGAGCAGCTCCCGATGGATCTTGCGGGATCCGTACACCCCGTTACTCTCGAGGTGCAGCTGGCGGATCATCAAGCTCAGCTCACGGTTGCGCCGGGAACGCGTGCTCTCGGCCCGTGAGCACCAGTCGTAGTAACCGCTGCGAGAGACCTTGAGCAGTCGACACATCATCCTGATGGAGTGCTGGCGGCGACGTCGATGGATACACGCGTATCTCACTTCGACTCCTTGGCGAAGTACCTGGCCGCTTCTCTTAAAAAATCCCGCTCCTCGGTAACCTTCTTGAGCTCGTGCCGGAGTCGCGCTACCTCGGTATCCCGCGCTTTGCCGTGGCCCGGGAACGCATCCTGCTCCCCGTGTTCCTTGACCGCATCCTTCCATCGTCGCAGCTGTCGTGTGCTGACGCCGAGCTCTTCGCAGACCAGCGCATCCGTCATCCCTGGCTCAGCCGCTCGCCTCAGTGCCTGGCGCTTAAACTCGGCACTAAATCGTTTTCGTCTTGCCATGTCCCACCTCCCAAACGCATTATCGCGCTTAACTAGGTGGTCCGAAATCTTGGGGCCAAACCACATGGCCGTTAGCGGACTGGCGCACAGCACCAATACGGGGACAGTTTACCTATTTCCTCCATTTCCACAGCCATCAACCGGAAATAGGAAATAGGTAAACTGTCCCCGTCTTTGACGACATTCCCAATACAACTGATACCCCGGCGACTGACCGCCAAGCACAAATCGTCGGCGTGTAATACACTGCCCCCGCTCTAATCAAAACAACCGAACTGGGGAGACATCATGAAGAAGCTACTAACCGCGACGTTTGTCGCGCTCGTTACCTTGTGCCTGAGCGGTATCGCCACTGCCGATAGCATTGCCGAAACCTGGACCTGCGAGGTTAACGACGACAAGAAGATCGAAGATGTACAAGCCATCAACAGCAAGTGGCTGAAATGGGTCAACGATCATGTGGAAGGCGGCGGCATCAAGAGCAGCGTCGGTGAGTCCGTGGTCGGCAACAGCGAGAAGTTTATCTTCGTCGACACCTACCCGGATCTGACGACCTGGGCGGCGGCAAAAGAGGCGTTGGACAGCGCTGCAGGCGAGGAACTTGACGAACTGTTCGAGGATGTCTCCGAATGCAGCGAAAACCGGCTGTGGAGAATCGAGGATACGAAGTAGCAGGCGTTGTCTTCCGATTTGAGATCCGGGAGGCGACCGGCAGGTGTGCTGTGCTGCTCGCAGGAGATCGCGAGCAGCACAGCATGCAATAGGGTCCCGGCGTTCACTTAATTTGCGTGAAAAGGTGTCAGGTTTATTTTTCCCTGGAGAAA
>CAMYLB010000113.1 GCA_947259145.1 uncultured Woeseiaceae bacterium
GCTGACTGGATGTCGGCGGCCTCGTTTATCTCAATGGCAGGTCTCATTGCTTTCATGGGGTACGGTGGTTCGGTATTCCTGATGGGATGGACCGGCGGCTACGTACTGCTGGCAATGCTGCTGGCGCCCTACCTGAGGAAATTCGGCAAGTTCACGGTGCCTGAATTTATCGGTGAGCGCTTCTACTCGAATGGCGCCCGCGTTGTCGCCGTCCTCTGCCTGATTATCGCTTCGGTAACCTACGTTATCGGACAGATGAAAGGCATCGGCGTCGCGTTCTCGCGCTTCCTTGAGGTCGACTACAATCTCGGCCTGGTCATTGGTATGGGTATCGTCTTCATCTACGCCGTTCTGGGCGGCATGAAGGGCATCACCTACACGCAGATCGCACAGTACTGCGTATTGATTCTGGCCTACACGATCCCGGCAATCTTCATTTCGATAAGCCTGACCGGTGTTCCGATACCGCAGATTGGACTTGGCTCAACGATGACCGGCTCCGAGGTATTCCTGCTGGATCGACTGGATCAGGTGCTGCGAGATACCGGGTTCCTGGAGTACACGACCAACGTGCGACTAAGCCACACCAACATGTTTATGTATACGCTTTCGCTGATGATCGGTACGGCCGGTTTGCCGCACGTCATCATTCGTTTCTTCACCGTGCCGAAGGTTGCGGATGCTCGTAGTTCAGCGGGCTGGGCGCTCGTTTTTATCGCGATCCTGTACACGACGGCTCCGTCCGTTGCCGCGATGGCGCGTCTCAACCTGATCAACACGATTGAGCCGACGCCGGGCGAATTCATGGTCTACGACGAGCGACCGAACTGGATCAAGAACTGGGAGAAAACGGGTCTGCTCGCTTTCGAAGACAAGAACGGCGATGGCCGCATCGAATATACGTCCAATCCCGATACCAATGAAATGATCAAGATCGATCGCGACATCATGGTACTCGCCAATCCTGAAATTGCCAGGCTGCCCAACTGGGTGATCGCGCTGGTTGCGGCAGGCGGGCTTGCGGCGGCGTTATCAACCGCGGCTGGTTTATTGCTCGCCATATCCTCGGCCATATCGCACGATCTGCTGAAGGGCATATTCATGACCGGTATCAACGAGAAGCAGGAATTGATGGCAAGCCGTGTCGCGATGGCCGGTGCCATCATGCTGGCCGGCTACCTGGGCTTCAATCCGCCGGACTTCGCGGCCGGTACGGTGGCCCTGGCGTTTGGTCTTGCAGCCTCGTCGATCTTCCCGGCACTGATGATGGGTATCTTCTATAAACGCATGAATAAAGAAGGTGCGATCGCCGGCATGATTGCCGGAATAGGCGTGACCTTGCTGTACGTGTTCCAGCACAAGGGGATCATGTTCATCGCCAGTACCTCATACATGGGTGACATGCCGCAGAACTGGTTCATGGGCATTGAGCCTAATGCGTTCGGCGCAGTCGGTGCGATCTTCAACTTCGCGGTGGCGCTCACCGTTTCACGTTTTACTGCGGCGCCTCCGGAGCATATCCAGCACCTCGTCGAAGACATTCGCATACCTTCGGGTGCAGGTTCGGCGGTTGCTCATTAGTTGCTATTAGCATGAGGGAAAAGGGGGTCGATTCGACCCCCTTTTTTTTGCTGTAGTATCGAATTGATGTTCACCAACAAACACGTTGTCGTCGCGATGCTGGTTGCGCCGGTGCTCGCGATACTGGCCTGGTATGCGGTCGACCATTTAATCGGTGAGAAGCCTCACGCGGCCAAGCCTGGCGAAGCCTATCTGTTGATCGCCAAATCGAACTGCCGCTATGACAGCGGCCAATGCGATCTCGCCAATGGCGATTTCGAAGTCACACTGCGCGCAACCCGGATCGGCGATGTCCGGATGACTCTCGAACTGGTGTCAAAGTTTCCGTTGCAACAGTCCACCATCGGTCTGGTCGAGTCCGCGATCGAGAGACCGCCTTTGCCGATGGACCCGACTGCTGCCAGCGCAACACGCTGGGTTGGTGAGATGTCGCGTCCTGGCAGTGAGGAATCGAGCCTGCGACTTGCTGTGCTCGCAGAGGGCGTCACCTATTACGCCGAGGTACCTGTCACCTTCCTGGAACTCGAATACTGATCTCCACCTGCAGGTACCGACACGTTCGGTGTACGTACAAGACACAGTGTAATTTCGGACAGAGTTGTTTATAAAAAAACTGCATAACAAAAAATCTAATGAAGTCCACAGGGGGGCTTGCCTAAGACTCGACAATCGTCGCCTTTGGTACAGGTGTACGCTGGCCACATTCAGCTGCACGGGGCCGCCTGCCACATCTGACCGCGACGGCTGGGCACGCAAGATCCCGAAGCCATACCACTAATCTGCAAGAGGGTTTGGAAAATGAACATCATTCAAAATCGCTGGATCCTGACACTGGGTACGATCGCGCTGAACTTGATGCTGCTTTCTGCCTGCGGTCAAAAGGAAGAGGCGACAACCGCGCCTGCCGCTGCTGAGCCGAAGGCCGCAAGTGCCGTCGGCACCGACCGCCTGTCATTCTCCGGCGGTCCTGAAGGCGGTACCTTTCAGTATTTTTCAAACGGTATGGCGATCCGTTTATCCAAAAATATTCCTGGCGTCGAAGTTTCGAACACAGCCTCGGCAGGCTCGCTGGAAAACCTGCGGCGAGTGAACTCCGGGGAAGCCGATTTTGGCATCGTATATTCTGGCGATACATACCTTGGTCGTGTGGGCCGCCTGACCAACGACACCCGCACGTACGAGAATGTCTACGCCATGGCGTACCTGTACGGTGCTCCGGCTCATCTGATTGTTAAAGAAGGCAGTGGCATCGATAAGGTTGCCGATCTGGAAGGCAAGCGTATTGCCGTTGGTGGTGCGGGTTCTGGTGCGGCGGGCGCCGCGGAGCGCTACTTCACGTCACTTGGCCTGTGGGACAAGATGGACGTCGAGTTCCTGGGATACTCGAAAGCTGCTTCGGCGCTTGGCGATAACCTGATCGATGCTTTCTGGGTGTTCGCCGGCTACCCGAATTCGTCGGTCATTCAGGCGGCCGCCAGCAACAAGGTGAAGATTCTGGGCGTTGTCGAAGCCGGGCAGGAAGCGGGCTTTTTTGATGACTACCCGTTTTACACGATGCTGACGATTCCGGCCGGGACTTATACCGGCGTCGACTACGATGTCGCGTCGTTCCAGGATTCCGCGCTCTGGGTTGCCGGAAAACACGTTAAAGCGGCGGTCGTCGATGCAGCACTGGCGGATGTGTTCTCGAAAGAAGGTCTGGCATACATGGTCCAAGTGAAGAGCACCGCTAAAGCCATGTCCGTCGAGAAAGGCCTTGCGGGTATCGTCACGCCGGTGCACGAAGGCGCTGAGAATTTCTGGAAGGGCAAAGGCTTGTCGATATCAGAAGCTCAAATGGCCCGTTAAGCGACTCATGCGGTAGCGGTTCAGGAAAGGGGGGATACCTCAATGACAGCATCAGACAATAGTGAGCTCGAATTACTGGACGAAGAACAGAAGCAAAAGGTCCAGGAGCTGCTTGAGAAGGATGCTGCCAGCGGCCGCAAGCCGACGGGCTTCTGGTACTGGTTGGTGGCCGTCCTTGGCGGCGGCATGGTGTTGTTCTACTTCTACACCGCCGGACTCGCCAGTGTCGCCACCCAGTACCATCGCGGCATTTATGTTCTGATTACCTATGTTCTGGTATTCCTGTTGTATCCGTCGGGTGGGGGCTGGTACAAATACGTGCTGGCCCTCATTGTCGGGGCCCTGGTCACGACAACGGCCAGTGCTCTGATCTTCTATCCGGACGTCGCCACATTCCACGAAGCGCTGGTAGCATTCGGCGACGCGTGGAGTGCATCCGGCGTCGGCGCGGCTTTCGGGTCGATGGGTCCCGGGCTCTGGTTAATGGCGCTCGGCACACCGATCGTCGGAGCTGCACTGTTGATGATTGACCAGAAGCTCGCGGCGAAGTATCCACAAAGCCCCGTGCTGACCGACATCATTTTCGCACTTGGCGGCGCGGCGATTGTCTGGTACTGGATCAGTGAGTTTGAGGCGCTGAACTATCGGGCGGGCGCAGAAACGGAACTGGACGCCTTGATCAGCGTTGCCGGCATTCTGATCTCGCTTGAGGTCTGTCGACGGGTGCTCGGTTGGTCCATGACCCTGATCGGCGTAATCCTGATCTGCTACGGGTTGTTCGGTCCCTATTTCCCGGACATGATCGCGCACCGGGGTTTCGGTGTCGAACGCCTTGCGACCGCCCTTTACCTGACCACCAATGGCGTATTCGGGATTATGGCCAACGTCCTGGCCACCTACGTCATCCTGTTCATTTTCTTCGGCGCTTTTTTGCACAAGTCGGGCGCGGGCCGCTTCTTCATCGATCTGCCGATGGCGGCGGCCGGACGCAGCACCGGCGGTCCGGCGAAAGTCGCTGTCGTCGCCTCGGCGTTGTTCGGGTCGGTGTCAGGCAGCGCCATTGCCAACACGGTGTCGACCGGCGCGTTCACTATCCCCCTGATGAAGCGCGCCGGATTCCGGCCTCACGTGGCCGGAGCCATTGAGCCGTCGGCGTCAATCGGTGGCATGTTCATGCCGCCGATCATGGGCGCTGGCGGCTTTCTTATGGCGGAACTGACAGAGATGCCGTACTCGCACATCATGCTGATCGCCATCTTCCCGGCGTTCTTATATTTCTACTCCGTGTTCTGCATGATTCATTTCGAGGCCAAGAAGCACAATATCCGCGGCATCGACGATCCGAACATGCCGCACTGGACTGTAGTGCTGAAGAAGGAATGGTACTTTTCGTTGCCTCTCGTGATCATCACGATCCTCATGGTCATGGGCTATTCGCCGGGCTTCGCGGCCTTCTGGGCGACCTTGTCGTGTATCGCGGTCAGCTGGGTTCGAAAAGAGACCCGCATGGGTCCGAAAGAAATCTGGGAGGCCATTCAGACCGGCTCGCGTAATACGCTGATCATCGGCGCAACCGTTGGCGTGATCGGCGTAATCGTCGGCACGATTTCATTGACTGGTATCGGCCTGAAGTTTTCAGACATCATCATCTCTGCTGCCGACGGCAACCTGCTGCTTGCGATGCTGCTGATTGCGCTGGCATCGCTGGTGCTGGGTATGGGCGTTCCGGTCACGGCTGCCTACCTGATCGTCGCTGTACTGGCGGTACCGCCATTGATGGAAATGGGCGTTGTCCTGATCGCGGCACACATGATCGTCTACTGGTTCAGCCAGGACTCGAACATTACTCCGCCGGTTTGTGTGGCGGCGTACGCAGGCGCCGCGATCGCGGGCTCGGACCCGTGGAAGACCGGCTGGACCGCATTCAAGTTCGCCAAGTTGTTGTACGTGGTGCCGCTGCTGTTCGCGTATACCCCGCAGATCCTGTTTGAGGGTAAACCACTGATCGCGCCGGAGATAAACGACCCGGTCATGGGTGCCATGATCCTCGAGCTGCAGGCCAAGCCCGGCGATACCGTTGAGATTGGCGATCCCATTCTTAAGGTTATGGACGGCGAAGAGATTCGCGAAATAACCGCGAATCGCGACGGCATCATCAAGGAATTTACGGTTGCCGGTGGTGGTTACCTCGACACCGGTACCGTGGTTGCCGAAATGTCGGCCAAACCGACCAACATCGCATCGTCAATGTTCTCGGCAGTGCTCGGTACGCTGGCGTTCTCCGCACTGACGATGGGCTATTTCATTCGAAAGACCAATCTGATCGAGTGGCTTATCCTGGCAGTTTCAACAGTGCTGCTCTATTGGCCGACGTTAATTTCTGACGGTGCCGGATTGTTGCTGGTAGCCGTCGTCTACTTCAGCCAAAAGGCGCGCAATCGGCGCGACGAAGGTTCGGGCCTGGCGGCCGCGACCTAGATTTCTAATCACTCGGATATCGGCATGCTTCCCAACATAAAAACGATTCTCTACTGCACTGCACTGGGCCCACACGCCCCGCATATTTTCGGTTATGCATGCGCGCTGGCGCATGGCGTCGGCGCCAAGATCGTGGCGTTGCACGTCGTCGAGACGCTGAATAGAAAACAAAAGACGGTACTCGATACGTATGCAGGCAGCGGCCACCTGTCTGAGCTGTTGTTGAAAGTGGAGCAGCGTGCTGCCACCGAGATACCAGCGAAAATGCGCGAAATACTCTCATCGGTTTCCGGCGAAGAGGACTGGGAACGGCTGGTGACCGAAATCGTAATCGCAGAGGGTAATACCGAATCGCAGATTTTGAAGCACGTAGCCTCGCGGAATGCTGATCTTGTCGTGATCGGGGCGCACAGGGAGGGCTCGATTATTGATCGACTGATCGGCACGACCGCGCGATCCCTGATCAAGAGTTGTCCCGTGCCCGTATTGACGGTACAGGTGCCAGGCTAGTCCGGGCGCAACCTCGCAAGTTGCCGAGGGTTAAACTTTGGTTGAATGGTGTGTAACTAAAGCAACATTGATAATCATTCAGGTGTAAATCCGGTTCCCTAGAGGGACCATTTGAAAAAATGGGGAGTAATGAGATGAATTATTTAAGAATTACGAGTCTGGTCGGCCTGGCAGCCGGCCTGTTTGCCGCCGGCAGCGTGTGGGCGGGTGCCGAACTCAAGATCGACGACGAGTCTTCGATCAACCTCGGTTTCCGCGCACAGGTCCTCGCGAGATTTGTCGAGGCTGACCTCAACAACGACGACAGCTTCGACAGCGTCACCGACTTCGCGGTGCGCCGCGCGCGCATCCGGCTGCTCGGCAAGGTCAACAAGCACATCAGCGCCTTCCTGCAGACCGAGCTTGGCGGTTTCACCGATGGCACCCTCGCCGGCGCCGGCCGCGACGTGCGCATGATCGACGCGTTCGTCACGGTCAATTACAACCCGTGGGCCCGGATCTATGCGGGCCTGAACATGGCGCCGTCTTCGCGGCAAACGACGACCGGCTCCGGTGGCCTGATGACGATGGACCGCCCGGGTAACAACTACAAGAACCTGAGCTGGGGCACGCGCGCGCTCCGCAACTTCTCGACGACGACGGCTGGGACTACGGATGGCGGCCTTCGAGGTAACGTGGACGTGCGTGATGTGGGCGTGACCCTGTTCGGCTCCGGCAGCCTGAGCGATACGTCCCACCTGAAGTATTACCTCGGCTTCTACGACGGCATCCAGGCCTCCGGCGCCACCAAGTCCGACAGGAACCTGCGCATGACCGCGCGCGCCCAGTGGAACCTCTTCGACGCCGAGGCCGGCTACTACAACACCTCGACCTACCTCGGCAAGAAGAAGACGCTGGCTTTCGGCGTCTCGTATGACGTGCAGGACGAGGTTCAGGTTGCGGATGGCAGCGGTCTGCTCGGCAGCGGTGCGTACGGCGACTACGCCTACTACAGCGTCGACGCGTTTGCCGAATGGCCGATGGGCGCAGGCACGCTGACGGCCGAGGCGGCGTACTCCGATCTCGACCTCGACGGCGCCGACACGGCGGCGCTGCAGTCCGAAGGCGATGGCTTCTACGTGCAGGCCGGTTATTTCATGAACAACAACTGGCAGCCGTGGGTCGCGTACGAGAGCTGGGATTCGGAAGCCACCAGCCGCGTAGGTGACTATGACGCGTACCGTGTCGGTATCTCGTATTTCTTCAAGGGCCATAACGCTAACGTGAAGGCCGGCTTCGAGAACTTCAGCACCGACATACCCTTCGACGGCAATGAGGACTCTTCAACCGCGTTCACTCTCGGCTTCTACATGACGTATTGATCAGCACGATCGATGTGACCGGCCCCCGTCAGTGATTGGCGGGGGCCGCTTACGCTTTACGCGCAGGCGGTAAACGATGTTGACCCAATATATTCACCAGTGGAGTTTGCGCCCCGGGCGGCTACCTTTGGCGGCGCTTTCCCTGGCCATCTTGCTCGCCCTTATGCCGCTTGCGTCGGCCGAAGTCACGCCCGACGACCCGGTGGTGGCCGACGTTGTGCGCATGCTGGATGCGGGCATCGACTCGGACCTCGTCGTAAAGTGGCTGCAGACGGGTGACAGACGGCCCGCAGCACTGAGCGCCGATGCACTCATCGCATTAACCGAAGCCAGGGCGTCACGGGAACTCATCGAGTTCCTGCTGGCTATGGCGCCGGCGGCGCCGATCTCCGGCAGCGCGGCTGATTCCGGCGGGCTAGCCACAACGGCGACCCCGGAGGCCACGCCGCGACCGACCCCGGAGGCTACGCCGCGATCGACCCTGGAGGCCAGGCCGCCGCAGATCCCGGCCGCGGTCTCCCATAATGATGACTGTTGCCTGGTCGAATTCTCGATCAGGTACCGGGCGGCGGAGG
>CAMYLB010000114.1 GCA_947259145.1 uncultured Woeseiaceae bacterium
GCGGCAGGTCGGTCGCACGGCGTCCCTGATTCTCGAAATGCTTGAGTACGGTCGATGCCAGGTACATTGAGCTCAAAACATCACCCAGTCGCGCCGACAAGAGTTCGCGCTTCTTCAGGCCACCGCCCAGCGTCAGCATTGCGAAATCCGAAGCAAGCGCGAAATTGGCGCTGTACCGGTTGATGTTCTGGTAATAGCGACGCGTCGGCGTGTTGAGCGGCACCCGACTAAACTTTGCGTGAGTGAGTGCAAGGAAGAGCGAACGCGCCATGTTGCTGATTGCGTATCCAATGTGACCAAACAACGCATCGTCAAACTCGATCAGGCCACGATCATGATCCTCGTCACCGGCCGCATTAAGTTCTTTTAGTACGAACGGGTGGCAGCGAATCGCGCCCTGACCGTAGATGATAAGACTGCGCGTGAGGATATTCGCGCCTTCCACCGTGATGGCGATCGGAGTTGCCATATAGCCACGGCCCAGATAATTCTTCGGCCCCATCATGACCGCTTTGCCACCGTGCACGTCCATTGCGTCGTTCGCGACCCTGCGGCCCATTTCGGTACAGTGGTACTTGAGGATCGCAGATGGAACGGCAGGCTTCTCACCCTGGTCGATCGCACCGGCGGTAACGGCTACCGCGGCGTTCATAATATAAGTCTGGCCCGCGATGCGAGTCAGCGCTTCGCCGACACCCTCGAAGTTCGCGATCGACGTGTTGAACTGTTTACGAATGATCGCGTATGCGCCTGTCGCATAACTCGCGGCCTGGCCGCCGCCGGAGGCGGTCGACGGTAGCGTAATCGCGCGGCCAACCGAAAGCAGCTCAACCAGCATCTTCCAGCCTTTGCCGGCCTGTTCCTGACCGCCGATGATGGCGTCGAGGGGATCGAAAGCGGATAATGACGTCGTCCGATCTCCACTCCCGGCGTGTCCGTCGGTACCAGGGCCGCCGTTATGCCGTATTCGTCCTTGTCACCGATCAGGTGATCAGGGTCATACAGCTTGAACGCCAGGCCCAGGACGGTAGCGACCGGCGCCAGCGTGATGTAGCGCTTGTCCCAGTTGAGGCGGATACCCACAATCGTTTTGCCGTTCCACGTGCCTTTGCAAACGACGCCATTGTCGATTAGCGCGGCTGCGTCCGAACCGGCCTGCGGCGAGGTCAGAGCGAAACAGGGAATCTCGGTGCCTGCGGCAAGGCCTGGCAGATAGCGGTCTTTTTGTTTTTCCGTGCCGTAGTGCAGCAGTAGTTCCGCGGGTCCCAGCGAATTTGGGACGCCAACGGTCGATGAGGCGGTCGGGCTGCGGCTGGCGAGTTTCGAAATGACCGCGGCGTTCGCGTAGGCGGAGAACTCGAGGCCGCCGTATTGTTTGGGAATGATCATCGCGAAAAATTTCTTTTCGATGATGAAGTCCCAGGCCTTTTTTGGCATATCGGCGAGTTCGTGGCAGACCTCCCAGTCGTCTAACATCTCGCAAAGCTCTTCGCAGGGACCGTCCACGAACGCCTGTTCCTCGTCCGACAATTTCGGTGCCGGATACGACATGAGCTTGTCCCAGTCAGGCATTCCCGAGAACAATTCGCCGTCCCACCAAACGCTGCCGGCCTCGAGCGCCTCGCGCTCGGTATCCGACATCGACGGCAGCATCTTGCGGTAGACGTCGAGTAGCGGCTTGGTAATTTTCTCGCGTCTTACTTCGATGAAGTTCGGAATTAGCATGAGCCCGAACAGGAGCGTCAGGAACAGCTTCCAGAGCACGAAGCCGTCGCCGAAGATCCAGTAGGCGAGCAAAGCGATACCCGCCGCAATCGTCGACGTACGCAAATCAATGCGTTGGTAAGCGAGAAATATCCCGCCGCCTACAAACAGCAGCAGCCAGAGGAAACTTACAATCAGACCAGACAATTCAAATACCTCGAAAACGCAAGAAAACCTGACGTTAAAGTCGCGTAGCGACGCCAATCAGCACTTTATAGCAGTTCCTCGATCGCAGCACGTTCCTCGCGGAGCTCGGTCTCGGTCTTGCCCATGCGTTCTCGACTAAAGTCGTCAATAGACAGCCCCTCTACGATCTCGTACCGGCCATTACGGCAGCGAACCGGGAAGGAATAGACGATGCCTGGCTCGATGCCGTAGCTGCCGTCGGCCGGGATGGCCATGCTGACCCAGTCGTCGTCCGCTGTTCCCAGCGCCCAGTCGTGCATATGGTCGATCGCGGCCGAGGCTGCAGAGGCGGCCGACGAGGCACCACGTGCCTTGATGATGGCCGCGCCGCGCTGCTGCACGACCGGAATAAATTCATCAACGAGCCAGGCCTGATCGACCAGGTCTGCGGCTGCACTGCCGGCAACGCTGGCATGACTGATATCGGGGTACTGGGTCGCCGAATGGTTGCCCCAGATAGTCATGCAGCGGATGTCATTGACGTGCCTGCTTGTCTTGGTCGCAAGCTGCGCTTTGGCCCGGTTGTGGTCCAGGCGAGTCATCGCCGTAATATTACGCGGGTCAATGTCGGGCGCATTGCTGCTTGCGATCAGTGCATTCGTGTTCGCCGGATTACCAACGACAAGCACCCTGATGTCCGCATTTGCGTGCTCGTTTATCGCCTTGCCCTGTACAGAAAAAATGGCGGCGTTTGCTTGCAGCAGGTCCTTGCGTTCCATACCGGGGCCGCGCGGTCTTGCACCCACCAGCAAGGCATAGTCGCTGTCCTTGAACGCGGTGTT
>CAMYLB010000115.1 GCA_947259145.1 uncultured Woeseiaceae bacterium
TCGCATCCAGCGCCTCGGCGACCAGCAGGTGTTCATCACCGGTAACGAGGTAACAGGGTGCGAGCGATTTCTTGAGATGTGGCGTGAGCTGATTTGCCTGGATCTTCAAACAAGCTGCTCCATGGAGATGGATTCGCCTTCGAGCAGAACCGGAATACCGTCGGCAACCGGATAAATACGTTTGCCGTCGTCAGTCACCAGCGCTTCCGCCAGCGGCTCGGCAAGCTTCGATCCCTCATGGTTAACAAGATCGCCGGCATGGATCGCGGCGTTAACCTGCTCCAGCTTGTCTTTCTTCAGAACCGCCAAGCCCTTATGGCTCACCGGACATCGTAGAATCGTCAGAAGTCGTTTATCCATAGCTCATTATTGTACAGCCCATTGCCGCTGTAAAAACCCCATTTTGGCTCAATATGGCCGCCTGTTCAGCCTGGGCACAGGCGTCAGCCGAGACGGTTGACGGTGGTCCGGACTACGTCACTCGGCCTCATCCCTGTCCTGCTCGGTACCTGGCACAGGGTCGTAGCCCGAGCCGCCCCAGGGATGGCAGCGACCCATGCGTTTTACCGCCAGCCAACTGCCACGAAGTACGCCGTGCGTTTGCAGCGCCTCGATCGCGTAGCTCGAGCAGGTGGGTTGATAGCGGCAGTTGCCGCCCAGCCAGGCAGGCGGCCCGCAATGCCTCGGTCGCAAAACCGCGGATTGCCTTGAGCATCGATGACAGGCCGTTGCTGCGCGTTGGACTCAGGTGGCTCTCGAGCTGCAGTGCTGTCACAAAATCAGGCGGGGTATCGAGTATATCCTGCGGAGATCGGCCGTTATAAAGGCGTAGCAACAGGGCGATAAGCCCCGAAACAATGGCCGCGTCACTGATCGCCCGAAACTCCAGTCGACCGTCCTTTTTCTCCGCGACAAACCAGACCTGCGACTGGCAGCCCCGGATACGGTTTTCTTCAGTGCGAAGTTCCTCGGGAAATTCAGGCAATCGGCGTCCCAGGTCAATCAGGTATTGGTAGCGATCCATCCAATCCTCGAAAAGACCGAATTCCTCGATGACATCCTGCTGCGCTGCCTGTACTTCGTTCATCATTGCGTCAACCGCCGCGGCGCCAGGTCGTCCCGCTGCGACTGTCCTGAATACTGACTCCCGCGGCCTGCAGCTGATCACGGATGGCGTCGGCGCGTTTGAAGTCGCGCTCGGCCTTCGCCGCATTGCGTTTCTTGATCAACGCTTCGATATCTGCGGCAGGCATGTCACCTTCAACGTGGCCCGCAAACCACTGCTCCGGATCGTTGCCAAGCAGGCCCATCAACTCGCCGCAGGCATACATCTGTGCCGCGAGCGACTCCATTTCCTTCTCATCATTCGCCTTGTTGAGCGAGCGCGCCAGTGCAAAATATTCGGCCAATGCTTTGGGCGTATTAAGGTCGTCCTCCAACGCCTCGAGCAGCGCATCAGGCACAGTGGCGGCGGCCCGAGCCTCGTCCGAAACTGAAATGCCGCGAACCGCACCGTACAGCCGGTCGAGCATGCGCCGCGCCGATTCGATGGTCGCAGCGGACCAGTCCAGCGGCTGCCGATAATGCGCGCTCAACAGCGCGAGGCGAATGACCTCACCCGGGATGGTCTCGATCATGTTGTGCACCAGCAGTACATTGCCCAGAGACTTCGACATCTTGGTTTCATCAATGCTCAGGAAACCGTTGTGAAGCCAGTAGCGCGCGAACGGAGCGCCATCGTGGGCGCAGCGGCTTTGCGCACGTTCGTTTTCATGGTGCGGAAAAACAAGGTCCTGTCCGCCGGCATGAATATCAATGGTTTCGCCCAGGTGCTTTTCCGCCATGGCAGAGCACTCGATATGCCATCCCGGCCGCCCTCTTCCCCACGGTGAGTCCCATCCGGGAAGTTCCGGCGTCGACGGCTTCCACAGTACGAAGTCGTGCGCGGCTTTCTTGTAAGGAGCAATCTCGACTCGCGACCCCGCGATCATCTCTCGCAGATCTCGTTTCGACAGCTCGCCGTAACGCTCGAACGACGAAACATCGAAAAGCACGTGGCCATCCGCAACATAGGCAAAGTCTTTTTCGACCAGCGACTCGATCATTGCGATCATTACGTCAATATGTTGCGTGGCGCGCGGCTCGATGTCGGGCGGCTGAACGCCCAGCGCAGCCATGTCATCGTTGTATGACTTGATGTAGCGGGCCGTGATCTCGTCAATAGGCTTGCCTGTCTCGATCGACGCCGCGTTGATCTTGTCGTCCACGTCCGTGATATTGCGGGCAAACGTCAGTTTGTATCGGCGGCGCAGAACGCGCGCCAGCAGATCGAACACGACGGCAGGACGGGCATTGCCGATGTGCGCGTAGTTGTAGACGGTCGGCCCGCACAGGTACATCGTCACCTCACCGGCTTTCTGGGGCTCGAAAAGGACTTTCTTGCCCCGGAGCGTGTCGTGCAGCTGTATGGTCATC
>CAMYLB010000116.1:0-549 GCA_947259145.1 uncultured Woeseiaceae bacterium
GCGAATCAATCGTCGTCGACCAGGAAGTCGTCGAGGTCCTCGCTGCCCGCACTCTGCAACAAGATTTCGACTTTCTGTTCGGCTTCCTTGAGCGCCGTCTGGCAGCCGCGCGTCAGTTTGATGCCTTCCTCGAACTTCTTCATCGCTTTTTCGAGCGGCAGGTCACCGGATTCGAGTTCCTCGACCAGCGCTTCGAGGTCCGCCAGGGACTTTTCGAGGTTGAATTTCTTTGCAGAACTCATGGCATTTTTCCGATTCATTTGCGCCGTTACGCTACAGGCCGGCATCTAAATCGTCAATCCTCATCGTTGCTGGACCGCCGTCCAGCCCGGGTTTTCCACGGTTGACAGGAATAGGGGCGGAGCATAGAGTAAAGCACCATTAGACTCGTTCTAATTTATGGCCAATTCAATAATTTTCAATTCACTTGAGAGGGGATCAACGTGTCACTAAAAGGCAGCAAGACAGAAAACAATCTCAAAGACGCATTCGCCGGCGAATCTCAGGCGAACCGCCGCTATCTTTATTTCGCAGCGAAAGCCGATGTCG
>CAMYLB010000116.1:564-2543 GCA_947259145.1 uncultured Woeseiaceae bacterium
CCGCTATCTTTATTTCGCAGCGAAAGCCGATGTCGAAGGCTACAACGATGTCGCCGCCGTATTCCGTTCAACCGCCGAAGGTGAAACGGGCCATGCGCACGGTCATCTCGAGTACCTCGAAGAGGTCGGTGATCCGGCAACAGGTCTGCCGATCGGCGCTACGTCCGCTAATCTGGCCGCCGCTATCGCCGGCGAAACCCATGAATACACCGATATGTACCCGGGTATGGCCAAGACAGCGCGTGATGAAGACTTCGACGAAATTGCGGACTGGTTCGAGACGCTTGCCAAAGCCGAACGTTCGCATGCGAATCGATTCCAGAAAGCGCTCGACACGCTCGACGACTAAAAGTCATTGAAACGTCCGGGCTGCGAGGCCCGGAGTTTCTCCACCGCAAGAGATTCGATGAGCAAATCTGAAGGCAGACGCGAGGGTAGTCTCGAGGCGCCGACTCGGCACCCGCTCGACTGGAAATCCAACGAGTTCTACGACGAAGAGCCGCTGTTTGCAGAGCTCGAGCGTGTTTTCGACATCTGTCACGGTTGTCGCCGTTGCTTCAACCTCTGCAACTCCTTTCCGACGCTGTTCGATGCGGTTGACGAGTCCGATACGATGGAAGTCGATGGCGTGCCCAAAGAAGTTTATTGGGACGTGGTCGATCACTGCTACCTCTGCGACATGTGCTACATGACGAAATGTCCGTATGTTCCGCCGCACGAGTGGAACGTCGACTTTCCGCACCTGATGCTGCGTGCCAAAGCGGCACGATTCAAGAAAGAGGGTGCCTCGTTGCGCGACAAGGTCCTCAGTGCGACCGACACGGTCGGGAAACTTGCGGGCATTCCGATAATTGTGAATGCAGTCAATGCAACGAACCGTAGCAAGACGGGCCGCAAGCTGATTGAAAAAGCACTTGGCGTACATCGCGACGCGCCCGTGCCGGACTATCATTCGAACTCTGCCAGGAAGCGGCTCAAGCGACTCCGGAATGTCGTGGACGTCGCCGCCGAAGCTACGGCTAATACGCGCGGCAAAGTCGTGCTCTATACAACCTGCTACGGCAACCGGAATCACCCGGCGATCGATGAGGATCTCGTGGCCGTGTTCGAGCACAACGGAATCGCGATGGCGCTGGCCGAAAAAGAGGCCTGCTGCGGCATGCCCAAGCTGGAACTCGGCGACCTCGAAGCGGTCGCCAGGGCCAAGGAAACCAACATTCCGGTGCTTGCGGCGATGGTCGATGCAGGCTGGGACATTGTGACACCCATCCCGTCATGCACATTGATGTTCAAGCAGGAGCTGCCGCTCATGTTTCCGGATGATGCTGACGTCGCGAAGGTCCGCGACGCGATGTTTGATCCGTTCGAGTACCTGATGCTGCGCCACAAGGACGGCAAGCTCAAAACAGAATTCAAAAAGTCGTTGGGCAAAGTGACCTACCAGGTTCCGTGTCACCTGCGCGTGCAGAATATCGGTTTGAAAACGCGCGACATGCTGCAGCTGGTCCCCGATACCACGGTTGACGCGATCGAAAGATGTTCCGGTCACGACGGAACCTATGCCGTCAAGAAAGAATTCCATGATATCTCGAAGAAAATCGCGAGGCCGGTCGTGAATAAACTCAAACGTGCGGACGCCGACCACTTCGCAAGCGACTGCCCGATGGCGGCAGAGCAAATTGTGCAGGACCTCGATGATCACGACGCGAACAACCCAATGAGTCTGCTACGAACAGCCTATGGAATATGAGGTTCCAATGATGCAAAAACTCACACGTGACAATCTTATCAGCCTCGAGAGATACGCCGAGGAGCGTCCGGCGTTTCGAGAAAAGGTCATTGCTCACAAGCGTAATCGACGCCTCGATCTTGGTACCAATGCGGCACTCTATTTCGAAGATTTCCTGACCATGCAGTACCAGGTACAAGAAATGCTGCGCATCGAGCGCATCTTTGAAGCCGATGGCATCAACGAAGAG
>CAMYLB010000117.1 GCA_947259145.1 uncultured Woeseiaceae bacterium
GCCTGTTCTTCCTCGCGATGCTTACGACGATATTCGTGGCTGGCTACTATGAGTTTTTCGAATCGTAGAGCAGATCACGGTTAGCGCCACCGACCGCTTTTGGCCGGAAGGCGACGTTCGGCTGGTTTAGGCTAGAATGACGGCTACTGACCCTAACCAGCCGGTCGTAATTCGGCGGAGCTGCATTGAATACAAACCTTAAGAACATCGCGATAGTTATCTGGCGAATTGTCGGCGTAATAACCATCTTCAACGCTCTATCCGTGATTGTTGTTCAGGTGACCGCAATTGACTCAACCTTCGGCCAGATAATGGATGACGAGTCTCTTTACACGGGTGAAGTCGTTCTTAGTTTGTTGATATGGCCAACCCTTTCGATAGTCTTCGGCTTGATAGCCATCATCAAGAGCAAGTTCTTGGCGGAACTGTTGATTCGCGGAATCGCCGACTCTAGTAACTAGTGTGAAATAGGCCGGTCGCCAACGGCTTGTTCTGGCCGACTGCCGTCGGTCGTGATTGAATTAGATGAGCGGCTGGTTTGCATTCGAAAGCGGCCGTCCAGGTGTTAAGATGCTGGCAGGCTGCAGGTGACCCAAGGCGGACGTCGAGAAATCTCCACGGAGCGAACCACTTCGCGATGCAAGACAGTCTCAATTCGCCGATAGGTTACTTTTCAGATGGGCTGGTGCGAGGGCTAGTAACCTTTGGTGCTATACCAGTGGCGGTGGCTTATCTGAGTTTCGGCCTATTGGGCATAGTCGGAGCGGCTTTGGCGCTCTGGGTTGGCTACCGAGGCGCTTTACGAATTGGCCTCTCATGGATTGAAAATCCAGAAGCGACGACAGGTGCCCGGCCGAAACACTGGTTGCTTGGTTTTGGATTCGCCATCGTTTTTCAGGCGGGGATTGTGCTCTTTTGTTTCGCTTACGCAGATCAGGGAATTGTATCCGAGCGATTAGACCGTATCTTGTCCCCCGAATCAGCACGCGATCGGAACTCGTCTGAAAATGTGGAATCAGTCAAAGCGCCAGAACCCGATCGCAAGATCGTCGAACCGCCAACGTTCCCTGAGCCTGTTTTCGAAGACCTGATGCCCGGCGAAATCAGAATAGGGCGAACGGACTTTGGGCCCATCATTATTGTGAAGCCAAGCGAAGAAATTTGGTCAGGGCTCGAGCGAATTACACCAAGAACCAGAGGGTCCACCTACGAGACCTACGATCCCGAGTTAGACGTATTCATCGTGTGGGCGGTCTACGATTTTGACGGTCCGAAGTGCCTATTGCAGGTTTATCCGAAGGGATATGACAAGTCACTCGAGAATTGGGAGGGCGGATTCTACGATTCGTGTAGAGACCTGTATTTTGATTACGGTGGACGACTGCTTGACGTCGCTGCAGACCGGGCTGAACCAGATCTTCGAAAGCCCAGATATGAGCCGGCAGGCAACGGTTTTCTTAGATTGCTGGAAGAGAACGCACTTGACCTCGAAATGTAACTGGGCATGGCGTCTAAAGGCCCGCTTTTGGCCGAGAGCAGCCGCCCAGGTGATTTGAGATAGAATGACGGCTACTGACCCGAAGCGGACGGTCATGGCATCTGAATACGATGTGCTGGCCGGCTGAGGCGACGTGCGCAAGCCTCTGATCTCTTCGGTGAGCCTGGCATTAGCGTTTCCGCTCTAACGTGAGCACACGGTGTTTTGGACTGGAGGCGTTACCGCGGTAACGTAGAGCAGCGAAGAGCCTATCGGTGATTACCGCGGCGATAGCGATACTGCTGATAACCAGCTTGCCGGCGAGTTCGGCTGAGGTTACGCGGCTGACCAATATCAACAACTCTTATCCCTACCCGGCACCCGACGGTGGCCGCATCGTGTTCCAGTCCGACCGCACTGGCGTTGCGCAGATCTATACTATGAACGCGGACGGCAGCGAGTTGCGCGTTCTTACCGATGATCCACTCGGCGCCGAGACGCCGGTATTCTCACCGGACGGCAAACACGTCTTGTTCGCCGCCTATGTGGGTGAGGGCAACAACGACGTGTTCATCATGGCTGCAGATGGCAGTGGGAGACGCCGGATCACCGGAGGCCCTGGCTACGACGGCCATCCGCATTTCAGCTCTGACGGAAATCGAGTCGTATTTAATTCTGATCGCACGACACCAGACCGCGATGCCGACTGGAACCAACGCTGGCATGAGATTTTCAGCGTCGCCCTGGACGGGAGCGACCTTCGCCAGCACACGCGCTGCCAGTCGGTATGCACTTTCGGTTCATTGTCGCCAGACGGCAATAAGGTCGTTTACCGCAGGACAATCGAAGGTGCGTCATTTTCATGGTTTCTGACACCCGGTCAGAGAAATTCCGAGGTATTTATCGCCGACGCCGACGGTGCCAATGAAGTCAACCTGTCGAATAGTGCGGCGTTCGACGGCTGGCCACGGTTCTCGCCCGACGGCGGCTGGATCGTGTTTGCGTCGAACCGCGCCGGGCCGGCCGGCGTGGGCCAGCTCTATCTAATCAAGCCGGACGGGTCTGAATTGCGACGCGTCACCGATGGACCCTGGTCCTATGTCCAGCCGGCCTGGAGCGCCGATGGCTCGAGCTTGTACGCAAAACAGGGTGAAGAGACCAATGATCATGAATTCGGCGACATCGTGCGCATCCGGCTTGCGCAGATCTACCTTCGCTGAAGGCCGTCCGGGGTCGGCGAAAATTGAGGGCGCAGAGTACATTTCCCGAACGAACACATGTGGCTGGTTGTAGCACCTTAAAAAAGCGTTGCGGCGGTAACGCCCACCGGCCGCTTCTGGCCGTTAGTGGACTGTCAGATTGACGGTTTTTAGCGTGATTGAACGTCCGCTTTCGGGAAAAGCTGACGTTCGCATGGCAGGATGCAGCCTATGGCTAGGCAGGTATCAGTGGGACGTCCAGTATAGTCACGGGCTCCAGGGACCTTGCTAACGTGCAAAGCGCGCCCCCGCTACCAAGTAACAAAAATTGGGTCAGACCCCTCGGGTCTGACCCTTTGTGTGATCTGAGTCCGATACCACCGCCGCGCGGCAGGTAGAATCGGTTCTTTTTGGGATGACATAATGCGTTCGACGCTCGCCCTGATCTTCTTCCTTTCGGGCGCTTCTGCTCTGATCTTCGAATCGTTGTGGTTTCGGCTTGCCGGGCTATCCCTGGGCAACAGCGTGTGGAGCGCAAGCCTGGTGCTAGCGGCGTTCATGGGCGGCCTCGCATTGGGCAACGGACTGGTGGCTCGACTGCACAGGCGCATCTTGCGCCCCGTGCGCCTCTACGCCGTTCTGGAGTTCGCTATTGGCATCGGTGGAATTGCAGTGGTGCTGCTGCTGCCACGATTACCAGGTCTCCTCGGCCCCGCCCTCGGCAGCCTCGCAGACGCGCCGGTGTTGCTCAATACAGTACGTTTGACAATCGCCTTCGGAGTTCTGTTGTTGCCGGCTATTGCAATGGGTGCGACCTTGCCGGTCCTTGCCCAGGCACTCTCACGTCACAATCCGAACT
>CAMYLB010000118.1 GCA_947259145.1 uncultured Woeseiaceae bacterium
GGCACCCTTGTTGCCGCGTTCTTCCTTGTCGACCTGAACAACAATGTCCTGACCTTCCTTGAGGACATCCTTGATACTGGGTTTGCCGCCGGACTTGTTTTCCTTGACGAAATATTCGCTGGAAATTTCTTTCAGCGGGAGAAAACCGTGACGATCGGCGCCGTATTCGACGAACGCTGCTTCGAGACTGGGCTCGATGCGCGTAATCTTGCCTTTGTAGATATTGGCTTTTTTGCGTTCGCTAGCCGGTGCTTCGATGTTCAGGTCGTATAGGCGTTGGCCATCGACCATCGCCATGCGCAACTCTTCTTGTTGAGTCGCGTTGATTAGCATTCTTTTCATAGTGCCCTACTTGAAGTATGAGGGAGGGCAGCAAATCGGGGTGTAGCGCCGCTGAGCGGGCACAGGGGAGGTCACGCATAGAAATCCGGTGCGGGATTGCACCGTCGATGTCACTCGCAAATTCGTATCGGGTTTGGCCAAGAAGGGCCAGTACCCATGAAGGCGCCAGCTAAAATCCGTGCTCGCTGCCATCTGGAATCAGGTTCCGCAACGCGGGACCAAAATTTGTCGCACTAGCTACACGTCTATGGCGTAGTTACTGCGGGTGAAAATCGTAGGTGGCGAGTCCACGATCGGGTGCCACCTGGGTTCCGTGGTCCCGCCGGGCTGGTATGCCCGGAGGCCACAGGGCGGTAATATAGCACACCACAACGCCACTTCAAGTTATTGATCATGCAAGAAAAGTCCGACCAGACAGGTGCAACCCGGGTGACCGGTGTTCGCAAAGTGAGCGTCGACGCGAATCGGGCCGGGCAGCGTATCGACAATTTCCTGCGCGGGGAGCTGCCGGGCGTGCCCAAGGGGCGTGTCTACCGGTTGCTGCGGCGTGGAGAGGTTCGGGTTAACGGTGGTCGGGTACGGGCCGAATACAAGCTCCGCGAGGGCGATGTGGTGCGAGTACCCCCGGCCCTCATCCGTACCGGCGCGCCACCGCCGCCTGACAGGTTGGCCGCGAGCATGCTGGACAGGGTGATCTACGAGGACAAGCGGCTGCTCGTCATCGACAAGCCCACAGGCGTCGCCGTCCATGGTGGTAGCGGCATCAGCCACGGGGTCATTGAGCTGGTGCGTCATGCCCGGCCGGATCTCGAGGATCTTTCGCTGGTGCACCGTATCGATCGTGAAACGTCGGGTTGCCTGGTCATGACGAAACGGCGCAGTGCATTGCGCGAGCTGCACGCGCGGTTTCGTGAGGGGCAGGTCGAGAAAAATTACCTGGCCCTGGTCATCGGCGACTGGCAGTACGGCGCGAGCAGCTGATCGACGTGCCGCTGCTGGTAAAAAACCGTAAGGGTGGCGAACGTCATGTCATCGTCAGTGACGAAGGCAAGACCGCGCAAACCCGGGTCAGCCTGTCACGCACCTACGGCCTGTACAGCCTGATGCAGTGTTCGCCTGTCACGGGTAGAACGCACCAGATTCGTGTGCACTTCGAGCACACGGAGCATCCGATTGCAGGAGACGAGCGTTACGGGGATGAAGAAGCCAACGCTGAGGCCAAAAAGTTCGGTCTGCAAAGGCTGTTCCTGCACGCACAGTCGATCGCGTTCGTGGACGACAGCGGCAACGATCTGCACTTTACGTCGCCACTGCCGGATGACCTGGAGCAGTTCCTGACGGTGGGAATAGGCAAGGTGCGGCGAGCACGCACCGCATAAACCGGGGTCGAACCGAGGTTTTCGAAACGAATTATTGGGGACATTCTTAATTTAATGTACTAATACACTAAATTAAGAATGTCCCCATTTACCCTACATTTTTTGTGGCGCCAGGTAGCCAAGCTGCAGCAATCGGTCGGCCACCCAGATCATTGGCAGTCCGATCAATGCGGTCGGGTCATCGGTCGTAACCGACTCGAACAATACGAAGCCAGCACCCTCAATCTTGAAGCTGCCCGCACAGTCATAGGGTTCATCGTGGCGCAGATAGGTCTCGGCGAGGCGCCGATCGAATTCCCTGAAACGGACGGTTGTCTTGTCGGTGTGCTCGAAGCGTGCGCGCCCGATCGGATCGAGTATGCAAACAGCTGTCAGGAACGTAACGACGTGACCGGATGCGGCGAGCAGCTGTTCGACCGCCGCCTCGTGGTTTCCGGGTTTTCCCAGTACCGTGTTATTCAGGACGGCCAGTTGGTCCGACCCGATAATGAGTGCGTCGCGCGCATTGACGGCCACGGCCTCAGCCTTTTTTCGTGCCAGGTGACGAGCAAGATCTTCGGGACTTAGCCCGAGGTCGTTGTGCTCGTCCACGTTGGGCGACACCGTTTCAAACTGCTCCAGGAAGCGCTCCAGCAGGTCTCGACGGTACTGCGATGAGGAGGCGAGAATAATCGTCGGCGCGGACGGATTTTGCATAGACAAATCAGAACGTTAAGAGAATCGCCGCAAATTCTACCGGGTTTATCGGCAACTGCTAGCATTTATCGTGAGCGCCCGGCGCGACGCGCTTTGACAGTGGCTCCCGAGGTACATATCATGCGCGCGCCATGGCTAATCCGCTGCGAGATCGCCGTACCGCGGCCGAATGGGCGGCGGCTAGGCAACTTATTGATATCGCTGAGAAACTTAGTTGTTTCGAGCGGCTGGCATCCGTTGTCGAAGACGATCTTGCTGCGCTCGAACCTGCTAAGATGCCGGCCCAATGGCGCGAATCGGTCGTTTCCGGGAAGCTCGAGTTCGGGTTTGCGGACGCGCGGCGGCGCGTACCGGCAGTGGCTTGCAGTTTGGCAGTGACCGTGGATGCCGTTTGCCAGCGGTGTCTCGAAGCGTTCCGGCTACCGCTGGAAACCGAGGCGGAATTGCTGCTTCTGGCGCTTGAGGAAACGGCGGAAGGTTACGAGGACCACGAGGTTTGGG
The DNA here is from genome assembly GCA_947259145.1 of uncultured Woeseiaceae bacterium. Classification (GTDB taxonomy): domain Bacteria; phylum Pseudomonadota; class Gammaproteobacteria; order Steroidobacterales; family Woeseiaceae; genus UBA1847. The sequence goes on from CAMYLB010000118.1 coordinate 2,919, forward strand.
AACTCGAAGAGAGTACTCTTCGGCCCCAGGACATCGCGGAAGAATTGCTGATCATGGCGCTGCCGTTATCAGCAATGCACGTTGATTCGGCATCGTGCCGGACGTTGTCAGCTGCGGCTGACGACCAGGAAGACAGGACAAAACCGTTTGCCGCGTTGCGCGCGCAAATGACTCAGGATCAATAGCGCCCGGCTAAGTAGTACGGGCAGGAGAAGATTATGGCTGTTCAAAAA
>CAMYLB010000119.1 GCA_947259145.1 uncultured Woeseiaceae bacterium
CGACACCAAACGATGGCGGATTCAACTTGATCACCGACATGGGTGACCGTTGTGTTGCGACCGATGACGATACCGAGGTCCTCCTGATTCTCCCCGATGACGGTAACGGTATTCGCAGCGAGCGCGGCATGCTCGGGGACCTGGCAATCGGGCAATCGGTTGACGTCTACGGCGAAGAAGAGAACGACGGCTGCTTCGAGGCCGAAACGATCATCGTGGATCTCACCGTGGATCTCACCGTGGATGCAGCGCCGCCCGAAAATCGTGCGCCGATGGCGAATGCCGGTGACGACGCGACAGTCGATGCGGGCGAGTCAGTCATGCCTGATGGCTCGGGAAGTACGGACCCGGACAGCGACGAGCTGACGTACGCCTGGACGCTCACCGCCCCCGACGGCAGTGCGGCGCAACTGGCTGCCGCCGATTCGGCTATGCCGAGCTTCACCACGGATGTGGTCGGTGACTATGTTGCCGAACTGACCGTCAATGACGGCGAGTTTTCCGACTCCGACTCAGTCACGATCACCGCCGTCGACCCGGCACAGAATCAGGCACCCGTTGCCGACGCCGGACCCGACCAGGCCGTCGAGGTCGGTGCCTCAGTGGCACTTGATGGTACGGGCAGCTCCGATGCCGACGGCGACACGCTGACTTACAGCTGGACGCTCAAGGCGCCCACGGGCAGCAGCGCTGTGCTCGACGGTGCAAGTAGTGCGATGCCCGGATTTACTGCGGATATGGCCGGCAGTTACGTAGCCGTCCTCGTGGTCAATGACGGCACCGTGGACAGCAGCACGGCTGACGAAGTCGTGATCACGGCCGAGGAAGCCGCACAGGCGCCCGATGGCGAAATGCTCTTTATCGACAACTGCGAAAGCTGCCATAGGGTATCGTTTGCCGATGCGCCCAACTGGTCGGTAGAAGCAATTCAGGGCGCCATCGACCAAAACAAGGGCGGCATGGGTTCACTTACCCTGACGCCGGAGGAAATCAAGGCGATCGCCGACGCGTTGGCGGCACGGCCCTGATCACACCTTGATTGCGACGAAAGTGACGGGCCCCGAAAGGGGCCCGTTTCGTTGCGCCATCCTAGTGATGCAACCGTAGCAACGGACGCTCCGGTAAATTATCGAAAAATATAGCTAGGGACCATCCACCGACGCTCTGAAAATCCGCGTGCGTTCAGGCGCTCGACCGGACGCGTCCCCAGTTTACTTCATTGCCCTCGACGGGCCTGAAGGGAATATTTTGCGATAGCAGCAGCGAGCAAAAAGCGAATCCGGTACCGATTAAAAATACCGCCGAGTGCGAGATGATCCACACCAGTCCAAGTGCCGCAGGAACAACCACCGCGGCGATGTGATTGATCGTAAATGAGACGCCCGCAGAACTCGCGATGTCTTCAGGATCCGCGATCTTCTGAAAATACGTCTGAATCGCGATAGCCAGGGCAAAGAACATATGATCGATTACATACAATCCCGCACCGACGTACGGATTCTCGACGAACGCATAGGCTGTAAAAACAATGACCAGGCCAACGTACTCAATCGACAGTGCCATGCGTTCGCCTATTCTACCGATCAGACCACCGATTCTTTCGGCGAATAACCAGTTGAATACATAGTTGATCAGAAACAGGGTTGTCACTTGTGCCGCCGAGTAGCCGAATTTCTCGACCATCAGGAAGGCGGCGAAAACCATGAAGATCTGCCGCCTGGCGCCGGAGAAAAACTGCAGCGCGTAAAAAAGCCAATAACGCTTTTTCAATACCAGTGAATTAGTCTGTTTATATTCTGCTCCAAAGTGCGGAAAGCCGAGCAACATGAATACGGCGAAACAACAGCAGACGCCGCCCGCGAGCAAAAAGAGCCAGACGTAGTCCAGTCCGAGAGGCGCCAGCAAGACCCATAAGATTGCATACACGACCAGGGACGTAATTGAGCCGACAGAAATCAACCTCCCCAGGGCTTGCGGCGCCTCGGCTTTCTTGTACCACTGTAATGACAGGGATTGTTTGACGACCTCGAAGTAATGGAATCCGGTGGACATCAACACGGTGGTCAGATAAAGGCCGATCGCATTCGGGAAAAAACCGGTCAGAGCAACGCCGATACCCAGGAGTGCCAGGGCAATGACGGCAAACGTCTGCTCTTTGAGAATCAACAATACAAATACCGTCGTAAACGCGAGAAAGCCCGGGACCTCACGAAGACTTTGCAGAATGCCGATCTCGACGCCGGTAAAGCCGGCCCTTTCGACAACGAAGTTATTGAGCAGCACTGTCCACGTACTGAAAGCGATCGGCATTGCGATCGACATCAGGATAAGAAGCGTGCTCGGGGTTTGCCAGGGCCGTTGTTGCATCGACGCAGTTTAAGGAAACAAGGAGTAAGCCGCCACTTGCTACCGGCCCTGCCTGTACGACCTGTTACAAATGTTAATTGGGGTCGAACCGAGGTTTTCGTAAACTCCGGTTCGACCCCTAATTTCCTGCGGGCGCCCTTCTCAGTCCGTCTCGATCGTCGACCAGGCGTAGACGTGGTTGGGGTCGTTGAAGTCCGCCAGTTCGCGCACGGCCGCCTTAAAGCGACTGAGTTGCTCGTCCACGCGTGACGGCTCCGGCCGAGGCGCGGCGGCGATCGCACTGCCCATCAAGTCGCTCAGCAGCCGTTCCATGAACTTCTGCTCCGGCTTGATATAACTTACCGCGTAGTCGTCCCCGAGACCGGCGAGTTCAGCGGCCGCGGCAATCGCGTCGTCGAGGTCGCCCAGGTTGTCGACAAGTCCGAGCTCATAGGCGTCGGCGCCGCTCCAGACCCGACCTTGGGCGACCGCGTCGACTTCTTCCGTTGTCATGCCGCGAGACTCGGCGACCCGGGCGAGAAACTCGCGATAGCCCTGCTCAATGAATTGCTGCAGGACCTCGCCGATGTCCGCAGGTAGCTCTCGATCAGGGCGCACGGCCGCGAGTGGCGCGGTGCTGATGCCGTCGACACGGATCCCGAGGTGCTCGGCGAGGGGCCGTTGGTAGGTGGGAAACATGCCGAAAATTCCGATCGACCCTGTGATGGTACCCGGGTGCGCCCAGATCTGGTCTGAAGATGTGCTGATCCAGAAACCGCCCGACGCGGCGACGCTGCCCATAGATGCAATGACCGGGATGCCGGCGGCACGCGCAGCCTCGCACTCCCGGCGAATGACCTCCGAGGCGAACGCGCTGCCGCCGCCGGAGTCAACGCGAAGGATAATTGCCTTGACGTCTTCGTCGTTGCGGGCCTTGCGGATGAGCGCTCCCGTCGAATCGCCGCCGATCGTGCCGGCAGGATGCGACCCGTCGAGGATCGAGCCGCGCGCAACGATGATCGCGACCTTGTCTCCCTTCGCATCGCGGCCGAAACGGTCGTCGTCGATGGTACGAAGATAATCGGCCATGCCCACCTGGTTGAACGTGTGTTTCTCCTCATCTTCGCCGACCAGCTCGACGAGATGCTGGCGAATCTCGATACGCGTCATGGCTTTATCGACGAGGCCGAAATCGAGGGCGGCTTTCGCCGCGTCGCCATTGGCCGCGGAGACAACTGGCGGGAAGTCCTGGGCGTAGCTGTCGAGCTGCGCTGCGGTCATCCCGCGTGCCTCGGCCACGTCGTCAAGGTAGATGCGCCAGAGATCGCCGAGCCACTCACGATTGGCTTGCTTTGCATCGCCGGACATTCCATCGAGCAGGAAGGGCTCCACGGCCGACTTGTAGGTACCGACCTTGAACACATTGACATCGAGCCCGAGCTTGTCGATCCCTTCCTTGTAGTACATGCGATATCGCCCGAAGCCCTGCAGTACGACGCCTCCCAGTTTGTGAACAATGATCTCGTCCGCGTGCGCGGCCAGGTAGTAACCGTCCTGCTCCAGGAAATCGGCGCGGGCGATGACCTTCTTGCCGCTCGACCTGAAGTCCTCGAGAGCTTTCGCAACATCCTGAAGTTTGGTCAGCCGTGCGCCGCGAAACGCCGAGAGGTCGAGGACCAGGACCTCGATCCGCTCGTCTTCCTTTGCGGCCTCGATGGCGTCCAGGACGTCCTTGAGGAGCGTTTCCGGAATTGCATTACCCTGCGCTTCGTCGATGAGCTGATCGATGGATTTCGCTGTGAGCTGCTCGACCAGCCGGCCCTCAGGGGCAATCACCAGTGCCGTGGTGTCGGCGATATCGGGTTTGTCGCTCTTGAACATGAGCGCAAGCAGGGCGACGACGATGAACAGGAAAAGCAGGTTGACGAACACCTTGCGCGCGGCATCGATGCCACGCCACAGTGCGCGGAGCACGCGTATGACTACATTGGATTTCTCAGGCATAACAGGATCTCCTTCCGTCGCGGAAGGGTATCACTCGGACAAGGAGCCCGTCGAACGCGTCCGTATTTAGCTAGTGATAATTGGGGTCGAACCGAGGTTTTCATAAACTTCGGTTCGACCCCTACTTGTTGGCAGCACGCCATCAAGGGAGGAGTTTCCTATTGCTTAAATATGTCTTTCATATTTGGCATCGCCGGTAATTCCTCGGGTGTTTTTGTAATTTTAGATACCGCTCCCGATTCCCCATACTCCAGCAATTCTGAGCTATGAGTACTCGTTTTGCCGTTGGTGATAGATTCACCCTCAGACTTAACCATACCGAAGGGCACTCGATCGGAAATCCACGCCGTGTTGCTACTGGTCACACTAATTTTCTTGAATATCACTTTGATTTCTACAGCGCCAGTGCCCCGGATTTTGCGTGCTGGAAAGCTTCCGGCTTTGACCGTCACATCCTCGTCACCAACAAAATCATACGCATAGCTTATTTCTGTTCCCATGGCCTGCATCATTGATTCTGCCATCCCACCGGCACCAGTCATACGGATTGGGTCCTGGTCGCCGGATTGCATAATCATTTCCTTGCCAAACGCGCGCAGGTTATTCACGGCATTCGCCGGGTCCTCCTTGAAAGCACTCTCGGCCACTAGTGACTTGAATATGATCGTGTCACCTGAGGGCTTGCGCTTGCCCTTCTTAACTTTGAACGTATTCATCTCCATTTCTATCCAGTAGTGTTTTTCGCCGTCACGCGTTTCTTCTCCAACTAGCGATGAGCGCGTTTCTGCAACAGTTTGCCTGCCCCTATGATCGGTTGTTGTGTCTTCCCTCAGCTGCCAACTACCATTCGGCGTAGTTTCCAGGAAGTTATAATTCAATGCTTCGCTAGAAGCCGTCGTCGCTACCATTGATAGCGACATAACAACCAGCATGTTCCTCAAGTGTCGTCCTTTCATTACCCTGTCCCCTTTAAAGTTGATCAAGCCCCCGTACGCGCGCCAATCAAACGGTGGCACGTTCTTTCGTAATGCAGCCGAGTTACGCGTCTTTGATTGTTCGCTTGGATAAGATGCCGGTCGCCAATGCGGTACCAGTGAAAATGATGGCGGCGCCGACAATCATAATGAGCGTAATTTCCTCACTCAGTACAATAGCCCCCCAGAACACCGCGAATGCCGGTAGCAAATAGGTAACCGTAATGGCTTTTGCCGGTCCTACATGTCGAATTAGTCGAAAATACAAGATATACGCAAAGCCGGTGCTTACGACGCCCAGGGCAACTACCGAGATCCACGCTTCCGTCGATATTGCTTGCTGCGGCCAGTAGATAACGGCACCTGGCAATAAGAAGAGCGACGCCGCAAGCATACTACCGGTTGCGACAGACAAAGAGCTCACGTTCCCCACGTATTTTTTCGTATAGTTAGCGGCAATGCCGTAGCAAAACGATGCCAGCAATCCTGCTCCAATCGCGATGGCTGCACCGTCAATCCCGAACGATAGTTTTGGCCAGGCCAGAACGGTGACGCCGACGACACCGATGAATAGTCCTGCGGATTGCAGTGCTGTAAATTTTTGAGACAACCATAGCCAGGCGATTACGGCCGCAAACATGGGTGCGGTTGCGTTCAGGATCGATGTATAACCCGCGGTGAGGGTCAGCGTCGAGTAGGCGAATAGGTAGAATGGTATTGCCGAGTTGACGACACCAAGAAACGCCAACTTTCTCCAGTATTGCGACAACGTCACCAAATTTTCTCGAACTAGTAGTACCGGCAATAAAACCAGGGCTGCGATCAGCACCCGCAGCTCGACCAAAACAACGGGCCCGAATTCCGGTGACGCAATGCGCATGAACAAAAATGACGCACCCCACACGGCGGCCAGAAGAACAAGTTCTATGACGTCTCTTAGTCTAATGGCGAATATCTACTTGCTGTTCATGGCGGACCCAATCGACTTTACAGGTCGCATAGAGGAGATGACACTACTGCTAGGGTCCTCGGTACCGGAACACTCCAGGTCTGGCCGTTAAATTGCCCGCTGACGTGAGACCGCCCCTAACGATATTCGTAACTGGTCTGGCCCCAATAAAACGGACCATTCCGTTAAGTCCTAATGTCCAGTTCTGGCCAATTCCTGCCCTTTTCCACTTCCCTAAAGCAGACGTTCGAGCGGCAGGTTTTGAGAATAGCTGCCCCTCAACGTAGGCGGCAAGAAAGGGTCAGGACTTTCCACTCCTCGTTTCTGCGCTGGAGGAGCTGTTACGGCCAGAAGCAGTCATTCGGCCAAGCGTTGAAGGGCTTCGAAATTGGCATTCATCTCAGCGCGAGCTTCTTCTTCGTTTTCATACCAAGACTCGGCTTTCGCGGTCCATCCTGCACTTCCTACCAGCCGTTTCAGCAATGGCATATACGAACTTAGCCGAAATCCGGCTTCAGCACCGATAGTGGGCACCCAGATCGTAAGCACTTCCTCGAAATGAGTGTTGATTGTCCTGTAGTCAACAATTTCGTTCCCGGAGAGGTGTTCCGACCAATGTATTGGCGTCATCGAGGGCAAGGTGAAAGTACCACCGAGCGGTGGCAAGCTGACAGCTGTCCATGTTTTTCCGAATGCCGGATGAACTCCAGTTACACCAAAACTGCTCAAGTTATCCGGCTGATTCTCCGACAGAGGAATTTCCAAAAGCTCGTTACTATTGACGACAATCCACGGATCGATTTCCGCGTATCCACCATGCAGCGTCGAGAATTTCTCCCCCGACTGAATGACATAGTCAGAATATGCTTCACTGTTCGTTTCAATCAAGAGCTGAGCTGGCCCTGCGTGCATTCGACCGCAGCCAACACACAATAATAAGGCTACAGAAGTGATCACGCTTAGACGTATCTTCAAACTAGCCAAGACGGATTCTCAGTATCAGAAGTCATGCTCTTCATAGGCTGCTTTGGGTCATCAACAGCCTGCCAGCAGTTACCATCTGGGTGGCTCCTTTCGCGTACTTACCAGCCGCTCGTTGGCGCTGCTGGCGACCGGCTCAAAACGGCCAAAAGCGGACAATTTTCCAGAACAACTTCGCGACATTTAGCATCGCGGCAGAGCCCGTTTTTAATCAATCAGAAATTCGAGCACGCGTCCCAAAGTTAGGTACGTACTTGAGGGCTTGCTGGCCGTTTCTTTGAGCCGGTCGAGGTCATTCTTGCCGAGCCATTGTCCGTCCTTTACAACGGCCAGGGGCTGCCGCAAGTACTTTGGGTCGGTCATCGGGTTGTGCGCGACAAGTATAAGATCGGCTGTCTTGCCCTCGGTGATGCTACCCAGGCGGTCCTCGACTCGCAGGACGCGAGCCGCATTAATTGTCGCCATCTTCAAGATCGCTTCCGCCGGCAAACCAGCCTCTTGCAAAAGCGCGATCTCATCATGCGTCGATGAACCGGGGATCGCATAAATCGCCCCCCAGTCCGTTCCTAGCACGAGGTTGACTCCCGTTTCGTGCAATACCAACGTGATGTACTGAAAATACGAATTACGTTTTTCGAGGCTCGCCTGCAGCTGCTCGCTGGCCCCGAGCCACCGCGCACCAGCGGTAGCATCAACGAATCGTTTCATCATCGGATTCAGGTAGTCGAGTGGCAGCTTATCAAGGAACGCTTGCTTCCCATGCGCCAGTCGGGTCAGGTGGTCAAAAATCATTAGTGTCGGCGTGACGGTGGCGTTCATCTCCTTAAGCTGCCGGGCAATCGCCTTGACTGCATCGTCGTTGTATTGGTGCTCGAGCGGTCCCTGGAAGATGTCCTCGGTATGCTCGAGTGTCATCATTGGCTTCGCAAGCCGATAGTCCGTCTCGACAACGGGGTAAGGCACATGTCCAGCGACGGGAAATTCCAGTTTGTCCGCCTCGTCAATGATTGCTTCGTAAACCGGCACGTCGAGACGCGCGTAGGCCTTGATGAAATCCCAACCTTGACTGTGATATCGGCGCACTAGCTCACGGGCTTTGTCGGGTTCGGTAACGATTTTTTGCCCTAGCGGGTTGGCGTTTTTCTTGCCGTTCATCGTCGGCGTTGCACTGAACAGATTGCTCCCCAGCCATTGGCCCTCCGCCAGTTCCTGCCGCCAGCGCAGATGCATCGGGTAGCCAGACATGTTGCGCACGCTGGTCACACCATAGGCCAGGCTCAGAACAAGATTCTTGCGGTCCATCGCATGCACATGCATGTCGAAGAGACCCGGCATCAAGTAGGCACCCTCGACGTCGATGCGACGATATTCGTCACTCACTGCGACGCCAGCAGCTTCTATTCGCTCGATTATCCCGTTTCGGATCAGTAACTGCCGATCGGCCAGAATTTGCTCGTCAACCATCGTAACGAGATTGACATTATCGATTGCGAGCGGCCGCTCTTTTTTTGCCGGCTCCAGATCGCTGGGCCATTCCATCCGGGCCATTGGAATCGATGCTGCGAGTGTGGTAACCACTATGAACATCAGCACAGCGACGTACTTGGCAAGTTTCTTGAGGAAAACCTTCAAAGTAAGCTCATGTATCCAGTCGCGACACAAATCTTCCGTTCGACGTCCGCTTTGGGTCAGTAGCCGTCATCTTACATCAGAGCAGGCGACTGTCGCCTAACGGCCAGAA
>CAMYLB010000120.1 GCA_947259145.1 uncultured Woeseiaceae bacterium
GAACCTTCACCGCAGCTACCTTCGCCTTCTTTCTCACCGCAGCTGCCTTCACCTTCTTTCTCGCCACAGCTTCCTTCGCCTTTCTTGTCTGCGCCGCAAGAACCTTCACCGCAGCTGCCTTCGCCTTCTTTCTTCTCGGTGTCGCCGCCGCAAGAACCTTCCGTCGTGCCGAGCATGTAACCGGCACTCAAGGCCGACATTGCAAACGGATTCTCGATCGTGTCTGCATTCACTGCACCGCTAAGTGCAAAAGTTCCCGCCAATGCGGCGCCTACAGCCAGCGCAACCGGTTTAATTATTTTCTTTTCTGACATCTTAATATCTCCTACCAGGATTATTGCCCAAAAACGGGCGCCTATTTTTCAGTGAAAGGAGTCTCAGGTACTCCAGTTCACTGAATTCAAAACACTGTTTTCGATGCGCTCAAGCTTCTCCTCCCGAGCGCCGATAATTGCGACACTGCCAGCGCCGACCGGCAAGATAACGCCGTGAACATTTTCACCATCCAGCAACACGGCTTCGGCCACCGCCTCATCAGGCATCAAAAGGATGGTAACCGGGCCATGCTCGCCCTGTATGACCAGGTGCGGCACCGTCTTGCCATTTATTTCGCAGCTTCGAGCATAGGTAATCAGCCCGGCGCTATGATCCAGACTCGCGACGTCAGCTGGCACGGCTCGCGCAAGGCGCGCATCTGAAACGGGCGTACTGGACACTCTCAGCGCCGCCGGCTCGTGATCGAGGTGTGCCAGCACTTCTTCGGCCAGCGAGTCGTAGTGAACGCCGGCGTCAAACACGAAAACCCCGACCAACGCCGCCAGCAGCATTGTCGCGGCCATCGCAAACCACGCGCGCTTAGGGAACGTTTTGCGTGCCGTTATCGACACAACATTCCCTGTCTCGATCGCGGGCAACTCCGGCAGCTTCGGCTCAGGCACGCTGATCTGCATTGCTTTTGCGATTTTCAGGTTCAGCGACTGCATTTCGCTTCGAAACGCCTGACATTCGCTGCACGCAGAAACGTGTCCTGCGCCACCGTCAAACGCCGGGTCCGCTAAAATCATCTCTCTGTATTCGTCGCAGTTCATCAACTCATTCACCGGGCTCACGAGCGTTCATCGTCAGCCACTTTTTTCTTCAGTTTCAGCCGGGCCCGGTGCAGGCGCGTTAGTACGGCGCCCTGCTTCAGTCCCATCATCTCTCCGATCTCGGTGGTGCTGTAGCCCATCAGGACCTGCAGAACCAACGGTTCTCTGTAATCGTCATCAAGCTCGTAAATCGACTCACGCAGCGCTTCGAGCTCTTCGTTGGGCGCCTCAGCCACTAATGCCGCCTGCGATGCCGTCAAATTGTCTATGTCTACCGTTTCCAGACGCCGCCGCTCAAAATAGCGGGCGTTTTCCCGCCGCACGATCGTCAGCAGCCATTGTTTGGCAGCGGCGTCGTCGCGCAACGCGTCCAGCGACTTCCAGGCCCGCAACAGCGCCTCCTGAACAACGTCCTCCGCTATCGCCTTGTCCCTGCAGAGCCAGGCCGCGTAGCGGTACATATCGGCGTGAAATACGGCCACTATTCGGTCGAATCTTCGCCTTCGTGCGGACTCAGCACTGCTACTGTTCATACGAGATGACCCGCCTGTTGTGGCATTTATTACCGGAATCGCTTAATACTGTGACTAAGACGTGGAAAACGTACCTAAATATAGGGAAAATAAGAACTTCTCTTCATTATTCTAAATTGCTATGAGTATATCGGCCTCCGGACAGTTCCCCGAGACACGCATGCGGCGCAGTCGCCGCACGCCGGCACTGCGGCGCCTCGTGGCAGAAACCACGCTCTCGAGCGGTGATTTCATCTACCCGGTTTTTGTCCTGGACGGCAAGGCACGCACCGAACCTGTCCCGTCGATGCCCGGCATAAAGCGCCAGAGTATCGACGTCTTGCTGCCCGAGCTTACCGAAGCTCATGCTCTTGGGATACCCGCGGTCGCCCTGTTCCCGGTCATTGACGCTGACCGGAAGTCGCTGGATGGATCCGAGTGTGCCAACCCCGATGGCCTCGTACAGCGCGCCGTGCGCGCAATCAAGAAAGCGCTGCCTGATATTGCGGTCATGACCGACGTCGCGCTGGATCCCTACACGACCCACGGCCAGGACGGCATCATCGATGACAGCGGCTACGTGCTGAATGACGTAACAGTTGCCATGCTCGTAAAGCAGACGCTGTCGCACGCCGCCGCGGGAGCCGATATCGTTGCGCCCTCGGACATGAAGTTTGCATCGGCATTTTACGGGCCGTTCCGGGACGCGGTGGGGTCGGCCAAAAACCTGGCCGGCGGCGACAAGTCAACCTACCAGGTAGCGCCTTCAAACGGTGACGAAGCGCTGCGCGAGGTTGCTCTCGATCTTCAGGAAGGCGCTGACTTTGTCATGGTAAAGCCGGCCTTGCCCTACCTTGATATCGTCCGCCGCGTCAAAGACACGTACCAGGTGCCAACGTTCGCCTACCAGGTGAGCGGCGAGTATGCGATGCTCAAGGCGGCCGCCGCGAACGGCTGGCTCGACGAGCGTGCGACAGTGCTCGAGGCGCTGCTTGGCATCAAGCGGGCGGGCGCCAATGCGATACTTACTTATTTTGCGGTTGAAGCAGCCCGCTGGCTATCGGAGGAGAACTAATGTCCGTGGATCGCTACGGAGTCATGGGATACCCGATCTCTCATAGCCGGTCACCGGTGATACATCGCCTGTTTGCCCTACAGACCGGCCAGGAACTGCAGTACGAATTGCTGCAGGTCTCTCCGGAAAAACTGGAGCCGGCCGTGCGCCAGTTTCAGCGAACCGGCGGCAAGGGACTCAACATCACCGTACCGCACAAGGGTGAGGTCACCCGACTCGTGGACCAGCTGAGCGACCGCGCCAGCACGGCCGGCGCTGTCAACACGCTCACGTTCAGGGAGGGTGAAATCCACGGTGACAATACCGACGGATTCGGCTTGCTTCGCGACCTCGTCGTGAATCTCGGACTTGCTCTGGAGGGCGCCAATATCCTGGTTCTTGGCGCGGGCGGCGCTACCCGCGGCATCATCGGGCCGCTGCTCGAAATGCAGCCGGCCTCGCTGCGGATCGCGAACCGCACCCTGGGAAAGGCACAGGCGCTTGCCGATCACTTTTCTCGCTCCGGGCCGGTGACCGCTTGTCGCTTCAATGTCATACCCGTCACCGAAAACTACGACCTGATTATCAACGCAACGTCGGCCGGCCTGCGCGGCGAAGCGCCGCCTTATCCTGCCGCCGCCATTTCCAAGCAAACCGTTTGTTACGATCTCTCCTACGGACTGAAGCCGACGCCCTTTAGTATCTGGGCACGCGAACAAGGTGCGGCCCGGTCCATAATGGGCTGGGGCATGCTGGTTGAACAAGCGGCAGAATCATTTCGTATCTGGCGGGGCGTGCGCCCGGATACGGCCCAGGTCCTGAAGCAAATGACCATTACCGCATAGTTACGAGTTCTTCGGCGCTGGTGGGATGGATCGCGACGGTGTCGTCGAAATCAGCTTTAGTCGCGCCCATACGCATTGCCACCGCAAATCCCTGCATCATCTCGTCGGCGCCTTCGCCGATAACGTGACAACCTATGACGCGCTCTTCGGCACCGGTTGTGATCAACTTCATCGTTGAACGCTGCTTGTCTTCGCCCAGGGCGTAATACATGCCGATAAACCCCGATGTGTAAACCTTCACGTCGTGCCCGTACTCGGCGCGCGCATCGTCTTCGGTCATGCCAACAGTGCCGATGGTCGGATGACTGAAAATCACCGTCGGGATCAGGCGATACTCGAGGTGTCGCCCCACCATACCGCCATACAGACGATCGGCGAGTCGGCGTCCCGCGGCGATCGCCACAGGCGTCAGCGCATCACGACCAGTGACGTCGCCGAGTGCGAAAATATTGTCCACGTTGGTTTTCTGGTACTCGTCTGTGGGTACGAATCCCTTGTCGTCCGTATGTACGCCGGCGTTGGCGGCCTCCAGCATTTCCGTGTTCGGCGAGCGTCCAACCGCCCAGATCAGGCAATCGACGGGACCAAAAGAGCGACCGTCTGCCGCATGCAGAACGATTCCATCGTCGGCCTTCTGCACCCTCTCCAGGATCACGCCGGTGTCGAGGGCGATGCCGCTCTTTCGCATGGCCTCCATCAACTCGGTGCTCAGCATCCTGTCGAAGCTGCGCAACACGCTTTCTTTACGAACAACAACCTGTGTCTCGCTGCCCAGGGCGTTGAGGACACCCGAGAGTTCCACTGATATATAACCACTGCCAACGACCAACACTCGCTGGGGGCGCTCCTCGAGCTCGAAAAAGCCGTCCGACGTAATGCCCAGCTCGGCCCCGGCAATGTCCGGCACGATCGGCCTGCCGCCCGTGGCGATCGCAATGCGCTCAGCCTCGTACTTGCGGCCTGCGACCTCAACCGTATGTGCGTCAAGGAACCGGGCGCCGCCCTGAATATGGGCCACGCCGCGCTTGTCCAGGTTAACGCCGTAAATTCCGTTCAGTCGCTTGATATACGCATCGCGGCGCGACTTGAGCGCACCCCAGTCATGGCCCTTGACGGCGACATCAAACCCGTAGTCCGGCGCATGGTGCAGCTGGTGTGCATGATGCGCCGAGTACCACATGATTTTCTTCGGCACGCACCCGACGTTGACGCAAGTCCCGCCGAGCGGACCGTACTCGACGACTGCCGCCCTCGCCCCGTATTCAGCCGCACGCTGCGCGTGCGCGAGTCCGCCGCTGCCACCACCGATTACCAGGAGGTCGAATTTGTCCGTCACATTTTTCTCCGTTGTTAAGTCAATTTGTACGCGCTGCGCCAGGGGTGGCCCGTGCTAATATCGTGCGCCAGAAAACAGATATCAACCCGCTTTATGAATAACCCGCTGCTCGACACCTCATCGCTGCCCCGTTTTGACGAAATCAAGCCGGAGCACGTCGTGCCCGCAATCGAAATGGTCATTGCCGACCATCGAGCGCGGCTCGATGAGTTACTCGATACCAATGTTGAGCCCAACATCGACTCACTGATCAGTCCGGTCGAACAGATGGAACATACGCTGGGACGCATCTGGTCGCCTGTCAGGCACCTGCAAAGTGTACTTGGATCAACGGATTGGCGTGAGGCCTATGACCAGGCGCTGCCACTACTGACCGAGCATGGCACCGAAATATCACAGAATGAACGGCTGCAGCGCGCTTATGCAGAGGTCGGAAAGACCCTGCCCAACGATGCGGCCGAGGCGAGTCGCAGCGCCGTCGAGCATGCGTTGCGTGACTTCCATCTGGCCGGTGTCGACCTTGAGAATGACGCCAAGGAACGCTTCAAGGCCATCATGCAGGAGCTCGCGGCGACGCAGGCGAACTTCGAGCACAACGTCCAGGACGCATCGGACGCCTGGAATTTGCACGTAACCGACATTGACGAGCTGGCGGGGCTGCCACAGCAAGCCACCAACAGGGCCGCCGAGGACGCCACTCTCAAAGGGCACGACGGCTGGCTGCTGTCGCTTGACTACCCTACCTACGATGCCGTCATGAAGCACGCCGACAACCGCGGTCTTCGGGAGACGTTCTACCGCGGCTGGATTACGCGCGGATCGGATCAGGGCGAGAATCAGGATTGGGACAACAGCGCCAACATCGACAAGATTCTTGCGCTGCGTCACGAGGCGGCGAATCTTGTCGGCTTTCCGACGTATGCCCACTACTCGCTGGCAACCAAGATGGCCGATTCCCCGGAGCAGGTTATCGGGTTCCTGCGGGAGCTTGCGGCACACTCGCGTAGTGCTGCCGAAGAGGAATACGAGGCCTTGTCGACCTTCGCCGGGGTCAAGCTCGAGCCCTGGGACGTCACTTTCTGGTTGGAAAAATACAAGCAGTCGAAGTTTTCAATTTCCAATGAAGAGCTTCGCCAGTACTTTCCTGCCGATACTGTCATTAGCGGTTTGTTCGCGCTTGCCGCGACACTCTATGACGTGGACTTCTCACCCGATGCCGGCGTAGAGACCTGGCATCAGGACGTGCGTTATTTTTCGGTCCGCGACTCCGGTGGCGCGATACTGGGTGGTTTTTATACAGACCTGTTCGCACGCAATGGCAAGCGCGCTGGTGCATGGATTGACGAATGCGTCGGCCGCCAGCAGCTCAACGGCACGCTTGACCTGCCCGTCGGATTTCTGGTCTGCAATTTTCCACCTCCCGATGAAGACGGCCGATCCCTTCTGACACACGATGACGTCGTAACACTGTTCCATGAGTTCGGACACATGCTGCATCACCTTCTGACGCGAATCGGTTTTCCCAGCATCTCCGGCATCAACGGCGTACCGTGGGATGCGGTGGAGCTACCCAGTCAGTTCATGGAAAACTTCGCATGGAGCTATCGCGTGTTGACTCACTGCTCGTCACACGCGGAGAGTGGCGAGCCGCTGCCGCGCGAGCTATTCGACAAGCTCGATGCAAGCCGTCATGCCGGCGCCGCGCTCGCGATGATCCGCCAGCTCGAACTCGGACTTTACGACTTCAGGCTACATGCCGAGTACAACAAACATGAGTCATCACGTGTGCTTGAAACTCTGGCCGAAGTGCGCGACGAGGTGGCCTTGATCCGCCATCCGGATTACAGCCGTTTTCCCCACGCCTTTTCACACATTTTCGCGGGTGGCTATGCGGCCGGATACTACAGCTACAAATGGGCCGAAGTGCTGGCGGCTGACGCGTTTGCGGCCTTCGCCAAGGCCGGGATATTCGATCAGGCGACTGCGCAGCGGTTCAGACACGAGATTCTCGAGATCGGCGGAAGCCGGGACTTCATGCAGGCCTACATTGCCTTTCGGGGCCGAGAGCCAACGATCGACGCTCTGCTTCTGCAGAATGGAATTCAGCCTTCGTGAAGATCGCAACCTGGAACGTCAATTCAATGAACGTGCGGCAGCCCCATGTTATCGAGTGGCTGCAGGCTCATGAACCGGACGTTCTGGTACTTCAGGAAATCAAGCAGGTCACCGAAAAGTTTCCGTCCGAGGCCCTGAAAGAGCTGGGTTACCACTCCGTTGCCAGCGGACAAAAGACCTACAACGGCGTTGCCGTTATCAGCAAAAGCCTGGCGTCCGATCCCGTGACAGACTTCCCGGACTATGAGGACCCGCAGCGGCGTATCCTCGCCAACACTATTGGCAACGTCCGTGTGGTCGACCTCTACGTGCCTAACGGTTCCGAAGTTGGTTCCGACAAGTACGACTACAAGCTTGCGTGGCTTGCATCACTCAGAAGCTTTTTGCAGGCGGAAATGCAGCGTCACGAAAACGTCGTGGTACTGGGTGATTTTAATATCGCGCCGGCCGATGCAGATGTTCACGATCCTGAGAAATGGGGTGACGCGATTCTCTGCAGCCCACTCGAACGCCAGGCGCTGAATGCGATACTCGATCTCGGCCTGACGGACGTTTTTCGCAAATTTGACCAGCCCGAGAAATCGTTCAGCTGGTGGGATTACCGGGCGGCCGGGTTTAGGCGTAATGCCGGCCTGCGCATCGATCTTATTCTGACCAGTGCGACGATGGCAGAACGATGTACGGCAAGTTATGTGGACAAGGAACCACGTGCCTGGGAGCGCCCCTCGGATCACGCCCCGGTTGTTGCCGAGTTTGACATCTGACAATGCGTAAAGAAAACCGACATGACATATTGCCGGTTTTCTAACTGTGTGCAGCGCGCCCACCATGTATCATGAAAAGAAAAAAAGCGGGAGCACGATGCCTCAGGATCGCCGTAACGATTACGACGTCACCAATACCGTACAGGTCAGCAACCCTGCCGCGGTAAGAGATGCTGTACACGAATTATTTTTCCAGACTTTTCCGGGCACGTCGTTCGACAAACTCTGGTTGGCGTTCTACGATTTCGAACGCCTTTTTTCCGGTCGTTATCCCGGCTACAAAGGCTGTGACACGACCTACCATGACATGCAGCACACGCTCGACATGACGTTGACGCTCGCTCGCCTTGTTGCTGGTTATGAACGTAGTGTCGAGCCGCCCGACAAGCTTGGTGCAGCGCGCGCGCAAATGGCGATCATTACATCACTGTTCCACGACTCCGGCTACATTCGACACGAGGAGCGCGACAAAGATTTCTCGAACGGTGCGGAATTCACGCTCTATCACGTGTCTCGCAGCGCTGATTTTTTGCGTCGCTACCTGCCTGGTCTGGGCCTGGCCAAAGACGTCGGTATCAGCAGCATGATCGTACACTTTACTGGCTATGAGCTAGACCTCGATAAAATTGAGCTCGACGATCCGCGCGACGTTATTTGTGGACATCTCATTGGCACTGCAGACCTGATTGCGCAGATGGCTGACCGCTGCTATCTCGAAAAGTGCCGGGATCGCCTGTACAAGGAATTCGTCGTCGGTGGCGTTGCCGTCGAGAATGCCGCACCGGGCGAATACATGGTGCGATACAAATCGGGCAAGGATTTGCTGCAAAAGACGCCTGCGTTCTACCAGCAGGTGATGCGTGAACGACTGAACTCCAAGTTCAATCGGGTGTACCGCTACATAGAGGTCCTGTACGACGGCCACAATCCCTATATCGAAGCCATCCGCGTCAACATTACGCACCTGGTTCGCATTCTCGAGACCGGGAATTGGTCGCTGCTGCGTCGGGAGCCCGCCTTTTTCTTAGGTATAGCCAACGCGGTTCAGGACATCGAGCAGCTTGTGGCCAAGCAGCTGGCGTCGTTCCAGGGCTCGGCGATTGCCAGCGACAATCCGCTAGTGATGCCCGTCTGATTTGGCGCGCCATAGGCGCAAGGCATAGTACTGCGATCGCGTCAGCTGCCTGTTGAATGCGGCAAGGCCGGCGGCCAGCAGTGCATAAAAAACATCGGCGGCAGTAAGCACTTCATCAAAGAACACAGGCCAGGTCATGCTTGTTACTGCGCGCAGTATCTGTAGCGTTCCTGTGTCGAAGGTCTCTGCTGTATAAGAGGCGGCGACGATAATGTTGGCCAGCAGCGCACCAAGCACCGCCAGCGCGGCCGCCAGGACCGGAAAACGCCAGTCGACGCCGCGACCAGCTTGCCGCACCGCGAATCCCAGCATGGCGCCGAGCAACACCGTCATCCACGGAAAGACCCGGTTGGTCAGCGACGACAGCGCGACCCACAGTACAGAAAATACGACGATCGCAATCAGTCCGGCAAACAGGCCGTACCCGAACGACTGCGCATGAACCAGGCGCTCTCCATCTGCCGAGCTGACATCGCGGCGCTCGCCAGATCCGTGTTTCTTCCGCAATCTGAGCGGTAGATTTGATGTGGGTTGTTTCATACCTGCTGCCTGTCAGACGCATCGCCTGCAATGCTAGACTGCCTGCAAATGCATACGCTCGCAAATAACAAGAAAGTGAGTTTGTTGAACAAGGTGGCATTCGTAGAGCACCTATGCTGAATATCAATTGGCTAATAAAATGGGAGATGCCATGAAACGTTTATTTTGCACAGCGTTGCCGGCTATTTCATCAAGTGACACCTGACGACACGCTTTGCTACCTGGCCTACGGCTCCAACCTGCATCCGTTTCGTCTCACCCAGCGAGTGCCGAACGCGAGACTGCTTGCAGCGACGCGTCTGGACGGCCATGCGGTTTCATTTACGAAACGCAGCAAGGATGGTTCGAGCAAGTGCAGTCTGGCCACAGCGAATAGCGCCGCATACGTGGCGATCTATGAACTTCCTTTGTCGGAGAAGCACCTGCTCGACGCCGCAGAGGGTCTTGGCGATGGCTACGATCAGACGAAATTCCCAATGACGGTCGCCGACGTGACTTTCAATGTGTTCACCTACATCGCCGCCGCGACGCATGTCTCTGATGACTTACTACCCTATGATTGGTACAAGTCCATGATTGTCGAGGGCGCCCGTTATCACGCTTTTCCCGATGAATATGTGCGTGGCTTCGAGCTGCAGTCCTGCATACCCGACCCCGACGTCGGGCGCCGAAATAAAGCCGTGGCAATAGTCAGTCAGATGCGCAGAATAAAAAAAGGCGCCCCAGGTGGAGCGCCTTTGCAGAACGTTTAGCGTCCGACTATGGCGTCTCGTGTACGATGTCCCACATGTAATCCTCATGCGAACCGCATATGGACGTAAATTCCGTTCCGACTTCGCTACCTTCCGGATACATGGCTTCGATGAGCTCGCCGCGGGCGGCCAACAGAGACTTGTGATCCGTGCCTGTCAGGGTCTGTAGCCGACGGTATTTTCCACCAACCCAGTGGCTGTTCCAGCCCCAGCTCGTGAATTTTCCGTCTTCTACAAACCTGTCCAGTATAGGTGCGAATTCCTTGGCCCAGATTTCGTCTGCCCGTTCTTCCCGAGCTTCGTCACATACGTAGTAGACAGAAAACGACGCTTCACCGCGATCGTCACTGCCGCCACCGCTTTTCCGTTCCCAGATATAGTCCTGGTGTGACCGACAGATCGAGGCAAATTCAGCCTCGAGTTTCTTGGTCGCTGCGTCGCTGTCGCCACTCATTGCTTCTTGTGCGTCGAGCAACCCATTCAACGTGGGGGCCGAATAGTACTGCGCCCGTCGCCATAAACCGCCGGTGTGATGCGAGAGCCAGCCCCAGGCATTAATGGTGCCGTCTTTGACGCCCTTGTCGAAATCGGGCGCACTGATTTTCTTGATAATTTCGTCCGCACGTTCCGAACCGCCTGCGTCACAATAAAAATACGTTGCATAAATGAAGCTTTTTGACGCGTCCTGTTCTTCCCCCTGAGCCAGAGCTGCCGCCGGAAAAGCCCCCAGTAGAACCAGGGCGATGTATTTATGAGCGTTCTTCATTCTTATATCTCCTGCCGCGAAATACGGCTGTGCCGGCCAGTGTAGCGACAACGCTATGCACGGACAACGGGAGCGGCTATCTCTGGACAGCGTCTAAACCCATTTCTATTGCCTGCCTTGCGGCCGCAACGCTCGTGCCAGATACTCGTTGTGGGCTGGCTTTAACTTCGGGTGGCACACATGGCGACCGACTTCCTGTTTCTACTCGCCGCTGACGGTCTTCTTCTGTCTCACGTTCTTTTCGTTGCGTTCGTCGTGCTTGGGCTGGTCCTTATTCTTGTGGGCAAGCCCCTTGGTTGGGCATGGATACTAAACCCATGGTTTCGTGTCGCACATATAGCCGCCATTGGTGTCGTCATGCTGCAGTCCTGGGTTGGTGTAATCTGCCCGCTCACAACCTGGGAAATGGCGCTCCGGGAACGCGCGGGTTCCGCCGTGTACTCCGGTTCTTTCATGTCGCACTGGCTGGAATCCATTTTGTATTACCAGGCTCCTCCGTGGGTGTTCACCGTTTGTTATACGATCTTTGCGGCCGCGGTTGTTGCCAGCTGGTTTTGGGTTCGTCCACGACGGTTTGGCGACACCCCAACACATGACGCTGCGCAAGACTAGATGCGCATGAGAGAGCTAAGCGAACGCCACATCGAGTGTCCCTATTGCGGTGAGAGCATCGGCGTATTGGTGGATCCCTCGGTTCCTCAACAAGACTACATCGAGGACTGCCAGGTTTGCTGTCGTCCCATCAACTTTTATATTGAAATCGAGCCTGACGGCCACGCCAATGTGCGGGTCAAAAGTGAAAATGAATGATTGGAGCGCTGCTCACCCTTAGGTAAAAGTGCCTATCGATACCCTTGTACATCGCCCCCATACAAACATCGTAGGGTTTAACCCGCCGGCCCTGGCGCTTGCGCACAAGAAGGAGGTGTGTGATGACTCGTTCTTTGGCCATTCAATTTTCCCGCGTATCGAATTTTTCGACGGCTGTCTGCCTGGTTGCTTTCTCGCTGGCCGCTTTGGCGCATGAGACCGAGATCAAGACTGCCGACCCCGGTTTTCGTCCGCCCAGCGAATACGCGCCTGCCTTTCTCGAATCCCTGGATACGACGACCATAGCCGTCTATCCGACCATCGTGCGCCGAGCCGACAGAACGGCGCACTCATTCGCATCACAGAGTCAGATTATTGATTTGTTAAACAATGAAAATATTGTGACAGCCGTAGCAGGCAGGCGCCGCGTTGATTTGGGGCGACTATTGGGTAGTGGTAGTTCTCAGTGGGAAGTATTTGAGAACGACATGCAACGCATAGCGGAAGCGCTTCAGGGCCAAGGCTCCGATGCGCAATATCACCTGGTAATGGAGTTCTTGCTACCGGTCAGCGACGAGCGGATTTTCGGTGTTCACTGCTACGTGCTGGACCAACAAGCGCAAAGTGCGTTTTCATTTCTACTTAATTCCCACCACCAGTTATTTGTCGATGCTAATTTGATGGCCGCGAACTCGTCGGAAGATGCACGTAGCAACATGCTGACAAGGGCTACGCAGGTCGGTGTGACCGCGCTCAAGCAGCAGATCGAACAGGCGCGAAAGATTAACAGAGGCGCAATGCTTCACGAATCTGCGATGGGTGAGCGCGATTCGACTGGCGATAGCAGCCGAGCCGAGACCATCCCTTGCGTCAGCGCAATGACCTCACCCTCACCTATTTGCTCCCACGGCTCGTCGGTCAATGGCACGCTCGCGACGAGCGCCAGTTCCTGAGCCAGCGGGGCCAGCATGATACCGGACTGGCTCAGGTCAACGGCCTGTTCGTTGCAGGAACGGACCAGGAGATGCAGCCCCGGTGGCCGGACCTCGCCATCGCTCTGGGTTCTGTGATGTGAATGGACAAAAAGTGCATCGCCGTCAGAATAAACGAAGTTGAACGGACCCAGCGGTCGCAACCAGGCGGCAAAGTCAGCCACAATCTCCAGGCGTGAGTCGACCGAGGGCGCTCTCCCTGCTGACTGGTCCCACAGTTCTCCAAGCCGCTCGAGCAGGCAGCAGAACGCAAATTCGGAGTCCGTATCGCCGACGGGCGTGAAGCGGTGTGATTCGAGGCAACACTTCTCTCTGATGCCCGGCATGTTGCCGTTGTGAGCGAACACATGCGCGCGTCCGCCAAGTTCGCGCTGGAAAGGCTGCGTATTACGCAGCGCCGGTTTGCCTTGGGTCGCCAGGCGGATATGTGAAAGCACCAGATTGCTCGGCGGCCCATTCTTCTCCATGAATCTAACGAGGCCACTTTCGGCAGCGGGGCTCGACTCGCGCAGCAAGAACACGTCATGACCCTCGAAGTACGCGACGCCCCAGCCATCCTTGTGGGGTCCGTCATGGCCACCCCGCCGGGCGAGCGTTTCCAGCGAGAAACCGACGGAGGTCGGATACCGGCTCGACATTGCAAATAATTCGCACACGTCTTTGACGACTCACGGACAACGAAATCCGGTAAAGTATAAGCGCATAAATAAGCGGAATTCGACCGACTGCGTCGCGATTTTTCTGCCGAGAGAGAACCTGATGAAGCAACCCAATTCTACGTTGGCCGCCTGGCAGCGGCTATCCAAAAAGCCCGCCGGAAAGTGGGCATTTTCCCGACTGGTTTGTTGGAAGGCCCCCTACTTCGGCAGCATACGACCGGCGTTCGTAGACTTGCGGCCTGGTTTTTGTGAGGTCCATTTAAAAAAGCGCCGACCGGTTCTTAATCACATTGGCACGGTGCACGCCATCGCGATGTGCAATATGGCCGAGCTTGCCGGCGGAACCATGACTGAGGTGACCGTTCCCTCCAGCTATCGCTGGATTCCGAAGGGCATGACGGTCGAATACATCGCTAAGGCCGAAACCGACTTGAAAGCAGTCGCGCAACTTGATCCGATACCACCGTTTGCTGCGGCGGCCGAATTGCCGGTCACCGTTACCGTTAGGGATAAGGCCGGCCAGACAGTATTCCGCGCGGTGATTACGATGTGGGTGTCCCCGAAGAAAGAGCAGGCGGCCGCCGGTTTGGAAGCCGCTGGGCTTTAGGGCGGTGATAAACAACAGGAGTTATGAGGATTCGTCGCACCGTTTAGCGAAATTGGCGTCAACCTTTTTGGGCGTTGAAATTTTCTTGTAAAACGGATCCAGGTACCAGTTCAAGTACCGCCTGCTTCCTCGCGTTAGCATATCAAGTTCGTCAATAATGCCGTAAATAGTGTCTTCTTTATCGAGATATTGCTGAATCGTGTCCGTGAGTAAATCATTGTTGCTGCACACGCCCCTGAACAGTCGGTGGCGCACGTGCCGGATGTCATATCGTGGATTTGGTTGCGCGTAGTGGGCATTAACAAGCCCGGCAAAATCGAAATCGTACGGCACCGGGGTGAAAGGCGGTCCGCCCGTTGCCGACATCAGGTCGACATTATGGCAGCAGTGCTTGTCGGGTTCGGCCTTGATCATTGAGAACTCGGTATTGCCGATCAGGTACTGGAAAACATTGACGAGGTTCTGCTGGCGGCGGTCAAGATCTTCGTTCGTAATGTCGGGGACTTTAAGAGACTTCATACCCACTCGCTCGGCAACAGCGTCGTCGTCTTCAATGGCGAAAGCGAGTCTCGTCATTGGTTCGGCACCTTCAGTGTCAACGTAGTTGACTCGTAGGAGTCGCACGCTGTAACTCTTGTTCGTCATGACCTGAAAAATGCGGTACGCAAGGAACTCACGCAATACGAGTTGCTCATAGTGCGCCTTATTGTTCTGGCAGTGGGTGACCAGCTTGAGCTTGTCCTGCCCGGCAAATACCGTTTCAGCAACCTGTTTCGTACGGAAGTTCAAACGTATTGGTGGGAAATCGCAGTGCTCCTCCATCCGCCGATAATTACCACGGGTTCGAATCTTCAGATCGACCGTCTGCGCCGCTCCGTCGCCCCCGGTGAAGGTAAACGTTCCGTCAAGATATTCTTCTTCTGGTCGGTCTCTCGCCAAGGTTGTCAGCGGCGCTTGAATGGTCACCTGCAGCGGCGTATGCGTTGCAAACAGGGGCATGACTGCCTGGCGAATTTCAGGATCATTCTGCTGCGCCTCGGCTGCCGAAAATGCGGCAAGACTTACGGCCAGGAAAATCAGAGTACGTCGCATCATGACAATGTGTCCCATCAATATCCCGATCCGGGCTCGGCCTCTCAATCGACATTAAGCCGGCGAATTTCGCACTATATCGTGAACGACATCACACAAGGCCTTAATGAGCGACGCTGATACGTATCGTAATGGACGAAATTCTCCGTCCCCAATCCCGATGGATTTGGCAAGGCTTCAGTCAGACGGCTGGTCCTTCGTTGAGATCCCTCGTCGGATGCGCCGCACCAGCCACCAAACACCAATTACGACGATAGGGACGGCGATCCCGGTACCGATTGTTGGATCGTAGGGCCAGCCGGCAGCCTGTCCCGCTTCGAGACCGTACCTCGTAAGTCCCACCGTGTAGTAGCTGATCGCGACAACCGAGAGACCTTCGACGGTTTGCTGTAATCTCAGCTGCAGCTGGCTGCGCCGATTCATCTGCGCGAGCACCTTCTGGTTCTGCGATTCGAGGGTGACATCCACCCGGGCGCGCAACAGATCGATGGCCCGGTCGATTCGCCGTGACAGGCTCTCTAGTTGATTCTCAACCGCTTGACAGGTTCGCATGGCGGGCAACAGACGTCGCTCGAGGAACTTCGTCATCGTCGACATACCTGAGAACTTCTCCTCGCGTAACTCCACGAGAACTGCCGTCACCAGGCTTTGGTAGGCGCGCGTGGCCGCGAATCGGTAGTTGGTGCTGGCGCGGTATTGCTCGATGGTTGCAGCGAGATTGGTGAGCTCGCCAAGCAACCGATATTCCTCATCCGTACTGCGGAGACCGGAGAACTGATCCATGATCGCCGACAGCTCCCTATCCAGGCGTGCGGCCCTCGGTCCGATGTCTTTCGCCTCCGGCAGGGCCAGTAACGCCAGGAGACGGTATGTCTCGAGATCCAGCAGCCGCTGCAGAGTGCGCCCGGCCTGGAAATCACTGAGCTCGAGGTTGTAAACGAGAAACCGACCAAAGCCATCACTGTGGAGACGAAAACTGGTCCAGACTGCCGCCTTGTCATCGACCACGTGACTGCCGACAATGGACTGACCCCCGAACCAGGCCGCGAGATCCGGCCCGAAAGTATCCGGAAGTGAACCCGTCTCCATCACCACATGCACACCGGCGAAAAACACCCCGGGTATTTTCTCCAGCCAATCCTCCGGTACTAGCGACAGGGCTGATTCAGCAAACGGCGGGTTCGTAACCTCTGACCGGATAAAAGTATAGCCACAGAACTCGGTGTGTCTTTCTACTCGCAGCTCGAAGCCGCCCAGCTGCGCGTAGTAACAGCTCGCCTGCGAATCAGGGACGTTCGCACTGAACCGTCTGGCCAGGTTGGCGACATGCTCGAAGCTCTCGTCCAGCCCGCGTTCGTCAGCCAGGAAGACGAGGTGCGACACGCTGATCGGCGTGCTGACGAGCGGCGGGGGCCGCGCGTGGACTTCTTCGTGGAGCAGATTCCGCAGCGGGTGCGTTTCCAGGCGGTTGATCAGGGTACTGTGCCGGGACCCATCCGGATGTGTCATTTCAGTGGTTTCGTTCACATGGAGAGGAGACGGGGACCCGTAGCTTCGCGCCCCCGGCATTGGCCAAGTTTGCCTTTGTGGGGTGTAATCAGACCTTATGCGCCGATGCGGCAGACACGTCAATTCGCGGATGTACTTAGCGTCGCCTTTGGGTCGGTTGGCCAATTGAAATAAAGTTTCAAACTGGCGAATTGCGGCCAGACGCTACCATTCGAGATGTTTGCTATCAGCCGGCCACTTGCTGCTCGTGAACAGCTGTAATGCGCT
>CAMYLB010000121.1 GCA_947259145.1 uncultured Woeseiaceae bacterium
GGACCTGGCCGTCGATGATATTGGTCAGCCGCAGTGATCGAAATCCGACGGCGCCTGCACATAGCAACGGAGCCGCCTCGGCGTCGCTGAATACCGTGGGTACCGGGTACGCATAGCGCTCCGATACGACGACGTATTCGGCATACCCGCCGTCAACGTCTCGACCTGTCGCCCTGAACGCGTTGTCGAGATTTTCGTCTGCCTCGCCGTTCGAAGAGTGGATCCAGCCAACGCCGACGCGCTGCCCAACCGTGAAACAGCTGCAGCCTGGGCCAAGCTCTACGATACGACCGACGATTTCGTGGCCCGGAACAACGGGAAATTTCTTGGGCGGTGTTCGGCCCTCGATTTCGTCGAGCTCCGTGTGGCAGACGCCACACACCAGAACCCTGATCAGGACCTCGCCAACACCGGGAACCGGCCGCGGCAACTCTTTCATTACGAGCGGTTCGCCGGACTTGTCGAATCCGGCGCTTGAAGTCAGGACCATCGCGCGCATTCCGCTACTCCTTTACGCCCAGTTACGCACAGTATATGGTTCACCCACTTTTTTGCAGTTTATTGCCAGTATGCAAGTGACCACTTTCCCACCGGCCGTCCTGGCCGTAATGCTCAGCGCCTGTGCGACAGAGCCCGTGCTGCTCAACAGCGAACGGATCGAGAAACGATTCGGCAGTTACGGTATTGCGGTTCTTGCCAGTGAAGCCGGACTGCGGCGGTCCAGCCTCTACAGCCTGGAAGATCGCACCCCAACCTGTCGTACCTACGCCGTCGTAAAATTTGCCGATCAACTTGATGATCGCTACCGCGAAGAACACGCGAAAGTACTTGCCGGTAACTCGATAGGCGCCATCTTCAGGTCGCACGGGTGGGACGTGCACAAACAGACGATGCACATCGGCAGGCTCGCTCTTCCGCAGGACGATACAGCCATTGGCGAACTCATGCGTCGTGACGCTGCGGAAAACCTCGCACTGCACGTGTATCAGCTATTGCTGGTTAGAAATGAACAGGTTTTCGAATACGCGACTATTGTAGAAACACATCATCCGGACTACCTGTCCGAGAGCGACCTGCACGGGCTTTACGAATACGATGTTACAACCGGGTTAGCGCCTGATGTCGTTTCTGAGCTGATAATGTTGGTACTCGGCCACCAGGAACGATAAACCTGCATTTGTCGAACTGGCGCAATGCGACTAAACTTGCAGTACTTAAATCAGGGATAGCCTCGGGGGTTCCAAGCAATGAAGATCTATAACGTGTTCAATGTGGTTTTGACGAGTGTTTTCTTGTTGGCTGCTGGCAACGCTATGGCGCAGGCAATACCCGTCGATACGGTTGACGATCAGGCCGATGTCTGGGCACTAATCGAAGCACAGTGGAATGCCGAGGAAAAAGGCGACAAAAAGTGGATGGATCGATTGCTAACAGACGACTTCTCGGGGTGGGGCAAGGAGTCGCCAGCGCCGAGAGGCAAGGCATCCACGAAAATGTGGGACCGCTTCAATGAACAAGTCAGCCAAATGGTCGCGCACGAATTGTACCCGCTGTCGATCGTCGTACACGATGACATCGCGATAGCGCATTACCTGTTCACGAGTGCCAACAAAAGCAAGAGTAAAGATGGCAAGATTGAGACCGGCAACGGCCGATACACCGATATCCTGGTTCGCACCGATGAGGGCTGGAAATTCATCGCCTGGTCGGGCGGAAGCGACGACTGACGACAGAGAATCCATAAGCGGCCCAATCAGGGCCGTTTTGGTTAAGCATCGGTTCAGCTAGGCGGCGTTACTATTAGCCTCAACATGGACAGGTCCGCAAGATGTTATGGACCGGGAGGCCGCATGAAAAACCGACTCAACGCCAAATACGGATTGGCAAGAACTTTTCTCACCTCATTCGCGTGGCTGGCACTGGTGCCGGCGGCAGCACTGGCGCAGGTGCCGGTGGATGAAAACGGCGAAGTCATCGGCGCTTTCGAAGAGCAATACTCGGAGCCAGCAACCGGCAATGAGGAAATCCCATTGCTTTCGACCGATGAAATTGAGGAATTGGTCGGCCCCATCGCGCTGTATCCGGATGATCTGCTGGCGATCGTTCTGCCAGCTGCCGCCTACCCCCTGCAAATCGTCGACGCGGCCCGCTTCCTGGAGGCGCTCGAAAAGGACGCATCACTCGAACCGGATCCCGAATGGGATGATTCAGTCGTCGCACTGCTCAATTACCCTGAGGTCATCGAACTTCTCAACGAGGATATCGACTGGACATGGCGCCTCGGCGAAGCTGTTGTGTCGCAGCAGTCTGATGTGGTCGGCGCAATCGAGACGTTTCGCGACCGGGCATACACAGCCGGCAATCTGAAAAGCGACTCCTACCAGAACGTAGCGCGCAACGAGGGCGTCATCGAGATTTCGCCGGTCGCCGAAGACGTTATTTACGTGCCTTATTATGAGCCCGAGCGCGTGGTCGTTTATCAGCCTCGCCCGGTCTACTACTACTATCCGCGTCCGTATCCGGTCTATTACTATCCGTACTCTTCGGCTCACGCCTTCAATCGCGGGTATTTCTGGGGCGTCACGACGGCGTTTACGATCGGCTGGTATTCCGACAGCCTGAGTGTGTTTCACCACAGCTACTACGGACACCCTTACTACGGCCGTCACCGCCTACGTCGGCGGTAACACCAACATTACGGTCAACCGTTACTACGGCGGTGACCGCTGGCGTCCCCGCAACAACAGGCGCGACTATGTTCCGAGACACCGAGTCACTCGCAATCGTCATTACCCGAGCACTCAAACCAACGACGCGACGGATCGCGTAAGACGGATCGACAGTCGGGAGCAGACTGCGCGCAGCAATACCCGTCGGCGCCAGGTTGTGCGTGAGCCGATTTCGTTTCGCGAGCGACCACGGACTGCGGCGTCGAACCGGACCGAGGGTATCGACAAGCGCCGGCAGACAACACGCGTAACGCCGCGAACTGAAACGGCGGCACGGGCACGATCCGACACAACGCGACAGCTGCGTCAGCCGCAAACGCGTGACCGAAGGCAGCAACCACAGGATCGCCGCCCTGACACCCAAAAGCGACGTTCTGAACCGACGCCCAAGCTGCGACGGGCTGAACCCACAGTGCAGCGACGTCGCCAGGAAACCGCGCGAGCTACGCCGGCTCCAACACCACGCCGCGTTGAAACACGGCGCCCGGTCAAGCAGGCGGAACCGCAGCGCCAGGTCAGACAGGCGGAACCGCAGCGCCAGGTCAGACGGACGGAACCACAGCGCCAGGTCAGACAGGCTGAACCGCAGCGCAGGAGTTCTGCCACCGCACCGGCACGAAAATCGACAGAACAGAAGTCGGAGCGGTCATCGAAGCGACGATCGTCGTCACTGACTTCGAAGCGAAGCCGCTAGAGACTACTTGCTCCCTGGTGGCCCGTTTTCGTCCGGCTTGCCAGGGGGCTTGTCTTCCGAGGTCAATTCCCAGGCGATGTACGCGATGCAGCCGGCGGCGATCAACGCAAGCACGATTGAGACAATGGGAACAATGGTTGTCATCACTCGATGCTATCACCGTTTGACACATCGTTATCTTTGCCCTGGTTTGGCAATCGACCCGATTTCTGCAGCGCTCCGCGCAACACGAACTCTATTTGTGAATTCAAGCTGCGCAAGTCATCCTTGGCCCAGCGCTGCATGGCTTTGAGCGTTTTCGCATCAATTCGAAGCGCGAAAGATTTTTTTGTCGCCATGCTGTGCCCCGGCGTATCTTCGTAAACTGCAGCTGAATCAGGTGTACAACGAACCCGTATTCAGAACCGGTTGTGCGCTCTCCTCACTGCAAAGCACGACCAGCAGGTTACTAACCATTGCCGCTTTGCGTTCCTCATCGAGTTCGACGACGTCTTTGTCACGCAGCTCATCGAGCGCCATATCGACCATGCCTACCGCACCGCGAACAATCAGCCGACGTGCAGCAATGATGGCGGAAGCCTGCTGGCGCCGAAGCATCGCGTGGGCAATCTCGGGCGCATAAGCGAGGTGGCTGATGCGAGCCTCAATTACCGTAACGCCTGCTTTTTCGAGGCGATCCTGGATCTCTTCACACAGCGCCCGCGCGATCTCGTTCGGATGACTACGTAGCGCCGTGCCCTCGCCCTCATGCGGTTCGTAGGGGTAAGTCGTCGAAAGATTGCGGAGCGCTGACTCACTCTGGATTTGCACGAACTCCTCATAGTCGTCCACTTCGAAAAGCGCTTCAGCCGTATCGAATACTTTCCAGACAACAACGGCCGCAATTTCGATTGGACTTCCCTGAGAGTCGTTGACCTTTAGCTGGCCGCTTTCGAAATTGCGGATACGTGTTGAAACCGCGGACTTCGCATAAAAAGGATTTGCCCATTTGAGGCCAGGCTCGTGCGTAGTTCCAACGTATTTACCGAATAATTGCAGGACCTTGGCTTCATTCGGGTTGATCATGAAGAAGCCCACCCAGCAGACGAGAACGACGACTGAGGCCAGAACTGCTGCAACAATGCCAACAACAGATATCGCTCTTAAAGCCGCAAAAACGGCATAGGCCGTGGCCAACTGGGCGACGAGCAGTACCAGGATCATCCGGTACCCCGAGGAAACGTTTATCTTCTTTTCGCGAATCACGTCGTTCTCCTTGTCTTTTCATCTATTTTGATATCATTTTGATATCAAAGGATCGAAAAATCAAGGCAGACAGTGCTCGTTGACCCTAAGTTATTGAATTAGAGCAATAATTTCTGCGAGTGTCAGAGATTTATGTCAAGTCCCAGCGGGATCCGGCATTCGAAACAGGCGCCGCCCTCGTCGGGGTTTGCGAGTATCAGGGAACCGCTATGAGCTTTCGCAACCAAAATCGCGAGATAGAGACCGAGTCCGGTGCCGCCGGTATCTCGAGTGCGCGACGGGTCGCCGCGGTAAAACGGTTCGCCAAGGTGCTCGGCCTGATCCTTCGACAGGCCCGGTCCATTGTCTTCGACTCGCAGAACGAGATCGTCGCCATCAACCTCGGCTGTCACGTCTACGCGGCCGCCGGACTCCGGCACATATCGCAAGGCATTGGATATCAGGTTCTTCAGCAGTAGCGCGATCCTGGCTTCGTCCACGCTGGCTTCGATTTCATCCGCGGCGACGTGCACTGAAATCCGTTGCCGATCACGATCAAAGAAGTTGTCGATTAGTTCACTAATCAACGCACTGACCTTTACGTGCGAACGATTGAGGGTAACGTGTCGCGTGCTGAGCTGCTCTGCGTCAAGCAGCGATACGACGATCTTCTCCATCTCGTCTATTTCCGGCTTCAGCGATTTCCGGTCCGCATCTTTCTCAATGAATTCGAGCATGAGGCGCATGCGCGACAGTGGTGTGCGCAGCTCGTGACTGATTCCCAGCAGCAGCGCGCGTTTTGCGTCGAGCATGTTTTCAACATCGTCGGCAAGTCGATTAATATCCGATGCAAGATCACCCAACTGATCGTGCCGGATGTTGCGAATGCGATGGTCGAAGTTGCCCTCGCCGATCTGAGCGGCACCGGCACGTATCGCGCGAATGGGTTTAAATAGCCAGCTAACGGCTGCGTAGCCGATCATCAGGTAGACCAGACCGAGACTGACAATTAACGTGATCAGGTCGGGTCCCGTTCTTACATCGGCAATGCGCGGCGATGAAACGACGATATCGTATTCGTCCTGATGAATTTTTATGAATCGATGGTCGTCCTCTACGGCGAACTCCAGGTCCTGCAGTTCATCGACCCAAGCGTCCGCATCATCGCTGAATTTTGGGCTGGGCCCAAAATCCAGCGTCTCCAAATCCGGGAAATTCGCATCCGACGCCCAGTCTATATCCGGACCCAGGATGCGGATGTCGACAGGCACACTTTCCGTGATGGCGATCGCGCGATCAATTCTGGGCGGCGATCCGATATCCTCTTTCACATAGTGAACGTGCAAAGATAGATGACCGCTGATGAGACCCCGAATCTCATCACTGTTGTAGACCCAGCGCAGCGCCGTGAAAGTGCCGTAAACGAACATCAGCGCCAGCACAAGAAAGATGGCCAGCAGTCTGAACGACAGGGAAATGGATAACCGTCTAAGCATCCGAGCGCGGCGCGCCGACAAAGGAGTAACCGCGTCCCCAGATCGTCTGAATAAATCGCGGCGGCTTCAGGGAGTCGCCGAGCTTGCCTCGCAGGCGACTTATCATGATATCTACCGATCGGGTCAGGATCGCGGCGTCGATGCCGCGCAGTTCGCTCAGAATGTCATCCCGGGACAATTTCTTGCCGTGTCGTTTTGCAAGAATCACGAGGAGCTCGAATTCCATAGATGTAAGATCAACGCTGTTGCCGTCGACGTCGACGGTTCGTGCGTCAACGTCAATGGAAAGACCATCGAATTCGAGTTTGCCGGCGTTCGAACCGCCGGCTTCAGAGCGGCGCAGAATCGCCTGGACCCTGGCGACCAGTTCTCTTGGCTCAAACGGCTTGGCAATATAATCGTCCGCACCAAGCTCAAGGCCCGAGACGCGATCAATTACATCGCCACGCGCAGTAAGCATGATGATCGGCAGGTTGCTGGTCTTACGCACCTCGCGACAGATCTCGAATCCGTCCTTGCCGGGAAGCATGACGTCCAGTAACAGCAGATCCGGATCTTCGCGATTCAGCTTGCGAAACCCGCTTTCCGACTCGTAAGCACACACGAGATTAATACCGAAGCGCTTGAAGTACGCCTGCAGCAGGTCAGAGTGTTTTTTATCGTCGTCGATTAACAGTACTTTTGTCATATTGCCATCATAGCTTTGTATCGCAGCTGCGTGTCGGATTACGCTGGCATCGATACATTTGGATACAGTCAGGCTAAAGGCTCGCCAACGTCGCTTCGATCTTGGTCCGGACTCGCTCGGCGACCGGAGCATCAAGAAATCGCCGCAACTGATCCACGTCGTGGCGTGTTTCATAGGCAAAACGAAACAGATCCAGTACGGTTATCTTGCAGGCAGTGCCTTCGACCAGTGTAACGGTATCGCCGCTGGATACCGCACCGGGATTAAGAACGCGAAAGTAGATACCGGGCCGCTCGGCCTTTCTAAATGTCAGCCCGAAGCCGCGATCATGCATGCGTGTAGCCAGGGTTCCGCAAGGTATGCGCGCGGATGTGGCTTCGAGCACCACGTCTCCGATCAGTAGCCGATCGCCGACATACAAATCACTTGGCAGTCCTTTGATCGTGAGGTTTTCACCGAACAGGCCGGCGGGATAGTCACGGCCGGTCTCGCTGGCCCACCATTCGTAGTCATCGGCACTATAGGCATATACCGCCTGATCCAGACCGCCGTGATGTTCACTATCGAATATCTGGTCACCGTGCAGCCCCAGCTCGGTCACTTCAACAGATCCCGACACCGGTCGTTTGCAGATGCCCGTCGTCATACTTTGATTGCCATGAGCGATCATCTCAGCCCTGCCGACATTGACGCTCGTGATCTGCATCGATTCGCGCAACGCTGATCTAGACCTTGATTCGTCCGAGGACGATCCCCAAAAGCGTAAAAGCGATCAACGCGACCGACGTTACGCCGAAAAACATGCAGATTATGAAAATAGTCTGCTCCACCGTAGCGCTCCTCCGACAATTTATCGCTAATCAAACCCCATTGTGTACCCGGTTTGCGCCATTATTGCCAGCACCACTTCGGCGCCAGGCGGGACAGCGGCAAATTGTCGCAAAATGCGTTACATTTGATTCATATTTGCTTTATATTGTAACGCATGGCAAAGACCAAAGTATCGACACTGAACCTCCGCATCGAGCCCGGCATCAAAGAGGCCGTGCGCGAGGCCGCCGCGCGGGAGCACCGCAGTGTCGCGAATATGGTCGAAATGCTGATCCGTCGGCACTGTGAGCAGGCCGGCATCTCTGTACCAGAGCAAAGCGAGCCATTTCCGGGGAATCCGCATGGATGAACGCATGTTGAGGGCGATGGTCGCCGCTGGAGCCATCAAGAACATCAACATTATCGCCAGTGGTGCGCGCTTCCACATCGAGGCGAGGACGCCAAATGGCCCGATCACGGCCGAAACGACCAAGGGAAAGGTCAGGACCTGGGTGACGCTCGACGCAGCAGCCAAATGGGTCCGTGGACTTGGCGTCGGCGGCGCCCACATCAACCTGACGCACTGGCAGCCCGGCCAGCGCGAGTTGTCAATCTAGACGGTGATCACTCGAGGCTACCGGAGGGCCAGTCATTGCCGAGCGGAAAAGGTTTTTCCTCGGTATTAAATGTCAGGTAGCGAATGATCTCGTAGATGTAGGTCGCAAGACTCTGTCCCACCTGTTGAATCTGCCGATTCACTTCACCCGAAAACAAGACCCAGAGAAAGCCGAGCACGACAACGAACGTGCCGACAAAACTGGCGAGGCTGACGAGGAAGCAACAAATCACCATGAACAAGAGCCGAGTCCATGTCGCGCGCGACTTGATATTTTCCTCTATCGGCTTGCCATTTGGATCGCCGTCGACGAAAACGCCGTCTGCCGGTGGATTGTCATTGCTCATAACCGTGCTCCTGTTGGCCGAATTGCCCAAGTAACTGCATCGAGCAGCTTCCTATTGTTACAATCTTCGACCCTTCAAACCAGTGAAATCTCCGGATGGACTACAAGACATTTCTGATTTCAGTATCGGCCTTTTTAATCAGCGGCTGCGGGCAGAATTCGGGTGATACACCTGACTCACAGCCACTGGATTTCGCTGGCCGCGCGCAGCAGATCGCCGAGTCCAGCATTATTGTAGATACTCACGTCGACGTGCCTTACCGCCTGACTGAAACCCCGGCAGATATTTCCAGCCCAACCGAGGGCGGTGATTTCGATTATCCGCGGGCTGTTGCCGGCGGTCTCAACGTGCCGTTTATGTCAATCTATACACCGGCCGAACTTGAGAGCGAAGGTCGATCGAAGGAAATTGCCGATTCTCTGATAACGATGGTCGAAGAGATTGTCGAGAATGCACCGGACAAGTTCGCTATCGCGCGCTCGGTCGCCGATGTAAAGCAGCAGTTTGAGTCAGGGCTTATGTCACTGCCAATGGGAATGGAAAACGGATCTCCTATCGAAGGAGACCTTGCCAACCTGCGACATTTCTACGACAGGGGCATACGCTACATTACGTTGACCCACAGTTTGTCCAATCACCTTTCCGATTCGTCGTACGACGAGAATCGACAATGGAACGGACTCAGCGATTTCGGCGTCAAGGCCGTAAAGGGAATGAACCGACTCGGCATCATGGTCGACGTCAGTCACGTCTCCGACGAAGCTTTCTGGCAGATCCTGGATGTTAGCGAAGCGCCCGTCATAGCGTCGCATTCATCGGCCCGTCACTTCACGCCGGACTTCGAACGCAACATGAGTGATGAGATGATTCTTGCACTGGCGCGCAACGGCGGCGTCATCCAGATCAATTTCGGCTCCACTTTTTTGACTCGGGAGTCGAGAGACTACGGCGACGCCCGGTCAGCGGCGCGAAAAGAATACCTGATGAATCACCCGGAACTGAAGGAAGAGGACATCTATCGCTCCTACGCTGTGGCCTATGCCGAAGAGCATGGGCCGTTGCCATATGCCTCGCTCGACGATGTCCTTGATCACTTTGACCATGTCGTCGGACTGGTCGGCGTGGACCACGTCGGCATTGGTTCCGATTTCGATGGTGTCGGCGACTCGTTGCCGACCGGGCTCAAAGACGTGTCCCAGTATCCGAACCTGATCAGGGGCCTGCTTGAACGCGGCTACAGCGAATCGGATATCCGCAAGCTGCTGGGCGAGAACCTGCTACGTGTCTGGCAAGCAGTCGAAGCTCACGTCGGCGCAACGTCCAGCAGCACGTAGCGCAACAGGACCTCATAGCTGGTCTTGTCGAGCTTCATTCCCTCGGGGAGCTCCAGCGTGTGGATATGAGTGTCGTCAGGGTCACGCAACTCAAGGAAATGTCTTGTGCTGGTCGAATTTCAACAACACGATACTGTCGGTCCAATTCTGAATCGTCGATTTCGCCATGCCGCTCTTCCTCTCTTGATTCGCTGCCTGTGGCGCCAGTAACGGCGTCGGCAACCTATAGCGTTGCAAACGCTATGCCAACAATCGAGTCGGATCCGGATTGTGTTTTAGATTATATTTATCAGTAGGTTACGCTGAACACTAAAATAGCGAACGGGCAGAATTGTGCGATCTTTGTCAGTTTTTGACGCGGTTTTCAGGCATTTTGCGACAGACGATTGACATATTACATCGGCCACACCGTGATGATCGCGGGCACCGATACCACGATGATCAGGATCTCAAGCGGCAGTCCCATGCGCCAGTAGTCGCCAAAGTGATAGCCACCCGGACCCATAATCAGCGTGTTGTTCTTGTGTCCGATTGGCGTGAGGAATGCACAGGACGCGGCAACGGCAACACCCATGAGAAATGGATCGGGGCTGACGTCCAGTCGCGCCGCGATCTCAATCGCTATCGGAGCCGCGATCACGGCTGTCGCAGTGTTGTTCATGACATCCGACAATGTCATCGTGATCACGATAAGCAAGGTCAAAACTACGACAGGCGAATAGCCCGCTGACAAATCCACGATACCGCCGGCAATCAGTGCCGTGCCTCCCGTCGACTGCAATGCGCCGCCGATAGGGATCATCGAACCGAGCAATACAATCACCGGCCACTCGACGGACGTATAGACATCTCGGATTGGGACAATGTTGAGGATCACGTAAAGCGCCGTTACACAGCCGAGCGCAACCGGCAGGTACAGAAGCCCGACGCTGGCCGCCAATATTGCCGCGCCGAAAACACCGACCGCGAGCCAGGCCTTGTCGCGCTGGATGACACGCTGGCCACGATCGGCAAGCGGCAGCAAACCGAGACGCGAGGTCACATCAGCGAGGCGTTCGTCCGCGCCCAGAAGTAGCAATACATCGCCCGGCCGCAGTTCGAGTTTGCGAACGTTATCCCGGAATCGCTCGCCCTGTCTCGAAACCCCGACCAGTGCAACGCGATAGCGATACAGCATGCGTAAGTCCATCGCGGATTTTCCGGCCAGCCTTGACGACTCCTGGACGACGACTTCATTGAGGATCAGGTCGGTGTCGCCAAGCTGGTCCTTGCCCTTACCGACGTATTCGAGCTTCAGGGCACCCAGCGCCTCCTCGAGACTGTCGGGACTCGCCTCGACGACGAGAATATCCCCCTCTTTGATCTCCGCAATACGTGCAAGGCCGGGCATGCGCCGACCGCGACGAGTCAGGCCAATTATTTCGACATCGCTTTTTGCTGCCTGGTCTTCCAGGTCCCGAACGAGCTGGCCAATCGCCGGCGATCCTTCCGGCACCCGCACCTCGGCGATGTAGTTCGCCAAATCAAAAAGCTCCTTGCCTGCATCGGCGCTGCGCCTGCTTGACGGCAACAATCTCCAGCCAATCAACGCAACGTACGCAACCCCGACGGCGGCACAGGCAATGCCCACCGGGGCAAAATCGAACATGCGATAAGGCTCGCCCAGTACATCACCACGAAATTCGGCGATGATGATATTCGGCGGAGTGCCGATCAGCGTGATCATGCCGCCGAGTATCGATGCAAACGACAGCGGCATGAGCGACAGTGCAGGACTTCGACCCGCCTTTTTTGCCGCGTGTATGTCGACCGGCATCAGTAGTGCCAGCGCCGCGACATTGTTCATCAACGCGGAAAGACCAGCCGCCAGCCCTGACATGATTGTGATATGCGTTGACAGTTTTCGCGAGGTATCGACAAGATGGCGCACGACGATCTCGATGGCACCCGAATTGGAAAGTCCCCGGCTAACGATGAGTACCAGCGCGATAATGACTGTCGCGGGATGACCGAATCCGGAAAACGCTTTCTCGACTGGCACGAGACCCGTCAGCAAGGCTGCCAGCAGCGCAACGAAAGCCACGAGGTCGTAACGCCAGCGCCCCCAAATGAGAAACACAAATACGAACAGCAACAATGCGAATAGCGTCAGTTGATCGAGCGTCAAGATAGGCCTCATTGCGGGAAATGGTGGCAGGCGACAAAGCACTTTACCCGTAATCGGCCAACAGCAACAATGCCGCAAGACCGTATTGACCGGCGCAAATCCACGTTAGGATATGGCCATGGCTGTGGTCATTCTAATTCTGCTGGCGCTTGTGCTCGTTTTCGGGCCCGGATTGTGGGTGCGGAGGGTGCTCGCTCGCTACAGCTTGCCGGCCGACCGCTACTCAGGTTCCGGCGCTCAACTGGCGCGTCACCTCCTCGACGCACACGGACTGAGTTCCGTAAAGGTCGAAACGACCGAGACCGGCGATCACTATGACCCCGAGGCCAAAGCAGTCAGGCTGACCCCCGACAAATTCGACGGCCGTTCATTGACGGCGATTACGGTCGCCGCACACGAAGTCGGTCACGCCCTGCAGGATCACCAGGAATACGCCCCACTCCGTTTTCGAACGCGGCTCGTCAAGGCGCCCACTCCGTTTTCGAACGCGGCTCGTCAAGGCGACGCGCGGCATGGAACGTATTGGGGTCGGTGTGCTTATGATCTCGCCGTTTCTCGGCATCGTGACCCGGGTCCCGGCGATCGGACTGCTGACCTTCGCCGGCGGGTTCCTGACCCTGGGTATTTCGGCCCTCGTCCACTTCGTGACCCTGCCGACGGAATTTGACGCAAGTTTCAGCCGGGCGCTGCCGATGCTCGACAAACACCGGGTCCTGAAAGATGTCGATCGACCGCATGCGCGCCGCCTGCTGACGGCGGCAGCGCTGACCTATGTGTCGGCTTCCCTGATGAGTTTGCTGAACATCGCGCGCTGGCTTGCAATCCTGCGGCGCTGATCCAATAAGCAACTGACTTGCATGGGAAAACAGGCCCGGTAAACGCTTACCCGTTGCTTTCTTTGAATTTCGCTGGTTTAGGGGCTACGGCACTGCTATTATCCGCGCCCGAACGCCCGTCCCCGCTGCTTGTTAGCACCGCAGCAGCTGCCCGAAAGCACCCCGAGGACCGGCATGGATTACGTGCACCCACCGCGTTTGTTTGACCGGGTTCTCGCTTTGGCAGGAGTTTGAGAGCGCCTGCGGGCATGGCGATGAACAAGGTTGGTGACCGAGATGAATTACACAGAGTTGAAGCAAAGAGATGAAAGACCTTAGTACTTACCGAAATATCGGCATTTTTGCCCACGTGGATGCGGGCAAGACAACGACCACTGAGCGCATTCTCAAGCTCACGGGCAAGATTCATAAGACCGGCGAAGTCCATGACGGCGAAGCCACGACGGACTTCATGGACCAGGAGCAGGAGCGCGGCATTACGATTCAGTCTGCCGCTACGAGCTGCGAATGGAACAAACACCGCATGAATATTATCGATACCCCCGGACACGTTGACTTCACGATCGAGGTTTATCGGTCGCTGAAAGTACTCGATGGCGGTGTTGGCGTATTCTGTGGCTCCGGCGGCGTAGAACCGCAGTCCGAGACGAACTGGCGGTATGCCAATGATTCGGAAGTCGCGCGCATTATTTTCGTCAACAAGCTCGACCGCATCGGTGCCGACTTCTACCGTGTCGTAAAGCAGGTCAAGGATGTGCTGGCCGCCAATCCAGTGGTCATGGTTCTGCCTATCGGTGTCGAGGACGATTTCGTCGGGGTCGTTGACCTTCTGACGCAGAAATCCTGGATCTGGAGTGATGCAAGCGACCCTGAGTCCTACACGATTGGCGATGTCCCTGAGGATATGACGGACCTCGTCGCCGAGTGGCGTGAGAAGTTGATCGAGACAGCCGTTGAGCAGGACGATGATCTTCTTGAGGCTTACCTGGAGGGCGAAGAGCCGTCGATCGAGGATATCAGGCGCTGCATTCGAAAGGGGACCATCGCGCTCGACTTCTTCCCGACTTTCTGTGGTTCTGCGTTTAAAAACAAAGGTATACAGAACATTCTTAATGCAGTTGTTGACTATCTGCCGAACCCGACCGAGGTCAAGCCGCAGCCGGAAATCGATCTTGAAGGCAACGAAACCGGTGGTTTTGCCATCGTCGATCCCGGTAAACCGCTGCGCGCGCTCGCGTTCAAGATCATGGATGACCGTTACGGCGCTTTGACATTTACGCGTATCTACTCCGGCACGATCAAAAAGGGTGACAACGTCCTCAATACCTTTACGGGCAAGAATGAGCGTATTGGTCGCATCGTAGAGATGCATGCTGATTCGCGACAAGAGCTCGATTCCGCGCAGGCCGGCGACATCGTCGCCCTCCTCGGCATGAAGAACACGCGTACGGGTCATACATTGGCTGACGCCGACAATCCCGCAACGCTGGAACCGATGGTATTTCCGGATCCTGTGATCTCCATTGCGATCTCGCCGAAAGACAAGGCAGGCACGGAGAAGATGGGCGTAGCCCTGAACAAAATGGTCCAGGAAGATCCGTCATTCCAGGTGGCGACGGATGAGGATTCTGGCGAAACCCTGATCAAGGGCATGGGTGAGCTGCACCTCGACATCAAGGTCGATATCCTGCGCCGAACGCATCACGTTGACGTCGAAATGGGCAAACCGCAGGTGGCCTACCGCGAGACGATCACTCAGATGATCGAAGACACTTACACGCATAAGAAACAGTCGGGTGGTTCCGGTCAGTACGGCAAGATCGAATACCAGATCGAACCGGCCGAGAAGAACGTGGGTTACGAGTTCGAATCCAAGGTGACCGGCGGTAACGTTCCACGCGAATACTGGGGCGCGATCGAGAAGGCCTTTAAAAGCTGCATGGTCGAGGGAACGCTCGCGGGTTACCCGCTGCTCGACGTGAAGTTCACGCTGCTCGACGGTGCCTACCACGCCGTGGACTCCTCGGCGCTCGCGTTCGAAATAGCGACCAAGGCCGCGTATCGCCAGTCGGTGCCGAAAGCAGGCCCGCAGATTCTTGAGCCGATCATGAAGGTGGACGTGTTTACGCCCGATGACAACGTCGGTGATGTCATCGGTGACCTCAATCGACGTCGCGGCATGATCAAGTCACAGGACGCAGGCCCCACCGGCGTTCGCGTCAAGGCGGACGCACCGCTGGCCGACATGTTCGGTTACATCGGTCATCTGCGAACGCTGACGTCAGGCCGTGGTCAGTTCTCCATGGAGTTTTCGCACTATTCACCGTGCCCGCAAAATGTTGCTGACGATGTCATCAGGGAAGCACAGGAACGCAAGGCGAAGAAGTAGCGGCAAGCCAAACGTGATCAAGCCCCTGCAGGCGCAGCTTGCGGGGGCTTTTTTGTTGCCCTGATCGCGTCAATACTAAAGAAAACAACAGCCACCCAGATACATCCAAAACAAATCAGGTGGGCCGTCGTTAGCTGCTCCCCGTAGTAAACGCCAACACAAAACTGCAGCGTCGGCGCCAGGAACTGCATGAAACCGATCGTCGTCAGCGGCAGGCGTCGTGCCGCGAGTGCAAAGAATAGCAGCGGTACCGCGGTCAGCGGCCCCGCCATAATCAGCCAGAACGTCAGCCCGGCATCACCGCTCGCGAAAGCCGCCTGCCCGCTCGTTTTGATCCAGACAAACCAGGCAACGGCGAAAGGAAGTAGCAGCAGCGTTTCAATAAACAGACCCGGCATGCCGCCGATGACAACTCTCTTTCGAATAACCGCATATATGGTGAAACTAATCGCGAGAAACAGTGCCACCCAGGGAACCTGCCCGCCGCTGATGGTCAACACGAGGACACCAACGACCGCGAGGACGACCGCGAGCTTTTGCAATCGTCGCAGCCTTTCCCCGAACAGGATAATGCCGCTGAGCGTGTTGGTCAGAGGATTGATGTAATAGCCAAGGCTGGTTTCGAAGATCCGTTCGTCCTGAATCGCCCAGATGTAGACGAGCCAGTTGAGTGCGATAAAGAACGCCGAAAGCGACAGCCAGCCAAGCATCTGGCGATGAGTCAAAGCGCGGCGAACCTCGGGCCACTGCCGTCGCGCAAACAGAATCGCGGCGCCGAGCGGTACGGCCCAGATGATTCGGTGCGAAAGGACTTCCAGAGGATTGACGGACCCCACAATCTTGAAATAGACCGGCAGGCCACCCCAGATCACGTACGCGATCAGGCCGGCAATGACACCATCCCGGATTTCAGAAG
Organism: uncultured Woeseiaceae bacterium; assembly: GCA_947259145.1. Taxonomy (GTDB): domain Bacteria; phylum Pseudomonadota; class Gammaproteobacteria; order Steroidobacterales; family Woeseiaceae; genus UBA1847. Next base: position 16,247 of record CAMYLB010000121.1, read on the forward strand.
ATTGTTTCGGCAATTGAGTCGGACCGGTCTGAATTAAGCGGGTATTCTGACCGTTTTTAGCCACAAAATCAGGCATTTATTGGTTTCGTCCGGACTCAGGGCTGATCTGGGCAAAACTTGTCCGAAGGTCCATTTTTGTGACATAACTCCATGAAATTCAGCTGATTTGAACCCAAACTGACTGTCTCGTAAGGCCACCAGAACTTTTTGGCAAAGCAACAAGGTGATCGGACCGCCATGTACGAACAACATTTTGGGTTCAGCAAACGCCCCTTCCCTGCACAGGCGACGGGTAGCGATGTTTTCGTCGGGCCCCAGACTGCCAAGACCATGGCAGGCTTCAGAAAGGCGCTGGCCGCCCGGGACGCCGTCGTTACTGTTTCGGGACCCGTCGGTACCGGCAAGACGACGCTGGTTCACCGAGCACTCGAAGCAATAGGTACCAAGTACAAGACTATTCGCGTCGGCCGCATGGAAATGAAAAGCAGTGATGTCCTTGAATCGCTGCTTATCGTACTCGGTGTCAAAGACCGGCCGAACGGGACCATTCAGCGATTCGCGGCGCTTCGCAGGAAACTGAAGGAACTGCAGGATGCGGAAGTCCGCGTCTTCATCGTTATCGAAGATGGCTTGCGCACGGGCGCCGAAACACTTGCTGAACTGGAGGCGCTCACCGCTGCCGACGCCGGCGATTCCGATGGTGCCAGTATTATCTTGATGGGCGACGAACGCCTGCCTCAATTCATGCAGGACCCCGTAGTCGCGCAGCTGCAGCAACGCGTTCGGCAACGTCACACGATTTCGCCGCTCGGCGTCGCCGAACTGCGCGGCTACCTGATACATTGTTTGCGGCTGGCTGGCGGCGATTTCGAAGAGATTTTTGATACCAGGTCAGCCGAGCTGCTGCATGAATTAAGCAACGGGATTCCCAGAATCGCAAACAACCTGGTCGAGTCTACTTTGGCGGCAGCGGCTGGACAGGGTATCCAGACCCTACCCGCCAGGCTCATTGCGACAGTCGCATCCGATGAATACGGGCTCAGTGCTGATAACTTCGATTTCTCCATCGCGGAACCGGTTGTGGAGGTTGCGCCAGAGCCGGAACCGGAGCCGGAACCTGTCGTCGACGTTGCGCCCGAACCAGAACCGGAGCCAGAACCTGTCGTCGACGTTGCGCCCGAACCAGAACCCGAACCGGAGCCGGAACCTGTCGTCGACGTTGAGCCCGAACCGGAACCGGAACCTGTCGTCGACGCTGTGCCCGAAGCAGAAATAGTGCCAGAGTCGGAGTCGGCCACGGTCGGAGAAACGCAGCCTGTAATCGTCTTCGCCGACGCAGAAGAACCGCCGCAGGATGACGACATTCCGCATCTGATTCAGGATACGCTGCCGGACCTGAAAACCCTTGCACCGCAATTCGCAACACTTCCGGATGAAAAGGCGGAAGAGATCCCGGAGCTCGTCGCAGAGCCCGGACCTGACTTCGAATCGGTTACTGAAATCATTCCTGAACTCGAACCCGAGCCCGTCGCCGAGGTCATTCCTGAACTCGCGCCCGAACCAGAATCCGGATCCGACTTTGAATCGGTTACCGAAATCATTCCTGAACTCGCGCCCGAACCGGAGCTCGAACCGGTACCGGAATCAGTAGCTGAGGTTATTCCTCAACTCGAGCCGGAACCGGTCGCGGAGACCATTCCTGAACTGACGCCCGAACCCGAACCGGAACCGGTCGCCGAAAGCGAGCCAGAACCTGAATTGCTACCCGAACTCGTCGCCGAAGGTCCGGCAGCCGAGGAGGTACCGGAGTGGGACCGTGACCCGACGCTGGCGGAGCTCAAGCCTGATCTCGATGCGCTTGAACAAGCCATGGCCTTCGCGCATGGCGTAACGGTTGAGAAACCCGGTGAAACGCCAGCCCATGCTGAGAATCTTTCCGACAGCGTCGGAGAGAAAGAGGCAATGCCCAATATTACGCTGGACAAATCGATCGAAACCGGCATCGATGCCCATCTGATGGAAGAACCCTCGGACATTCTGCCGCCAAGAAACACGAAGTCGGGCGTCGAACTGGACAAAATTGCCCAGGAAATCGCAAACGCAAAATCGCTCGATGACTTCGACGACAAAATGGCCGAAACGTTGTTCGGATCCGAGATCAGCATGATTGCGGCGCAGATCCAGGCCAATCCGCCCAAAGATGAGTCGGCGAACGACGCGATACAACTGGAGCCGGACATACCACAGCTTGAGCCGGAGACACTAAAGCTCGAGCCGAAAGCACCCGCCATACCTGGTGATTCTATCCCCAGGGTGGACGAAGAAATCTCACTGGAAACGAAACAGCACGTTCCCAATACCGGACCGGATTTAAACGCCTCGCAGCGGTTAAAGACAGTGCGCGCTTTGAATGCAGACCTGCATCCGTCACTTCGCGAACGTAGAGCATCAAATTCTGCCAAATCCGGAGCAATCGATCCGCCCAAACCGATCGAGGATCAGATCAATACCTCGATAACACAGACGCTGAAGGCGCTTAAGGTCCCACCCGAGCGCATCGACGAGCCGGAAGAACAGACAAAGGCCGGTTTTTTTAGCCGTTTCCGCCGCTCGTAGGTTCCGTGCGGGCGTTAAGGAAGACTAGTCGTCGATTGCATTGAGTGCGTCGAGTCGCGCCGCCTCAAATTCATCTCCCGCGTTCCAGGTCGGCATTTCGTCGGCGTTGGCAATGGCCAGCCCGGTCCAGTAACCCAACAGTGCGTCCTCGACCATACCGTCGAAATTCCAGCTCGGATCGTATTCGTCTGACGGCTGGTGATAATTCACTTCGGTATAATGATCCTGCTGCTGTCGTCCCCACCCGGGTGGGCGATCAATGAAGTCCGTTCCAGTATCGAGGTACATCGCCGGTACACCAATTTTCGCAAAACTGAACTGATCAGAACGATAGAAATAACCTTTGTCCGCGAACTGATCGGGCTTCACGACACGTCCCTGTTCCTTTGCGATCATCGCCATGATCTTATCGATCGACGATTTTCCCAAGCCAACGAACGTCACGTCGTGGGTGTGGCCCCAGATGTTGCCACCATCGTAATTAAGGTTGGCGGCGATCTTTCCCGGTGTAAACGTCGGATTAGCGGCGTAGTACTCGGAGCCCAGCAAACCCTGTTCTTCGGCGCCGACAAGCGCAACCAGGACGGAGCGCCGCGGTGCCGCGGGCAACGCTTTAATCGCCTTGGCGATAGCAAGTATTTGCGCCACGCCGCTCGCGTTGTCCAGGGCACCGTTGTAGATTGCGTCGCCACTGTCATTTGGCGTCGAAATGCCAAGATGATCGTGATGCGCGGTGTAGATGACAGCTTCGTCACGCAGGTCCGGATCACTTCCTGGAATCAGGCCAAGTACGTTCGCCGACTGCACGCGCTGTAGATCAACCTTCATGTCGATCGACGTTGAAATCCCGAGTGGCACTGGTTTGAAATCCCGGTTGAATGCCGCTTCCCGAAGCTCATCCAGATCAAGGCCAGCCATGCGCACGAGATCGCGCGCCGAGTCCTCGGTCACCCACGCATTAATCTGGCTGCGCGGCTCGTCGCCTGCCGGCAGCTCGAACTGGACCCCGGTCCAGGACGTTTGCACGACCTGGAATGGATAACCGGCTGACGGTGCAGTGTGAATAATGATGGCGCCTGCCGCCCCCTGGAGGGCCGCACTCAGGTACTTGTAGTCCCAACGACCGAACCAAAGCCGCGTCTCGCCACCGAATAGCTCTGGATCCCAGTCCGGATCGTTGTTCATCATGAGCAGGATCTTGCCCTTCAGGTCCGCACCTTTATAGTCATCCCAGTCATACTCAGGCGCCTGGATGCCGTAGCCGACAAAGACAAGCTCGGCGTCAGTAATCACGGCTCTTTCTTCCTGCACGCCGCTGCCAACGATGAACTGGTCCCACTGTTTCAACGTCAGGGACTCGTCTTTGGCATTGAATGTCCAGGTCTTCGGTTGCGACGAATTGACCCCTACGAGGTCGAACGGTTGCTCCCAACTTCCGTCTTCGGCGCCCGGCTGCAGCCCAAGCGCAGCCAGCTGTTCGGCCAGGTATTTGCGTGCTGCCACATCACCGCTTGTCCCGGGACCACGACCTTCATATCGATCGTCGGAAATCTCGGCGACAATGCCGCGCATGTAGTCGCCCTGTATCTGCTGTGCGGCCTTCTCGGCTACCGGGTTGCCGCCCGCCACATCCATCGTCCCTGAAGACGGTTGAATGGCGACCAGAATTATCAGTTGCTTCACGTTTTTCTCCCGAGCGGGTTACGCGTTGAAAAGTTCTTCCAAGAAATTCTGCATGGCGATCCACGAACGCCGATCCGCATCCGCATCATAGATAGTGCCCATAGCCTTGTCATTGGCCGCCGGATTTGTGAATGCATGCACGGTATTTCCGTAAGCGTGCAACTGCCAATCCGCGCCCATCGCCGTTAGTTCCTTCGATAGCTCTAAAACGCTATCGGGAGTTGCCATCGGATCATCCCAACCGTGCAGCGCAAGCACTTTCGCCTTTATCGTATCTCCCTCGGTGTTTCCCGGTGCACCGAGCAAGCCATGAAAGCTCACAACACCGGCGAGATCCTCACCCGTTCGGGCGATATCCAGGACACACAGACCGCCAAAACAGAATCCGATAGCGGCAATTTTCGAGCCATTTACCTCATTCTGGTCGCGCAACGTAGCCAACGACAACAGCAGGCGCTTCTGCAGCATTGGACGATCCTCGAGAAAGGGCTGCATCAGGGCGCTATTTTCCTCCGGATTGCTGCCGCGGACGCCTTTGCCGTACAAGTCGAGGGCTAAAGCCGCGTATCCAAGCCCGGCAAGCGCATTGGCTTTGCCTTCCTCGTAGTCACTGCGGCCAGACCACGCATGCGATACGAGAATGCCGGGGCGCGGACCGCGAATACCGTCATCCCATGCCAGCAGTCCTTCGAGTACGACACCGCCGTCGCGGTATTCAATAAGGCGGTTCTGAATGCCCATAATTAGTCGCGTCGAATGACAAACACCTCGTATTTGCCCTCCGGACCGATGTACCAGGACGCCACGGTACTGGTGACTCCGACAATGATCGCGCCAAACAAGGCCGACCAGAAACCGGCTACCGTGAAATTGTCCAGGAGCGCCGCCACAAGACCGAACATTGCCGCATTCAGCACGAACAAGAAAAGTCCCAACGTAATAATCGTAATCGGCAGCGTGAGCACGAGCGCGATCGGGCGAACCACGCCGTTAACGAGACCGAGAAGCAACGCAGCCAGGATGAAAGTGCCCGTGCCGACGATCGTGACACCAGGAAGAATTTTCGACGCCAGAAAAAGACCCAGCATCGCAATGAGCATTCGAATTAAGATTCCCTGCATAGGCCCATTATGGCCGCATATACGCTGCGTTAAAAGCCCTTATTCGGCCGCGATTGCAGCTGGCCGCGCTCCCTCTCCGATGGCGTGCAACTGCACCGTGCCTATAGCTCGCTCCGCGAAGGCGCCCTCGCAATAACACAGATAGAACTCCCACATGCGAATGAACTCATCGGAAAAACCCTGCTTACGAACTTCGGCAAGCTTGCCAAAAAACCGTTCGCGCCAATGTCTTAGCGTCAGCGCATAGTGAGGTCCTATGTCCTCGACGGCAACGGCCCGGAGTTGCGTAACGCGCGTCATGGAACTCGTCATGGCCGTCAACGACGGCAGAAAGCCGCCCGGGAATACATAGCGCTTTATGAAATCGACCGTCTTTTTGGCTTTTTCATAACGTTGATCATTTATCGTGATCGCTTGCAGCATCATTTCGCCCTCGGGCTTCAAAAGCGATGCGCATTTCTCGAAAAATGTATCAAGATATTCATGCCCAACTGCCTCGATCATCTCAATCGATACCAGCTTGTCATACTGACCTTCGAGGTCACGATAGTCATGCTTCAAAAGCGTGATTTTTTCGGCAAGCCCCAGCGCTTCGATCCTGGCCTTCGCATAGTCGTACTGCTGCGCGGATATCGTTGTGGTCGTCACGTGACAGCCATAATTGCTCGCTGCATGAATAGCGAATCCGCCCCAGCCTGTGCCAATTTCCACAACGCTATCCGTCTCACTGAGATTCAGTTTTTGACAAATTCGGTCGAGTTTTGCGACCGCCGCCTCCTCTAGCGACGTCGTTACACTCGGAAAGTAGGCGCTCGAGTACATCATCTGGGTGTCGAGCCACAGCTTGTAGAAATCGTTGCCCAGGTCATAGTGCGCCGCAATATTTCGGCGGCTGCCTCGCCTCGTATTCTTGTTTAGCCAATGGAACAGCTTCTGCAGAGGCCGCTTGACCACGGCCATACCGGAATCCAGCTCGTCGAGGACACCGCGGTTCCTCAAAAGTACCTGGACTAACGATTCCAGTTCCGAGCATTCCCAATAGCCGCGAATGTACGCTTCGCCGGATCCAACCGATCCACCGAACGCAATCTCACTGTAAAAGGACGGCGAATTGACGTTAATGGCCACCGATACCGGGAAATCCTCAGCGAACCTGCCAAACGTCTCCTCGTGGCCATCTTCGATGACCCTGATTTCGCCCTTCTGAATCAACGCCAGGCGACCTCGCACAATGCGGCGCGCTAGCCGGTCTAACCAACCTGGCGCTGGTTGGTCTGCGAAAACTCCAGGGGACTCTACGGACACTGTCTTCATGTTTATTGCACCACCATTGATTTCTTCTTGTCAGGATGTACATATAGCGGGCAGCGTTTCAGCCAAAGACGAAGCGCTTGCCAATATATTGCGGCAACCACTTTCACCGTCATCAGTGGAAAAGTCGCGAGGACGCGCGCCAGGGCTGGTCCCGTGATTTCTGTCCTTCGCATCTTGATCGCCGCGTCAAAAAAGCGCTTGCCACCCTTCGAATTGGCCATGTAGACATTCATGCGAGCCGACGGAATGTTAAAGCACCAGTCGTAGCCGACGTCCATTGGCATGAAGGGCGAAACATGCATTTTCTTTAGAGGTTGGAATCGCCAGGCGTGGCCCTTGCCGATGTTCGAGGACGCCGTTAGCACATAGATGTCTTGTTCGCCCCAGGGGGTATTGTTGACTTCGGCCACGATTGTCTCGAGAGTTTGGCCGTCATCCGCGAAGCAGTAGTAGAAACTGACCGGATTGAAGCCGTGACCGAAGTACCGCATGTTCGTCAGTAGCCGAATCGGACCGGTTGGCCGCTTTCCGCTTTCTCGCGCCACGAGCTGGCGTACCGATTCCGAAAGCGGCTGATCTTCGGAACCCAGGTGGTCGGAGCGCCGGAAGCGTGCAACCGCAGGCCCTTTTGAAGACCACAGCCAGTTTTTCTCGAACAGCTCAGGAAGCTCGTCGAGATCCAGGTACATCATGAACACCCGGTACTTGAAACGGTGAAGGACCGGGGTAGTCCTGGTGTGCCTAACCTGCCCTTCGTAGATGCAGCTCTCCATACTTGAGCCTCTCCTCAAAATGTCCGATCGCGTTAAGCGCGCTGACAACTCCGTCTTCGTGAAAACCGTTGCGCCAATAGGCACCGCAATAGTAGGTGCGGTCAGTATTGATCTCAGCTTGTCTCGCTTGTGCAGTCACGGCTTCGCGCGTGTACATCGGGTGCTGGTATTGAATCCGCCGGATGACCTTATCCGGCTGAATCCCACTATCGTCGTTTAGCGTGACAATATAAGTTTCCTTCGTATCCAGGCCCTGCAAAATATTCATGTTGTAAGACACGGCGACGTGACTGCGGCTGTCCCTGGGGACGAAATAGTTCCACGCCGCCCAGGCCCTTTGCCGCCGCGGCAATACCGTCGTGTCCGTGTGCAGAATGGCTTCGTTATCCTGATAACGGATTGCACCGAGGACACTGTTCTCTATATTCGTCGGATCGGCCAGCATACGGAGCGCCTGGTCGCTATGGCACGCCACGAAAACATAGTCATACAATTCGGGCCCGTCTGCATCGGTCGTTACCTCCACACGATCCGAGAATCGACGAATCGATTTGACCGGACTATTCAGACGTATTTTGTCGCGATGTGGGCGCACCAGGCGCTTGACGTACTCACGTGATCCACCTTGAATGACGCGCCACTGAGGGCGATCCTCGAGCTGCAGCAGACCGTGATTTTTTAAGAAACGAACCAGGAACTCGGCCGGCATATCGAGCACCGCATGTGGCTCAGCGGACCAGATGGCTGCAACCATCGGCACGAGGTAGTGGTCTGCAAAATCCGAGCCGTACTCATTGGCCGCGAGATACTCACCCAGCGTCAATGACTGACGTGCCCGTGCAATATCGAGCAATGCGTCACGATTGAATCGCAGAATGTCGCGCACCATCGTATAAAAGGACGGCCGAAACAGGTTCTTGCGTTGCGCAAAAAGGCCATTGAGCGATGAGCCATTGTATTCCAGGCCGCCATCAGCCGAGCGCACGCTAAACGTCATCTCGCTGGCTTGCGAGGGTTGGCCAATTTCGTCGAGTACCTTGATGAAATTCGGATAGGTTCGATCGTTGAAGACGATAAACCCAGTGTCGACCGCGACCGAGCGACCGCTTTCCTGAACGTCAACGGTATTGGTGTGGCCACCGACATAGCTGCCCGCCTCAAACACGCTGATGTCGTACCGGCCACGGAGCTTATAAGCCGCTATATTGCCGGCGATACCGGTGCCGATGATTGCGATACGCATTATGCTGCCCCGTGTTACCTGCTACCGACACTCACCATCTTTGCGGCACGCGCTCGATCTTGCTGACGTCGTAACCAACAGTTTCTGCCAACTTGATCATTCGCTCATAGTCAGCTTCGGGTATCGTCGCCGTACGCGCCATGATCCAGATAAAATCGCGTTTCTGACGCGCAATGACCGTCTGCGAGTAGTCTTCAGCCACGTAGATGATTCGGTAATCAGCCTTGATCGGCCAGATAAACCGCATTCCCCAGGTCGCATTGGTTTGCGTATCCGTGACAAAGCCCTTCGGGTTGTACTGTTTCTTCTCGCCGTCGAACCCGTCTTTCAAGAAAGTAAACGTCGTCTGGATCGATCCGTCATCGTTCAGCGCATAGGATTCGACAGCATTGTGAGCGCCCTTCTTCATCTCAGGTCCCCGTGCCGCACAGGCGCTCAGGATAGAGCCCAGTATTGCGACGAATATAATTTTGTTTGCGTTCTTCATATCAGGTGAGCTCATAGCGAATTATCCGGCCACCTTTGGCGACCGACTCGAGTGCCAACCACTTGTTTTCTGTCGAGTACCACAGCTTCAACTGCATCTTTTCCGCCGTCAGCCGGTACGCAGATGCTGCCACTTCCTGCCCCCGCACGGTTATCGGCTCACTACCGAGTCGTTCCACCGCCACGTCCATGTATTCACCGGACTGGGAATTGAGGAGTTTCGGTTGCTGCAGGAATTCGGGGTCCCAATAGGCAAAAGTCATAACACAATCGGCGAGCGCATTCGTCTCACTGCCGTCGTCGACAATGAACTTGTCCTGCACCTGGGTACCGCTTACCGCAAGCTTCTTCCTATTCGCCTGTGTCCTGGCGTCGATTTTCCTGAGGCAGCCGTCCGACCAGACCTCAGTGTTTTCGTGCCGGTACCGGAATGCGTTGATGAACAAAATGCGGACATCAAACTTCGCCTCACTCGTGATCCGGCGCTCGCCGTTGGTATCGGTCAATTCGAATCGGTGATAACCGATCTTGTCACCATCGAGCAGTACAGAAAAGTCCCAGCTCTGCGATTTGGCCGCCGAAGCGCTGGTCACTGGAAGCGCCAATACGAAAACTGTGCATAATGCCCAACAAAATGCTTGCATGCGATTCATGACAATCATTCAGATATCTCCTGTGTTACTAGCTCGTCTGAAATTCCATCCAATCTTGTTGACAGCGCAAGCAGGATCGGCATCGAAATAGCCCAGCCGATAGCCAATGCAAGCAATGCTGCGTAGTAATCCAGAAAAATAATTCCGCCGAGTTTTTGACCCGCTATGTAGGACGCTGGCCCGCCAATCGCGCCAAAGGCCGCTGCGAGTATCGGACGACCTTTCAACCAGCCCATCGACAGATTGAGCGTCGTGCCGAACAGCATCCACATTGTCACAATCCAGTAAGGCGCGAGGAACGCGCTGAACTGGCCCGACGGATATGACACCCACTCAAAAGCAACGAGCAGGCTATCGAAAAACAAACCGATAAGCCCGCACGCAACGATCAAAGCCAATTCGAACTGAGGCCGGCGCGCTTGCTTCAAGTGAATTGCGAGTACGAACAGGAGCACTAAAGGCCCGAGCCACGGCATTTGTTTTGCCGCACCGATCACGGATGAAAACCAGCCGACCTGGAACGCTATGAAGTTTATGAGCATGGCCATATCAGGTTCCTGCCTTTTTGAAGGAGTAGTGGCTGACGAACCATTCATTTCCATTGTTGAACCGAAACAGCTCTTCGCAAGCCATAAAAAACATACGCCAGCGCATCCACCATCTACCCGCCTCCGCCTCGCCGTAGGTAGCGGCGAGAATCGGCATAACGGCACCGCGCCGGCTGTCCATACGATTGAGCCATGCACGACACGTCTTCGCGTAATGTTGGCCATTCCAGGCCCAGCGTCGCTCCAGGTTCAGATCTTGCTGGAACAGCAACGGGAGCTCCGCGCTCGGCATTATTCCGCCGGAGAAAAAGTGCCTGCTCATCCAGTCGCTCGGACCTTTGTCGATATACTCGTATGGCGTCGAACGGTGACAGAAGATATGCATGAAGAACCGGCCGTCCGGCACCAGCCATGAGTTGATCCGGCGGAACAATTTTGCGTAGTTGCGCATATGCTCAAACATCTCGACCGAAACGATGCGATCGAAGGTATCGCCCGCGTCAAAGTCGTTCATGTCGCAGACGATGACCGAGATGTTGTCAATATTGCGCTCCGCGGCTTCCGAAACAATGAAATCCCGTTGCGACTGAGAATTGGAAACCGAGGTCACCGACGCATTGGGAAAGTGCTCCGCCATCCACAGTGACAGTGAGCCCCAGCCACACCCCAGGTCGAGCACTTTCATACCGTCCCGGATACCGGCTCTTTCCACGGTCAGGCGAAGTGCCGCTTCTTCCGCCTCACCCAACGTACTGACGCCCGCCGACCAATGGCAGCAACTGTATTTGCGGTTCTCACCCAGCACCTGCACGAAGAACTCCGCGGGCACTTCATAGTGCTGTTCGTTGGCAAGCTCCGGAACCAGGGCGATTGGCGAGCTGCGCATCATGCTGGCGAATTCGCTCTCGCTCCTGGCCGAGAACTCGACGTCTCCGGCCTTGATTTCGGCTAGTTTGCGCTCCAACAGCCGCCGCATGCCGCCACGTATAACGCTATCCGGGACAAGTCCCGATTCCGTCCATCCAATTGCTTTTGCTGCAACACCGCTCATCGTCGGCCCCTTCAAGTATCGTGCGGCCCAATATACAGAGGTCCCCCGCAGCAACAATGGCCAAAAGGCAGCTGTTACAATCACTTACATGTAGACATAAATTGCAGCACCGCAAAGGTCTGCTAATATCCCTTCGCCGCCCCGGTAGCTCAGTCGGATAGAGCACCAGATTCCTAATCTGGGGGTCCCATGTTCGAATCATGGTCGGGGCGCCATTCCTGATCGACGGGCCGGAATGGCGGTCCGATCTAGTGATGAGGGCATCGTTCGACAAAACGCAGCCGCGTTTTGGACGTCATCGTTCACGATGACGGGGCGCAGCCCCGAAGATCGGCCAAAGCCGATCTGAGTCAATCATGGTCGGGGCGCCATTCCTGATCGACGGGCCGCAAGGTGCAGACGCTAATCGCGGTATTCATCGTGCTCTATGGCAGCCTGAACGAATTGTCTTCGCCCATACGCCAAATTGCGGCTGAGTTTTTCGGCTAGTAGATTATTTCTTCGGTGTTCCCGGGCCGATGAAGAACCATACGATCAGTCCAACAAGCGGAAACAGGGCCACAACAAGAACCCAGATTATTTTCTTCGTAGTATCGGCGGAGCTGCCGACGATTTGCACAGCCGCATAGATCAAAAGAGCCAAGTGTACTAGTGGCCAAAATCCGAGATCGCCCATGTTGTTCCCATTGAATTCGTTGTTGAGGTTTGTTTGCTCAACCAATATTACTCCATTGTGTAGACCTACAGCTATCGATGGCTCTGGCCGGAAGCAACCGCCAAGATATTAAACTTCTAAGCGATAGGGTCGCCGCAGATGTGTTGGTATGATGCCGCCTCAGCCGGTTGTTACGCGCGTGCCGCAGCGGCGCGACGCCCGGAAAACCCACCCAGCCCGAGGCCTTACGCTTATGGTTTGGACCTTGAGTAACAGACTGCTTTTTGCAGCCATCTTCATCTCGGGCGCTTCCGCCCTGATCTACCAGCTGATCTGGGTCCGGTTGCTGGGCCTCGTGTTCGGGGTCAGCAGTTTCGCCGTCGCCACGGTGGTCGCGGTATTCCTGCTGGGCCTTGGCCT
>CAMYLB010000122.1 GCA_947259145.1 uncultured Woeseiaceae bacterium
GCCGTGCATCGGCCCGCGGTAATTACCAGATGCGATCTCCTGCTCGGCTTTTTCTGCTGCCGCCAAAGCTCGTTCCGGCGTGACGGTAGCGAAACTTTTTAGACTGCTGTCCACCGCCTCTATACGACTGAGCATTGAATGCACGAGATCAAGCGGCGAAATTTCGCGCGCTTTAATCTTTCGCGCGACACCTGCTAACGTTGCGTAATGCAGCTCACCTTTCGCGATCGGATCCGAAGGCAACGCGTTATTGTCACGCGAACATGCAGGAACGACACCGCTCAGCGCAGCGGCACTGGCAAGCTTCAAGAACCGACGTCTCGTCAAATCGCTAAAGCGCTTTGATTGCACCGCTGTCAATCCAAACCGTCGAGATTCGCGTCGCATAAGCTATTCCTCTGTTTTTTAGCGCCCGTATTCATTGACTGCACACCAAAGTCCGCTTCGGGTCGGTAGCCGTCATTCTACCGCAAAATGCTTGGACGACTGCTTACGGCCAGATGGACATTGACAGGTGTCCATCAAACCGGGGCTGGACGAATTAGCTGACATATCGACAATGAATACCTGCGATCTTCCTCCGAGCCGTGCCCACACGCCTAACAACAGTGCACCGCAAGCGCGGGGCACTCCGTTTTAACTATGAGACGTGATCGTTAGCGGCTGATCGTGTAACCGAGCTGCTCCAGAACGAAGCGATTTTCACCCAGTCCCCACAGCTTGGAGACCTGCCCGGCTTCGTTGAACTCGAAGCGCGTGACGTTCCTTTGCTTGAACTTGTAGCCGGTTTCAGCTTCCGTCTCGCTCGACTCACTGTGCACGTAGACGACATTGCCCTCAGCAACAACTTCGACCACCGAACAGCTATCGGCATGAGCGCCCGCTCCTTGTCATTTGCCGCTTCGATGACGCCGCGATTCACCTCGATTTCCATTTCCTTGCCATCGCGCAGGATGACAGCCGGAACGGGCTCGCCGGGCTTGCCGCGGAAGGTCATCTTGTCGCGGTTTTCAAAGGTGGACGGAACACCATTTACGGAGACGAACACATCGCCTTGCTGGAGAACCTTCGATGCAGGTGTGTCGGGCGTAACCATCACCACGCGCATTTCGTCTTCGGGATTGTTGTCGAGCTGAAAACCGAAACCGACATAGCGCGCCGGCATGAATACGCCATCATCAGCCATGTGCTTCTCTACATAAGAGATAAAAGGCGCGAGTTCGCCACAGGAAGATTTTGTCCAGCCCGCGGCAACTTCCTTTTGGTCCTTCGGTCCTTCGTGGTGAGCGGCGAAAATGGCGGTAGCGGTCATTGCGAGGGTCGCTGCAGCGGCCCAACGGATAACGGTTTGCATGATATTGTCCTAGTGTTGGTGTCGGTGAGAAGTGTTGTTGCAGCACAAACTGCCCGCGCTGGCATGCTGTGTCAGCGTACACTAATTCCCTGCGCGCGCAAGGTGGTTCTCGCCGGGCACACCGTTTGGCAGCGGCGATTGGTGGTAGGTGCTTAGTCCGCGGACGTGCCGCACTTCCAGCATGCCGCGAACTGCCCCTCGTTTTCTTCGCCACATTGTTTACACCGCCATGATGCGCTCGGACTTTCGGAGTCCACCGATGTAATAAGCTGCGTCGCACGATCGAAATCGAGATCGTTGATCACCCAGATTTCCGGCCAGGTCTCGACGAAGGGCATTTCGCCCATGATTGAGCCGAGGTGTTCATTGCGAATCTGTGCCGGAATGCCTTCGGCTGCCAACAGGTTCTTGTAATGATTGATCGTGATCAGTGATTCCGATGATGTCAGCTTTTTCATTGGCCGATCAGTGACCACAGGTAGGGTTGTGGATCGTCGCCGCGTTCCAGCACTTCAACCAGCGCCGAGCCAACGATCGCGCCAGCCGCATGCTTGCCCACGGCCGCGACATCATCGTGCGTCCGTATACCGAAACCCGCACACACGGGCAGCGACGACAGGCTGGCAACCTTGTCGAGGTACTGCGTGAGGTCGACGGGAAGGCCGACGTCACCACCGGTTATTCCCGTGATGGTCACGGCGTACACGAAACCACGCGATGCATCGCAAAGCGTTTGCAGTCGTTTTTCGGGCGTTGCAGGTGTCACGAGTTGAATAAGACCAAGCCCCTTTGCTTCGAGCGCGGCCCGCAAGTCTGCACTTTCTTCGAACGGCAGGTCGGGAACGATAAAACCACACACGCCGGCGGCCATCGCCCGGTCGGCGAGCTTGTCATAGCCGAATGCGAGCAGCGGATTCAGGTAAGACATCATGACCAGCGGCGCATCGATTTCGCTACTGGCCGAGTCCAGCTGATCAAAAATCCATTTCAGGCTGACGCCCTGTCGCAGCGCCTCGAAACTCGAGCGCTGAATGGTCATGCCATCCGCCATCGGGTCGGAGAACGGAATGCCGAGCTCGACGACATCACCAACCGCTGCGATCGCTTTCAGCGTGTCAATAAAATCCGCCGGCTTCGGATAGCCCGCTGTAATGAATGGCACGAGTGCGGGCCGTCCGGAATTCGTCGCAGCAGCGATGGCTGCAGTAATGCGTTCATGCGCCTGCATGGCTACGGGTCCTCGCCGGGTACTTGGTCAACGTCGGCATGTCCTTGTCGCCGCG
>CAMYLB010000123.1 GCA_947259145.1 uncultured Woeseiaceae bacterium
TCGTGGCTGGAAGCAGCTACGCGGAGCTCGTCATCGACGTCCAGGGTGTTGCCCAGCCAACACCGGTCGCGATCGTGCCGTTCGGCTGGCAGGGCAGCGGAGCCGAAATGCCGCTCGACGTGGCCGCCGTGATCACGAGCGACCTCAGGCGCAGCGGGCGATTCGAGCCCGTTCCCGAGAGCAAGATGCTTCAGAAGCCGACCAGCGGCGCCGATGTCGATTTCCAGGACTGGAGCTTCGTCGGTGTTGAAGCGGTTGTTGTTGGTAGCGTCGTTCAAACCGCCGACAATGCCTATACCCTGCAGTTTCAGCTGTTCGACGTCTTCGGGCGCAAGCAGCTGGTCGGTTATCGCATGCCTGCCACTCGCGGCACGATGCGTGACGCCGCCCACAGAGCGGCTGACATGATCTACGAGAAGCTCACCGGCATCAAAGGGGTGTTCGGCACCAAGGTCGCCTACGTAACGGCGGCGCAGCAGGGCCAGCAGCGCCTTTATTCCCTGATCGTGTCCGACCAGGATGGCGAGAACGAATACACGATCATGGAGAGCAACAATCCGATCATGTCGCCGGCATGGTCACCGGACAGTCGGCAGCTGGCCTACGTTTCTTTCGAAGATAACAAGTCCTCGATTTTCGTACAGACGCTCAGGAGCGGTAACCGTTTCAAGGTCTCGAGCAAGCCCGGCATCAACGGGGCGCCGTCTTTTTCGCCTGATGGCCGCAAACTCGTGGTGACGCTGGGCGGGATCGAGGGCAACCTCGACATCTACACGCTGGATATCACGTCGCGACAAGTGCAGCGGCTGACGACTCATCGCGCTATTGATACCGAAGGGACGTGGTCCCCCGATGGCCGATACATCTATTTCACATCGGACCGGGCAGGCGGCCCGCAGGTCTATCGGGTATCAGTAAAAGGTGGAACTCCTGAGCGCATTACCTTTGAGGGGAGTTATAATGCGCGGCCGCGTTTATCACCGGACGGCACGCGACTGGCGATGGTGCATAACGATCGCGGCAACTACCGGATCGCCGTGATGGACCTGGCGCGTAAGGATCTTTTGGTCGTCTCGAACGGACGTCAGGATGAGAGCCCGAGTTTTGCGCCCAACAGCGATATCCTGATTTACGCAACGCGACAGGCCCGCAACGGTGTACTGGAAACGGTGTCGGCTGACGGCCTCATTCGACAGAAAATGGCCTCCGGGCGCGGCGACGTAAGAGAACCGGTCTGGTCGCCGTTTCCGCGGTTTTAGATACGATAGTGTAGATTAAGTAATACGTATAATTTGTTGTTTTTCTTATATTATTTTCGTCTCAGAAGATGACACTCAAGGACTTACAGATGTCTTATATTAAATTGGTTGCTGTTGGCCTCATGGCCGCTTTCCTGGTCGCTTGTGCTAGCAACACGATTCCCGACCCCGAACCGACCGATACCACCTACGGTGACACGGGTGCGTCGACCGACGGCATGGACGCGGGTGGCCTGGGCTCCGGCGAGTTTATTGAGGATCCGTCCGCCGGCGAACTGGGAACGGTTATCTATTTCGATTTCGATTCATCCGAGGTGCGGCCGCAGGATCAGGACCTTGTATCACGTCATGCCATGCAGCTCGGCGAAAACACGCGCCTCAGGGTTCGTCTCGAAGGCCATGCCGATGAGCGGGGTTCACGCGAATACAATATCGGCCTCGGTGAGCGTCGCTCACAGGCAGTTCGGCAAATGCTGATGATCCAGGGCGTGTCCGCATCTCAGATTTCCACAGTGAGCTTCGGTGAAGAACGTCCGGCTTCGTTCGGCAGCACCGAAATGGACTATGCCCAGAATCGCCGCGTCGAGATCAGGTACACCAACTAGTCGATGGCCATGCAGACAAGAAAATTACTGCTGGTGCCGTTGCTGGCCGCTCTCGGTGGGTGCGAGCTAATGCAGCCAGTCGACGATCCGACGCTGACGAAACTCGATGACCTGGA
Source organism: uncultured Woeseiaceae bacterium (assembly GCA_947259145.1). Taxonomy (GTDB): domain Bacteria; phylum Pseudomonadota; class Gammaproteobacteria; order Steroidobacterales; family Woeseiaceae; genus UBA1847. The sequence continues at coordinate 1,981 of CAMYLB010000123.1, forward strand.
GCGCCGCATGCAGGCGATCGAGCGCGTCATGCAAAACCAGAGCCTGGTGAACCTGTCGCAACAGGTCGGCACCATGGAACGGCAAAACGATGAAATCGTGGGCCGCCTGGAGGGGCTGGAACACGGCTCGGAGACGACGGCGGACCGGCAGCGGCAGCTTTATGCCGATCTCGATGCACGCATTCAGGAGCTGGAGGCCGCGCTGCGGTCACGAAATGCCGTCAGTGTGATGGAAGGCGGAACCCTGTCCCCTGGACAGCTGCCCATGCCCGGGGGTTCGGATCGCGACAACTACCAGGCCGCGTTCGAGCTCCTGAAGCAACAGCGTTATGAACCAGCCGCCATGGCCTTCAAGCAGTTCCTGGTCGCCTATCCGGACAGCGAACTTGCCGACAATGCCCAGTACTGGCTGGCTGAGTCGTTCTATGTAACGCAGAAATTTGACGAGGCCCTTGCCGCATTCGAGGTTGTTACCAAGGACTTCCCGCGGTCACGCAAAGTGCCGGACGCACTCCTGAAAATCGGCTACTGCAATTACGAGCTGAAGCGCTGGGATGCGGCGCGCGATTCCTTGCTGCGCGTGCAGGCCGACTACCCGGAAACAACGGCGGCACGGCTTGCGGGGCAACGGGTAAAGCGCATGAGCGAAGAAGGGGTATAGGGCGGCAACTGGGCCTGTCCGGACGGCGCTTGTCATTTGAAGCGTATCCGGTATCATTCCGCCGGAATTCCGATGGCATCCCCGCCATCTCGAGGTTCCCAAAGGGGCGTTAGCTCAGAGGTAGAGCATTCGGCTTTTAACCGACCGGTCGTAGGTTCGATCCCTACACGCCCCACCACTTCATTGATTTCATCTAAAACAGGCGACGGCGCCGACCAGTGCCGTTATCATTCACCGTTTTCTGCACAGGGCCTTCTGTAAAGTGGCGGAGAATCGCTGGAAAATCCACAAGTTTGGCGGCAGCAGCCTTGCTGATGCGGCCTGCTTCCGTCGTGTAGCCGGTATCGTGCTGAGCTACGCCGATGCGCGCATCGGTGTGGTGGTTTCAGCCATGGGCGGCATGACCGATGCGTTGATCAACCTGGCGATACTTGCAGAGCAGGACGATCATGGCTTCCTCGATCAATTGCACGCGATCGGCGAACGCTACGCGAAAACGGCGACTGCGCTCGTGGACGGCGAGCGGCGCGTGTCTGTCCTGGATGCCTGGGGCCGGGATGCCGAAGATATAACGGACGTCCTGAAAGCCATCGCGCTGGTGAAGTCAGCACCGCAACGCAGCCGTGACGTAATCGCGGGCTACGGAGAGATTTGGTCCGCGAGATTGCTGGCCGCCTGTCTCGAACAGGAATCGCCCGAACGGGGCGGAACCTGGATCGACGCGCGCGACGTTATTACGGTCCACCAGACCGAATTGGGCCCCTCTGTCCTGTGGGAAATTTCACGCAAGAAATTCGCCGACGTCGTGCCCGAAGCTTTTGCAGGCATCGCCGTGATTACGGGGTTTATCGCAACAGACGAAGATGGACTGCAGACGACGCTCGGACGTAACGGCAGCGATTACTCGGCCGCCATTTTCGCGTCGTTGAGTAATGCCTCCGAACTCAGCATCTGGACCGACGTTGATGGCGTCATGAGCGCCGATCCGCGCCGCGTTCCCGAGGCGCAGGTTATCGATCAGCTTACGTATAACGAAGCGATGGAGCTGGCGTATTTTGGTGCAAATGTCATTCACCCCCAGACGCTCGGGCCCGCTATCGACAGCGACATTCCCGTTGTTATCCGCAGCAGCCACAACCCATCGCACCCGGGCAGCCGCATCGGCAAGCAGGCCGAGCTGATTGAAAATATCAAGGGCATCACGGCGATCGGCGGTATGGCACTCGTTAACCTGGAAGGCTCAGGGATGATCGGCGTGCCCGGTACCGCGGACCGGCTTTTTGCGGCGCTCAAGAACGCCGGTGTCTCGGTGACATTGATTTCGCAGGCCAGTTCGGAGCACTCGATCTGCATCGCGGTGCCGGACGACGTGGCGGAACGGGCAGGAAAAGTGATCACGGCCGCGTTTGCCGACGAACTTGAAAGTGGCCAGATCCAGAGCGTGGAGGTTACAAAGGCGCAGAGTATTGTCGCCGTGGTTGGCGACGGCATGGCGGGCACGCCAGGCATTGCGGCGCGATTTTTCGGCACGCTGGGGCGTGCGGGCATCAACATTCGTGCCATCGCGCAGGGTTCCTCAGAAAGAAATATCTCGGCCGTGGTCGATTCCGAAGATGCCACCAGGGCGCTGCGCGCGGCGCACTCCGGCTTCTATCTGTCAGCCAAAACGCTTTCAATTGGACTGATTGGCCCGGGCACGGTTGGCACGTCGCTACTGCGCCAGATTGAGAAACAGGCGCAGCGGCTTCACGATGATTTCAACCTGGATCTTCGTGTCCGCGCTATCGCCCGCTCGCAAACGATGTTGCTCGGCGATCGGACGATCGACCTGTCGCGATGGCAGGAAGACCTGGCTGAGAACGGTGTTGATTGCGATCTCGGCGCGCTGGAAGCACATATCAATCCGGATCATCTGCCGCACGCGGTCATTATCGATTGCACGGCGAGTGAGCACGTTGCCAGCCAGTATGCAGGCTGGCTGGAGCGCGGCATACATATCATCACGCCGAACAAGAAAGCATTCAGCGGACCCTTCGGAAATTACGTGGCGCTGCGCGAAAGCGCTGCACACGGCAACTCGCATTGCTTTTATGAGACGACCGTTGGCGCAGCTCTGCCTATCATCACGACATTGCGGGACCTGATTGATACAGGCGATGAAGTACACCTGGTGCAGGGCATCTTCTCGGGAACGCTCGCGTATCTATTTAATGTTTATGATGGCACGACGCCGTTTTCCGAAATCGTCCGCACTGCGCGCACGAGCGGCTACACTGAACCCGATCCGCGTGACGATTTGTCCGGCATGGATGTAGCCCGCAAGCTGACGATCCTGGCGCGGGAGCTCGGACAAACAATCGAGATCGGTGATTTTCCGGTGCAGAACCTGGTGCCAGAACAGCTGCGCGATTGCAGCCTGGAAGAGTTTCTAGATCGCTTACCTGAGGTTGATGCCGACATGAAAGCGCTCTATGAAACGGCGCACGAGAAAGGTGAAAAATTGCGCTACGTTGCCCGCCTCAGCGCTGACGGGAAGGCGACGGTCGGGCTTGCTGCCGTCGGCTCCGATCACGCGTTCAGCAACATCAACCTGACCGATAACATCGTGCAATTCGAAACCGATCGCTATGCCGCGAACCCGCTTGTCGTTCAGGGACCCGGTGCAGGTCCGGAAGTGACGGCCGGCGGCGTATTTGGCGACCTGTTGCGCCTCGCCCAGTATCTCAGCTCGGGAGCATAACGTGAGTGACACCATTACGGCTTTTGCACCGGCGTCGATCGGCAACGTCGCAGTTGGATTCGACATGTTAGGGCTGGCCCTGACGAATGTTGGCGACCGGGTTCAGGCACGCAAAATAGACGGCGCGACTGTCACTCTCGCCGAGGTGCGGGGACTCGACGGTGAAATTCATCCCTACCTCTCGAACAACGCCGACGAAAACACGGCTTCAATCGCGGCCCAGGCCTTATGGAACGAGCATGGCGATGCCTGCGGCATCGAGCTGAAAGTCCATAAGGGCGTGCCGCTGCAATCCGGTATGGGCAGTTCGGCCGCATCCGCTGTTGCGGCGGTCGTCGCCGTTAATGCCTTGCTCGAGGCGCCACTGCCCGCCGAGGCTTTGCTCGTCTATGCGCTGGAGGGCGAAAAATATGCAAGCGGTGGCCTGCACGCCGACAACGTGGCGCCGAGCTTGCTGGGCGGTCTGATCCTCTGCCCGCGGGTATTGCTGCCCGACGTTGTGAGGCTGCCGGTACCCAAGGGGGTCAGCGCCGTGTTATTGCATCCGGACCTGCAGGTCAATACGGCCCGGGCGCGCCGTCGACTGGCGAAGAGCTACTCGATGGCACAATGGCTGGAACAGCAAGGCCTGCTCGCCGGTTTTATCGCAGCGTGTGCGGCCAGCGATATCGATTTGATCAGGAAAACGTTGCGCGACGTCATCATAGAACCGCAACGATCTGCAGCGGTACCCTGTTTTGCGGCTGTAACCGAAGCCGCGAAGCGCGCCGGGGCGCTGGGCTGCAGCCTGTCCGGCAGCGGTCCGAGCATCTTTGCATTTTGCGCGGAGAGCGAAGCTAGAAACGTCGCGAGCGCGATGGAGCACGCTTGTCGGCAGCAGGGTATTGGCTGCCAGTCGTGGGTTAGTCCGATGACGGCGCCGGGCGCGCGCGTCGAGGATTGAGAATGCAGTATTTCAGCACCCGCGGGGATGGGCCGGTCAGCCTCGATGACGCGTTGCAGAAAGGTATCGCGGACGACGGCGGATTGTTTCTTCCGCAGCAGCTGCCTACTTTTGAGCCGACCGATTTTGACAACGCCGATTCCATACCGCAGGTCGCCGCAGTACTGCTGCGACCATTTTTCGTCGGATCAGTCCTCGCAGACGAGCTCGAAGAGATTCTCGCTGAAACGTTCAGTTTTCCGATACCTTCAACCCCGCTGCCGTCCGCAGGTCGAGAGCTTGAATTGCTGGAGCTCTATCATGGTCCGACCGCGGCATTTAAGGATGTTGGCGCCGGATTCCTCGCAGCATGTTTGTCGCGACTCGAAAGCGACGAGGACTCGCCGCTAACGATACTTGTGGCAACGTCAGGTGATACCGGCGGCGCCGTTGCGGCGGCGTTCGACGCCCGACCCGGCATGCGCGTGGTCGTGCTGTTTCCGGAGGGTCGTGTCTCTGATCGCCAGGCACATCAACTGTGTTGCTGGAGCGACAACGTAGTGTCTCTGAAAGTGCAGGGCTCATTCGATGACTGCCAGGCGATGGTCAAGGCTGCGATGGCGGATCCGGACTTATCCGCCGTGCACCGTTTTAGTTCGGCAAACAGCATCAATATCGGTCGGCTATTGCCGCAAAGTACCTATTATGCGGACTCGAGCCTGCGACATTACCGGCGTACCGGCAACAAGCCCGGGTTTATTATTCCAACGGGGAATCTGGGCAATGCTTTCGCCTGCATCATGGCGCGCGAGATGGGCCTGCCGATAGGTCCGGTCATCCTCGCGACCAATGCCAACCGCACGATCGCGGACTACTTTGAAACGCTGAAGTGGCTGCCGCGCGCGAGTCTGCAGACGCTGGCGTCTGCAATGGACGTCGGTGATCCGAGCAACATGGAACGGCTACGCAAGCTGGTGGGCGAGGCCGACGTGCTCCGTGAGCAACTCGGCGTGCTATCGGTGAGCGATGCCGAGATCGAGACGTCTATCCGTCAGGACTACAGTGAGTTCGGATTCGCAACCTGCCCGCACACGGCGACGGCAACACATACCTGGCGCCATCTCGATGACAAAGTGGCGAGCGCGCACGACTGGATCCTGGTTGGCACGGCACATCCGGCGAAGTTCGAGACGATTGTGGAGCCCATCATTGGTGAAATCGTGCCGCTGCCCCCGGAGCTTGCGGAAATATTGGCGAGGCCCGCCCACGCAGTCACAATAAAACCGGATCTCAAGTCGCTTGCCACTGCCATCGGCGACGCTTAGGATAATCGTTATCAAGAGATCTCTATTCTGATGCCGGAATACTTACAACTCGATACAAGGCCCTGGCTGTTGCCGGCAATCGCCGTGCTGTTATTGCTGTTAACCTGGCTGCTTTACCGGTTTATCCGTAGCAGGCGCAATTCGCTGCGACGGGTGTTCAAGGAAATCAGTTTTGAACGCATTGAAGGTATTATCATCCCCAGCGCTGACGAAGGCGAAATTCAGATCGATCAACTGTTGCTGACGTCGCAGGGTCTTCTGATCGTCGATATTAAGGACGTGCAGGGCACCGTTTTCGGTAGCGATAAAATGCAGGACTGGGCCGTTATCAGTGACGAGCGGCGCTATACG
>CAMYLB010000124.1 GCA_947259145.1 uncultured Woeseiaceae bacterium
GGCCAGCGTTGTGGCAAGCCCATCGAACATTGCCGATGCACTGAATTTCGTGCAGCAGTTGCAGGCTAACGGTGGCACCGAGATGCGCCCGGCCCTGGACATTGCGCTGAGCAGCAAGACTGAAGAAACACACTTGCGCCAGGTTGTGTTTGTCACCGACGGCAGCGTTGGTTACGAAGACGAGATGTTCTCGATGATCGAAGACAAGCTCGGCAACGCCCGCCTGTTTACAGTCGGTATCGGCTCGGCACCGAACAGCTGGTTTATGCGCAAAGCGGCGGAAGCGGGTCGGGGATCCTACACGTTTATAAGCGCCCTGCATGAAGTACGCGAAAAAATGGAGGCGTTGTTCCGCAAACTCGAACATCCGCAGGTCACCGATATCGACGTTCAATGGCCCAGTAGTGTCATTATCGACAGCTATCCGCAAACGATTCCGGACCTCTATCTCGGTGAACCCGTCACCGTAAAAGTCAGGGCTTCTGGCGAGTTTCGAGCGGACGACACCGTCAGCATCAGCGGTAATTTTGTCACGGGCGGCTGGTCGAAGAGCCTGTCACTGCGGTCACCGGAAGAAAGCGAGGGCATTGGGGCGCTTTGGGCGAGAGCCAGGATCGCGGAGCTCATGGAGAACGAACGGCGCCGCGGAAACGCCGCCGAACTACGCGCAGCAATCGTGGAGACGGCGCTCGCACACCACCTGGTGAGCAAATACACGAGCCTGGTCGCCGTGGACAAGACACCGGTGCGTCCCGCCAGCGATCCGTTGTCGAGCGAACAGGTGCCGAACCTGATGCCGTATGGCCAAAGCATGAATACGATATTCGGTTTCCCTGCGACAGCAACCAATGCACCGATGCTGCGCATGACCGGGGTTGCCTGTCTACTTTTGGCGTTGCTGCTGATGGCAGCGCTGCCGGCCGGCCGGCACACGCATCGTGTTCGCCCGATATAGCCTCAGAGGACGCTGGCTCGTGGCCTGCCTGCTTTGTCTCGGCTTCTGGCAACTGGGAACGGGCGCATACATTCCTGCCAAGGCCTGGCTGGCCCAGGAACTCATGCAAAGGGCCTGGCTACGTGCAGGAAGAGACGTCGAGCGTCCGGCCCCCTGGCCCTGGGCCGATACCTGGCCAGTTGCGAGGCTGACGTCAACGTCGCGCGAGGTCGACCTGATCGTCCTTGCAGGAGGGTCTGGCCGAACCCTGGCATTCGGACCCGGGCATCTGAGTGCCAGTGCAATGCCTGGCGAGGTCGAATCGGCGAAGGGCAACAAACATGTCTACAAGGTTCTCGGTAGCCATGTTGTCGACTCGCGTAAAGGAGGCCTGGTGCTGGACACCGATGCGTCGATGTTGACCCTGGTGACCTGTTATCCATTCGAGGCGCGCGAAGCGGGCGGACCGCTACGCTACATCGTTACAGCGAAGATGCTTTTTTGACAGTGTGCATGCGCAGCAGCGCGGCTGCCGAAATTGCGTCGGTGATCTGCCCGTCCAACACCATTTGCACGGCGTCCTCCAACGGCAGCTTGCGAATCTCGAGGTCTTCGGTCTCCTCGAATTTCGTATCGCCAAATGACAGATCCGTAGCAACGTAAGCAAAGCCGAGTTCGTCCGTGATCGAATTGCTGGTGTGCAGGCGCATGAGCTCTTTCCAGTGCGCGGCCCGAATGCCGGTTTCCTCTTCGAGCTCGCGTTTGGCGGCTGTCAGCGGTGGCTCGTCAAGCGGTGCGCCTCCCATTGGCAGTTCCCACGAGTACTCGCCCAGCGTGTACCTGTCCTGTCCGACGAGCCAGGTGTTGTTGGCATCGTCGAGCGCGATAATCGCGACAGCCACGTTCTTGAAATGCACGTAACCGTAGTCGTTTCGGCCTCCACCGGGGTTGATGACATGGTCCTCGCGAACCTCCATCCAGCCATTTTCGTAAAGTCACAAATCGATTTCCGCATAAAGAGCGCCATGATTTTCATGAGGCCCTTGAAGTTATAGTTTGTGTTTACGACCCAGCGCGTCTTGCCATCTTCGGTCACCTCAAAACGGTTGAAGATAACTACCGTGCCCCAGTTTGATTCGTAGCTGCCGCCCAGGAACTCGGGCTCGCGGCGGGCCGTAATGGTCTCGGTCATCACAACTTCGCGGCCATCCTCATCGTAGACGAGTTCGGAGGTCGCATCCGGCTGTCCCGGTGTGCCTGACTTGTGCGTAAATGATTTTAAAGTAGGCTGCCACTCCATCATCCGGTCCGGATCATCGAAGAGTCGCCACACGGTCGCGCGGTTTGCGTCGATGACTATTTCAGTCTTGTGTTTCATCCCCATTACCTGTATTCGTCTTTTTTCATCATAGCCTATCGGGCCACAATGCAACCCCAGAAAGCCAGACTGACCCATGGGCCGGTAGGCGGCCACCTTGTCGATATGGCCTTGCCGATGTTGCTCGGAATTACGACGCTGATGGGGCAGTCTTTCATCGACGCATGGTTCCTTGGCCGGGTCGGCGACCGCGCGCTCGCCGCATTCAGCTTCGGCTTTCCAATTCTAATGATCGTGACGAGCGTTGCCATCGGCCTCGGTGCCGGCACTTCGTCGGTCGTCGCTCGAGCGATCGGCGCCGAAGATCACAGCCGGGCGAAGCGACTTGTAACGGATAGCCTGATCCTCTCTTTCCTGATCACAGCATCAGTTTGTGTGATTGGCATCCTGACGATCGAGCCCCTGTTTCGCCTGCTCGGCGCCCCCGATGACATGATTCCAATGATTCGGAGTTTCATGATCATCCTGTACAGCGGCGTGCCTTTCGTTGTGGTTGGTATGGTGGGTATGAGCAGCATGCGGGCGACCGGTGACACGCGGCTGCCGAGCAAGCTCATGATTGCGGGCGCCATCCTGAACGTCATTCTGGATCCCATTCTTATCTTCGGATTCGGGCCGGTTCCGGCAATGGGCTTAAACGGGGCGGCGACGGCGGCGCTGCTTGCAAGGGGCACGATTTTTATTGGCACGCTCTACCTGCTGCTGCACAAGCTGGACATGGTCACCTTCAAAAAACCGAAATTTCCTGAGCTCAGGAAATCGTGGCTGGACATTCTGCATGTCGGACTGCCTGCTGCAGGCACGAATGCCATCGTACCGGTCGGTCTCGCCGTGATCACAGCGATGATTGCACGTTATGGTCCCGAGGCTGTTGCAGGCTTCGGTGTTGCGAGCCGCTTGTCGGCTGTTATCGGTCCCTTCGTCGGGCAGAATCTGAGTGCCGGTAAGGAGGACAGGATTCAGCTGTCGCTACGCCTGTGTGCCCGCTTTTGTATTTCGAGCGGTTTTGTCGTTGCGGTCATGCTTGCACTATTGTCCGGCTTCCTGCCGACGCTGTTTAGCGACAGCGAGGCGGTCGTCAGCGTTACGCGACTGTTCCTGTTGATAGCACCGATCAGCTACGGCGCGTACGGCATCGTCATGGTTGTGAACGCCGCGTTCAACGGACTCGGAAATCCGATGCCCGGCGTGGTCATCAGCGTTACACGGATAGTCATACTGTATGTGCCGCTGGCGGTACTCGGAATGCGCCTCTATGGAATTACCGGAATCTTCGCCGCTTATGCCGTGGCCAACATTGTCTCGGGGATCATTGGCTATTACTGGGCAAAGACCAACGCGCACCGCTTGTGCAAACTGTCGACCAGTCGGTCTGCGGGCTGAATGAGAAAAAGGCCCTGTCAGCGTGCTTCATGATTCACAGTCACCATCGGTATTATCGTTCTGCGATACCAAATATGCATGCCTATGCCGCGGCTGGCCATAAACACCAGGAAGGCAAGCCATAGCCCGTCATTACCCAGCGGCTGTAACAGGTACCAGGCCGGAAGAAAAACGACGAGTGTGGAAACGAGCATGATGTTGCGCATCTCCTTTGCACGTGTTGCGCCAACGTACACGCCATCATAGAGAAAGCACCACACTGAGACGAGCGGTGATGCAATCATCCAGGGGAGATAGCGAATGGCGGCTTCGCGAACATCGGGCAGGTCTGTCAGGATGCCGATAATAAATTGCCCGGTGACCAGGTATGCCACCGTGAATCCCAGCGAGAATATCAGTGACCACTTTAGCGTGAGTCGAACGGACTCCTCGAGTGCATCGCGGCGTTTTTGTCCTATCGCTTTGCCGACCATTGCCTCGGCCGCATGTGCGAGGCCGTCCAGGCCAAACGATGTCAGGTGCTGGAAGTTCATGAGTACCGCGTTGGCAGCGAGGATCAGACCACCGAGGCGCGCTCCCTGTGCGGTTACGAAACCGAGCGTGAATATCAGCGCCATTGTTCGTATGAACAGATTGGCGTTCACCGAGAAAAATGCTTTGTAAGCAGATACGTTGATCAGCCTGGCAATCGGCCAGTGTCCGGTGCGTTTTCGAAGCGCCGAGAGCGCAAACGCACCACCAACAAGGAGTCCCGAATATTCGGCAAACACAGAGGCAAGGGCGACACCATCGACTTTCATGCCAAAGACGAGGACGAAGACCAGGTCGAGTACGATATTGGTGATGTTAATCGTTAGAAAGATAAGCAGCGGGATGCGCGCATTCTGCAGGCCGATGAACCAGCCTATCAGCGCGAAATTGGCGAGGGTGCCTGGCGCACTCCATATTCGAATCGAAAAATACTCGATCGCATAGGCCTTTGTTTCGGCGTCGGGCCCGAGCAAATGCATCGCGAGATTTCCAAGCGGACGCTGTAATGCAATCAGCGCGAATGCGATCACGAGTGCCACGATGAGCGCCTGACCAAGCGAAACGCGTAAGCCATCGTTGTCGTCCGCGCCAAAACTCTGTGCCGTAATTCCCGTCGTACCCATGCGCAGGAAATTCATGCCCGTGTACAGAAAGCTGAAAATCATAGCGCCAATGGCGACAGCGCCCAGGTAGACGGGGCTGTCGAGATGCCCGGTAACGCCGGTATCGACCATGCC
>CAMYLB010000125.1:0-581 GCA_947259145.1 uncultured Woeseiaceae bacterium
GGTTCCGGACTTACCATAACCCGGAACATTTCGAAGCCTAGTATAACGAAGCACCCGGACTAAAACGTGATTGGAGTCACGGAAAACTTGCGAAAAATCGGCGATTTGCTGGCGATTTCGGCCGTTGAGGCCGAACGCGACCCGCAGACCGTCAAATTGCTCGCTGTGACCAAGAAACAGCCCCTGGACAAGGTTCTCGCAGCGGCCTCGCTGGGCCAGCGGGATTTTGGCGAAAATACTGTTCAGGAAGGGCTCGACAAGATCCTCGCTACGGCGGAATCCGGCCTTACGTGGCATTTCATCGGACACCTGCAGAGTAATAAAACACGTGCCGTGGCTGAAAACTTTGACTGGGTGCACAGTATCGACAAACTCAAGGTCGCAAAGCGGCTGAGCCAACAGCGCCCCACAGCGCTGCCGCCGCTGAACGTGTGTCTGCAGGTCAATATCGATGAAGAGCCGGGTAAATCCGGTATCAGCATTGACGAAACGCCCGAGCTTGCGGCAGCCTGCATGGAATTGCCGCAAATTCGGCTGCGCGGCCTGATGTGCCTGCCCCGGATCCGGACGAAATTTGAAGA
>CAMYLB010000125.1:614-16794 GCA_947259145.1 uncultured Woeseiaceae bacterium
CAGCGACGGCCATTCGCAAGATTGCGCCAACTGGCCGGTACACTCCGGGACATGGGAATCGATACAGATACGCTGTCGATGGGCATGAGTGCCGACTTTCGTGCCGCGATTTTCGAGGGTGCGACGATCGTACGAATCGGTACCGCGTTGTTTGGTGAACGGACTTAAGCGCAGGGAGAACGATGGATTACGGAAAAGTAGCCTTTGTGGGCGGCGGCAATATGGCAAGAGCACTCGCCGGCGGGATGCTCGCCGCAGGTTACGAGCCGAGCCATGTCCTGATCTGCGAGCCGCTCGCGGAGCACCGCAAGACACTTGCTGAAGAGCTGCCGGGCGCCGTCATTCGCGCGGATAATGCGACATCTGTCGCCGAGGCCGAATGCGTAGTCCTTGCCGTCAAGCCGCAGATCCTCGGTGACGTTTGCAAGCCGCTCGCACACATCGTGCAGACGACCCGGCCGCTGGTTATTTCGATTGCGGCCGGCATTCGCAGCAGCGACATCGATGCCTGGCTCGGCCCAACCAGGCCGCGCTGCTGCGCCTCGGCATTTCCGGCATGTTCGCCAACAACAAAACGACGGAGCTGCAGCTGCGAGCAGCCACCAACATCATCGCAACAACGGGCCCGGTAATACCGGTTTCCAGCGAAGACGACATCGACACCGTCACAGCTGTCTCGGGCACCGGGCCCGCCTATTTTTACCTCCTCGTAGATATGCTTGTGCAGGTCGCGGTTGACCTCGGCCTCGACTATGACGCGGCGCTGGCATTAGTCCTGGAAACGGCGCGCGGCGCCGGCGAGATGGCCGAACAATCAGGCGAGACCATGGACTCATTGATCGCCCGCGTACGCTCGCCGGGTGGCACGACTGCTGCCGCATTCGACTACCTCGACACCACCGACTTTCGCGATATCTTCAGCGCTGCAGTTGTCGCCGCCCGCGACCGCGCTGTCGAGCTCGCCGACCAGGCGCATGCGGCCGGTCAGGACTGAGACATGCCATCCAATATTTCATCCGCCATCGTATTCGTCGTTAACGCTATTACAAGCCTGTATCTGCTTGTGCTTTTGTTGCGCTTCTGGATGCCATGGCTTCGGGCCGACTTTCGTAATCCGCTTGCACAAGGAATACTGCGCTTCACTTCACCGCTCGTCATTCCGGTTCGCCGCATCCTGCCCTCGTTCGGGCGGTTGGACACGGCAACGGTGCTGGTCGCGTTTGTTATTCAGTATCTGACCGTGCTGTTGCTGCTTCTGATCATGGGAAGAACAGAAGGCATCGCGGCAATTGCCTTGACAGCGCTCGTCAAACTGGTCGTTTTGTCCATCAACCTGTTTGTCTATGCGATCTTTATTCGCATTATTCTGAGCTGGGTATCACAGGGCGGCTACAATCCGGCGACAGCGATCATCACGACGCTGACCGAGCCCGTGCTGCGACCGTTCCGGCGACTGATTCCATCCATGGGCGGCTTCGATATCTCGCCCATATTTGCGATCATCCTGTTGCTTGCAGCAACTATCGTCGTTAATGGACTCAGGCCCTTGGCTATCTAAGTGCGCGACGGGCCATGAATAGTCTATAGTGAGTGCAAAAGGGGGCAAGTTTCATGACGATTACCAGAACGCTGATCTCTTTGTCATTGCTCGCGCTGATCGCGGCCTGCGGCGGACCCGGCGACTCCGCCAAGGTGCCGGACGCACAGCCGGCTGGCGCAACATCCGCAGATATTGGCGCTCACGTCATTCATTTCAGTGCACAGTCCACTGACGAACTACCCCCTGAAATCGCGAAGGCCTATAACATTCTTCGTAGCAAGAACCGGGCAATGCTCAATGTTTCCGTCATCCACAAGGCGGACAAAGTGCCGGTTACCGCTACAGTCACGGTAAAAACCGTGAACCTGACCGGGCAACTCAAGAACGTCACGATGCGGCAGATTAATGAACAGGAAGCGATTTATTACATTGGCGAAACTGCCGTGGCAAATCGCGAGACTTTGGTCTTCGATATCACTGTCATTCCGGAAGGCGAGCAACAGCCATCCAATGTCCGATTCAAACGACAGTTCTATACCGACTGAAAAAACCCGCAGAAAACCTGTTTTTCCGCTTACGAACCTGTAATACATGTGTTATCGTCGCGCTGCCTTTGATGCGGGCATAGCCCGTTTTACCACGAGCCCCCGCTCGTTTTTCTATTTCTAGGAGTCAGTTTTTCATGGCCACAAATACAAACAAGCCACCCACCAAATCCGAAATCTACGCAAAGATCGTTGACGACACCGGTCTGGCACGCAAAGACGTTGCCGCCGTTTTCGAATCACTTAACGGTCAGATCAAGAAGAACCTTGGCGGTCGCGGTGCCCCGGGTATGTTCACGGTACCTGGCCTCTTGAAGATGCGCGTCGTAAAGAAGCCGGCTCGCGCAGCACGCAAGGGTACGAACCCGTTCACGGGCGAAGAGATGATGTTCAAGGCCAAGCCTGCGTCGAAAGTCGTCAAGGTTTCTGCCCTCAAAGGCCTGAAAGACATGGTCTGATATTCAGGTTTACTCTGAATAATGAAAACCGGGGCTTGCCCCGGTTTTTTTATGGCTGCGTCTACGTGTCGGGAGCTGCGCTCACAAAATCCATAACGGCCTCGCGCAAGTCAACCAGGCGGCCGTGAAAGAAATGTTCTGCGCCAGGCAAAATCAGCAATTCCGGTCCAGGCTGCAAACTGTTTACCCAGTCAATAGTTTCATCGACTCCGACCAGCTCGTCTTCGTCGCCTTGCACGATGAGCCACGGACATTGCGGTTGTGTCATGAGACCCGATGCGAATCGGGATACGGCCGGCGCGACGCTGACCAGGCCATCGACGTCAAATTGAGCTGCGGCGCGCACCGCAATGGCCGCGCCAAACGAAAATCCTGCGAGCCACAGCGGACTGCCGGCTTGCTTCGCACGCATCCAGGCGGTTGCAGCCAACGCATCATCCAGTTCCCCAACGCCCTCGTCGAAATGACCCTCACTCTTTTCGGTGCCGCGGAAGTTAAACCGCAGCACGGCGAACTCCATACGCAGAAATGCACGGGCCAGGGTATGCACCACCTTGTTATGCATCGTCCCACCATGTTGTGGGTGCGGATGACAAACGACGACCGACCCGGTCCAGTCTGTACCCGACGGAGTTTCGTAGACGGCTTCAAGCTGTCCGGCCGGACCGTCGATGAACAATTTCTCCGATTCGGGCGCTTTCGCCATTAACTACTCCGTTGTATGCCGCAGGCGGGTAGCCTGATCTATAGTTATTGCTATAAAATTATGACCTTATGCAATACTGGTCATTGATGAAAGGGCCCCAAGACCAAAGCAGGCGATTTCGTGAGTTCCAGTATGGGCCTCGAGATGAATTATTGCGCACAGGACTACCATCCTTTGCCCGCTGTTTAGTAAGGAACCGCTCGAATGCCTGATGTCACCGTCATAAACATTATCCTGCTCGCGCTGACTGCAGTGATCGGTGTGATCGTCGGCTGGGTCGTGCGGGGCAGACGATCCTCGCAGGAAAAGGCGGCGATCAATGCAGGCTGGCAGGAACAAATAGAGGCGCAGTCGAACAAGGCAAGGGCTTGATGGACCAAATCAGCCAGTTCCAGGCCTCGAACCGGGATGCCAAGAACCGGGCCAGGGCACTGTCGGCTGCCGCGCAGAAGGCCTCCGCGCGGCGCGATGAATTGCAGCGCGAGATCAAAGACATTCGCAGCAATCTCGAGGTCGTCGTGTCGCAGCGCGATCAGCTACAGACTCAGTCTGCCGCTCATGACAACAGCAAAAATTCTGTCCAGCAGAAAGACGAGAAAATATTCCAGCTCAGCCGTGAGTTGGAAAACTGGCAGAATCGGCTGCCCCCATTGATCGAGCGATACAAGATAAGAAGCGAAGAAGCCGAGCAACTCAAGGCCGACCTCGCTCACGCCCATGTCCGTATCGAGGAGCTGGAAGACGACTCTATAAATAGTCAGACGCGCATCGAACCGGTCCGCGATTCGGAACTACTGACCGATGGCCGCGACGCCTCAAACGACCCCAGTGACAGGGGGGTCGACGGTGAAGCCGGGTCGGCAGTGGCCACCGACGATGATCATCTCAAAACGCTTCGCGACAACCTGAAACATATCAAGGGAGTCGGGCCCGCGATCGAAAAGACGCTTAACGAGATGGGGATTTTCCGCTTTCAGCAAATAGCTGATATGAGCGAGTACGATATCGATAGGGTCGCCCAGCGCCTCAAGGGCTTCCACAGTCGAATTTATCGCGAAAACTGGATCGGTCAGGCGCGTGAACTCAGCGACGGCAGCAGAAACATCTAGCGCGTGCTGCCCAACTTCCGAATCGCGACAGTATCCTTGGCTCTGCTTGGCGGAACGCTCGTCTCTTTAGCTGTCGGAAGCGGCTACACAAGCCGCACTCCCGCTGTTGCCGAATATTCGGCTCTGGAACCGCCCCGTTTCGAGTTCTCAATTCGCCGCGAAGCCCTGCATCTCGCGGGTCACACCGCATCGTCGGCTCACGAGCATCAACTTCTGCAGGCGGCCCACCGGGTTTTTCCGGACGCCAGGAAAACCACTGATTTCAAGCCACTCGGTATGGCGCCCCGGCAATGGACAGCTACGACCGTGTCTGTACTGGAGGCACTCTCCGCAACGCAGTCTTCCAGCGCACTGCTGACGAATCACGCATTGAGTCTTCGTGGCATAGCTACCGACAAGTGGCCTGAACAAAAAGAAATACTAAGGGCCGCCATGCAGGGCCGTATCGATCTTGAGACTGATATGGTTATGCCGGACGCGACAATCGGCGTTGCCAAACTGTGCGCGCGCGCTTTTGCCGCGCATCAATCAGGCGTGGTCCGCTTCGAGGAATCGGGGACCGCTCTGCGAAGCGGAGCTTACGCGGCGCTCGACCGAACCATCTCGCTGGCCAATGCCTGTCGCGATTCCAGGATTTCAATCACGGGCCACACGGACTCATAGGGATATGAAAGCTGGAATCGACGCTTGAGCCTGGCCCGGGCGAGAGTGGTCGCCGACTATATTGCGGAACGGGGCATTTCGCGCGAACGTCTGATCGTTATCGGCGCAGGGTCATCGGCGCCAATAGCGGATAACGCCACGCGTTATGGTCGCGGCATGAACCGGCGCATCAGTATTGTTCTGCACGACCGCAATGACGCCGAACAAACCTAGCTACGATTATTCGGTTGCAGGCTGATTCGAATCGGTCAGTTTGACGAGCTCAATCTCGAACAGCAGCGTCGCATTCGGCGGCACAGGCGGTTTGCCGCGCGCGCCATAGCCGAGCTCGGGAGCGATCATGAGTTCACGGGTCTCACCAACCCGCATGCAGGCAACGCCCAGGTCCCAGCCTTTGATGACCTGCCCGGAATCGAGCATGAACTGGAACGGCTCAACACCACCCGAGGTCCAACGCCGCTTTCGTCAGTCTCCGCACATGCGACAGACTCGGACGCTTCTTGCTTTGCTTGACCGCAGCCAATCAGGACTACGGCGGAAAGAAAAGCGACCGACAGAGTACTCCGTTTCATTCGTTTGATTCCTTGAAGTCCAGCGATGCCGAATTAATGCAGTATCTCAGGCCCGATGGCTCCGGACCATCCTCGAACACGTGACCAAGATGCGCGTCGCAATTGGCGCAAACGGCCTCGACACGCGTCATACCGTGAGAAACATCCGTGTTGGTGCGAACTGCGTCGCCCGCAAGTGGAAGCCAGAAACTCGGCCAGCCGGAGCCGGAATCGTATTTGTGATCCGAACGGAACAACGGTGCATCGCAACAAACACAGTGATAGTCGCCACTCCCTTTGTGGTCAACGTATTTGCCCGTGAAAGGACGTTCGGTCGCCGCTTTCTGGGTTACCCGGTACTGCTCCTCGCTAAGCCTGTCCTGCAGGTTTTTGTCACTGCTGTCATTACTCACTGGCCGCTCCCGACTTCAAATCAAGTAATAGTTTATTCATACGCTGCACGTATTCTGCGGGATTATCCAGCTGTGTGCCTTCGGCGAGCAACGCATGGTCCATGACGATATTTGAAAGATCGTCAAAGACCGCCTCATCAGCCTCTGTGGACAGACGACTGACAAGCGGATGTTCGACATTGATCTCGAGAATCGGCCTGGATTCCGGAATCGCCTGTCCGCTGGATTCGAGCATCCGCCGCAGCTGCGGATTGATATCGTTATCGGCAGCAACAACACAGGCAGGGGAATCGACAAGACGGCGGCTGACTTTGACGACGTCGACCCGATCGCCGAGGGTTTTTTTCATCTTTTCCAGGAGCGACTTGTGCTGCTCGTTGGTCTCATCCTCCGATGCTTCTTCAACACTTTCCGGCAGGTCGAGCGCCGACCGCGCAACATCTACGAGCGCCTTGCCGTCAAATTCGGCGAGGCTATCGACCAGCCACGGATCGATGCGATCGGTCAGCAGCAGCACCTCGATGCCGCGCTTTCGTAATTGTTCCAGATGCGGGCTGGCGACAGCCGTCGCATAATTGTCAGCGAGTATGAAGTAGATCTTGTCCTGTTCCGGTCCGGCCCGGCCGACGTAGCCCTCGAGCGGCTGGTCCTGGGCGTCATTGTCATTGTGGGTCGACGCGAACCGCAGCAGCCTGGCCAGCTTGTCTTTGTTCGCCTGATCTTCGATCACGCCTTCTTTGAGGACCTGTCCGAACTCGCGCCAGACAGTCTGGTAGTCGTCAGAATCACTGGATGCCATCTTTTCCAACATGCCGAGCACACGGCGAAGCGCAGATACAGCGGCAAGAACTGTTCCGCATCGTCCATGATGAACACCCGCTGCACGTACAGTTTCAGTCCTCTTGGTGCTTCACGATTCCACAGGTCAAACGGGGCTGCCGCCGGGATAAAAAGGAGGCTCGTATACTCCCTCTTGCCTTCTACCCGGTTGTGGCTCCAGGAAAGCGGATCGGCAAAATCATGCGTAAGGTATTTGTAGAATTCCTTGTAATCATCCTCGCTTACATCGCTGCGTGGGCGGGTCCAGAGAGCGGTCGCCGAGTTTACAACCCTGGCCTCTTTTTCGTCGGCGCCGACCGCGAGCAACGAAACGGGAAAACCGATGTGGTCTGAATATTTCCGGATTAGTGTTTCGATGCGCAGCGGCTCAGCGAATTCTTTCTGGTCGTCCTTGAAATGCAGCGTCACGCTGGTACCGCGCTCGGCTCGGTCGATGTTCTCGACAGCGAACTCGCCTTCGCCGTCAGATTCCCACCTGACGGCTTCATCCGCCGCCAGACCCGCGCGGCGAGTCTCGACCGTGACTTTGTTCGCAACGATAAAGCTCGAGTAAAAACCGACACCGAACTGACCAATTAGCTGGGCATCGTGCTTTTTGTCGCCGGTCATCTGCTCAAGAAACTCAGCGGTTCCAGACCGGGCAATCGTGCCAAGATTGTCAATAAGTTCAGCGCGAGACATGCCGATGCCGTTGTCGATTATCGAAAGCTGCTGCTTGTCCTTGTCCACCTCGATACGAATCGAAAGGTCCGTCTCGCCACCCAGCAAATCGGGGTTCGCCAGTGATTCGAAGCGCAATTTGTCGGCCGCGTCAGAGGCGTTGGAAATTAATTCGCGAAGAAAGATTTCCTTGTTGCTGTAAAGGGAATGGATCATCAGCCTGAGGAGCTGACGGACCTCTGTCTGAAAACCCAGTGTTTCACGCTTTGAACTGTCCACCACGCCGATTACCTCCTGACCGAAGTCAGACACGATGGGGACTATTCTCGAGATTTCAAGCCCGGGGCTCAGGCCTGGTTACCGCCAGTCAGATCGACTGTAGCGGTCCACTGGAGGGCTCGGTGACCGCCCGATAAAGAAGCGCAACGAAAAGAAGCACGCAGGTTGCCAATGCGAGGGGCGGATGCCAGATAGCGAGCAGGACGCCCGAGCCGACTAATGCCCCGAAAACGAGTACCGTCACGATGGTCATCAGTATTCTGCGCAGCCGTTCATAGACGAGGCCGAACGCTCCGATCGCGTCATCGATATCATCCATATACTGAAGCAGCCGTTCCATAAATATGCGTCTATCGTACGATCGACAAAAGAGGCCCGGCACTGTTCGCGTCACCGCTGTGAGTATCCGCTTCTTCCAGCGAGGCATTGTTGTATTCTTTGGCGTGAGCGATCGCGCGGTGGAACATTTCCCAGCGCTGACGTGCGGACTCACTCTTCAGCGGACCGACAGCAGACTCAGATTTTTTGCAGTTGTTTGACATACTCGGAAGATAACGTTCGTCCATGAATTGGGTTGACTATAGGGCGGCCAAAATCCAATGGCCGTGAGATAGATCACAGCTTGTTCCCCTCAAGCAGGTTTGCTCAGTCAGAATGCAAAACGCCGGCATTCAGCCGGCGTTTTGCATATGTCAAATCGGAACGTCTAATCTTTTTTCGGCTCTTTAATCCAGTTGCGTTTTACCTGGTCCGACCAGTCGCGATAGCCTTTCCATGTGTACAACGCCGGATCGATGCCCGCGCGTCGCCCGCGTGGTGCCGGTGCCTTGGAGATCCAGCGGCGATACTGTTTCCAGCCATCGGCGTCATTCGCGGCCGGCTCGACATGCTCCAGCGATGTTGCGTCGGTCTTTGAATCCGGTTTGGCGTCCGTGCCAAAGCCGTCGACCCATCTCATGTTCTTGCTATCTGGCATTGAGTTTGCTCGGTCAGTCCTTTGACTAAATACTAAGTCTCGAGCTACGCAAATCACAGGAACTACATCACAGTGCCAAATCCTTTTTTATCTTTTATTTCAATTACTTAGTACTTGGTTTTACTTAATCACATAGCAGGGATGGTATGCCCCAGTCGAAATCTTCATGCGTCGATCAGCGACGAAACCCGCCAGCAGTTTGTCGAGCAGCTTCATCATGCGTTGCGATCCGTCGATCTCGAAGGGTCCAATGCGTTCGATGAGTTCAGCCGTGTCTTCGCGGACATTGCCCGACACGATGCCGGAAAACACGCGCCGCAGGTTCGCCGCCAGAACATGACTGGGAAGGTCCTCGCTGATATCGAGGCCTCGCATTGTCTCGTGGGTTGCGACAAATGGTTTTTGAAATTCCCTGTCAACTCGAAGGCGCCAGTTGAAATAGTACGCGTCGCCATGCTTTGTTCGAAAATCGAGCACGTCTTTCAGACGTACGCTCATTTGGCGCGCAACTTCACCAGGATCATCGATGATTATCTGGTAGCGACTTCGTGCCTCATCGCCGAGCGTCGCCGCTACGAACTCATCTATCTGTCGAAAATATGACTCTGAGGACGCCGGTCCTGTCATGATAAACGGCATGGGTTGCCGCTGATTGTCCGGGTGCAGTAATACACCCAACAAGTAGAGGATTTCTTCCGCCGTACCCACTCCACCAGGAAACACAATAATGCCGTGTCCCAGCCGCGTAAAAGCCTCAAGGCGCTTTTCCATGTCCGGCATTATGACGAGTGAATTGACGATCGGGTTTGGCGATTCGGCCGCGATAATCCCGGGCTCCGTTATACCAATATACCGCCCGCCTCGAATCCGCTGTTTGGCATGAGCGATAGTCGCTCCTTTCATCGGGCCTTTCATCGCGCCCGGACCACAACCCGTGCAAACATTCAGGGCACGCAGCCCCAATTCATAGCCGACCAGCTTAGAGTAGTCGTACTCGCGGCGGCTGATCGCATGCCCACCCCAACACACTACGAGGTTCACTTCTGCCGGTATATCCAACATGCGCGCGTTACGGACGATATGAAACACGGCATTTGTAATGCCGTCCGACGTATCCAGGTCGAATCGGCCGCCCTCGATAATGTCATTGCGCGTGAAAACGATGTCGCGAAGCACGGCAAACAGCAGTTCGCGTGTGCCACGAATCATTTTGCCATCCACAAACGCCTCTGCAGGCGCGTTGGTCAGGGAGACCTTGAGGCCCCGATCCTGTTGGATGAAGCCGACTTCGAAGTTTTTGTAGGCATCCAGCAACTCGCGGGTATCGTCGATTTTGCTGTCTGCATGCAGAACAGCGAGCATGCAGCGACGCAGCATCGGGTACAGCCCACCAGCACCATCATTTTTCAGCTGATCTACTTCGAACTGAGAGAGGACTTCGAGGCTGCCCTCGGGCCATACCTCGGCGTCGATGAGATCAACAACGTCTTTCATGGCTGGCTCGGGTATTCGTTATGGGCGAATTTCAATCGGTGTGTTCTCACCCGTCATGAGCCAGATATCGATCATGTCGGAGTTGGAGACCGCGATACAGCCATTGGTCCAGTCTTGCGTGCGGTAGTACGCCTCGGACCGCGTCGGTTCGTTCGGCTGGCCGTGAATCATGATCGCGCCACCCGGTGCGCTGCCAATTTGGCTGGCCTCGCGCAGATCGGCCGAGTCGGGATACGAAATATGAATGGCCAGAAAATAGTCACTGTGCTGATTACGGCTATCCAGGTAATAACTGCCCTCGGGCGTCCTGAAGTCGCCCTCCTTCTTCTTGTCGCCCACTGGCCTGATGCCAAGGGCAATTTTGAAGGTACGAAACGCCCTGCCATCTCGCATTAGGTGCAGTTTGCGGACAGCTTTCTCAATGACAACTTTATCGGCGACAGGAAATGCCCCTGCCTGCATGACGGTGGGTGTCATGAATATAAGCAGCATCAGGCCTATCTGGCCGTACAGCAATCGCGTGCGTCGGTTCTTGATCATAAAGCGGGTATTCGACTCATAGAGTCGTAAGCTTAGCAAACCTCGTTGCCGCGGAGAACGCCTCGCATCACACTACACGTTCCTGCCAACTATCCATCCAATCGCAAATCCGATGCCACCTGCTCCCAGGGTATAGAGCGGCAGGTAACGAAATACACGGCCCGGAAATTGCGAATGACTGAACATGTCATTCAGGTTTACGGCATAGGCGAAATGCAGGTACACAGACAGGCCCAACGCTGGAACCGCGAATCCCAGCGTACCGAGAGGCATGCGCATGCCGGCACCCGACCATTTGCCGCCGCCTCGATAAAGCGTTATCAAGGCCAGCACCAGCAGGACGAGCAACGGCATCAGGTTGCGTAAGAGGTACGGGCCATCTTTCTCTACAACGGCGAACCAGGACGCTGCCGTCAGGATTACAAGCAGGACAGGCAACAATCTCAACACGGCTAAACTGGTGCGATCGATCATCAATCGCGCTCGACTTTGGTCAGCATGGGGATTTGCACTTTTGTTCCGGGCCGAACCTTGTGCAGATCAAGACTTGGGTTGTACTGGCGGAACAGCCATATAGGCACGTCATATTTGCGCAGCGCGAGAATCCAGATCGAGTCGCCGGCCCGGATCGCATATTCGCGAACATCGCTGATGACGTGGCGTCGGAAGAAGGTGTCCTGCTGCACGCGATGATAAGCAATGCGGCGTTCCTCGAAGATTTTGGCGTCAACGGTATCGAGATCCAGCTTGATTCTCTGACCAACCTCGACAGGCGTCCGGAATGCAAGTGCATTGATGTCCCGGAGCCTTTGCGTTTTGATTTCCAGCCAGTCGCCGTAGTGGCCCAGCGTCTCCAGCGGCTGAACCTCAATACTACCGTCGCCGGCCACGCTGTAATCACTCGGGTCAGATAGCAGGTCGGTCTGGATGGCCTCCGTCGACACGACTGTAAGTTCGTCGGCCATCGCGCCCGGCGTTGCTTCCGCAACGGCGATTTCCTGAGGCTCGGGGGCGACGGACGCGACCGCAGTTGCCACGCCAACCGATGCCTCTGAGACTGTTTCTACGACAGGCGCCGGACCTGCAGCAGGCAGCCGCAGATTTTGCCCAATGCGAATGCGATGTCTGCTGTTCAATCCATTCAGTGCAACCAGCGTCGATACCCGCGTGTCATACGCCTCGGCGATCTGCGACAGCGTATCGCCACGGGCAACCCTGTGGAACATGTCCGGCAGCTGCTTCTCAAAAGTGCTTTCCGGTGGCAGCTTTGCAAGGATGCCGGCAAGTGGTTGACTCAGTTCCCCGACAGGCATGCGCAGCTCATACCCCTTGGGCAGGTACTTGCTTCCCTGCCAGACCGTCGCCTGCAGTCCGGGATTGTGTTTTGCGAGAATCTCGGGCGTCGTGGCGAGCGCCCGGGTTAAACCTGGCACCGAAATGAATGTCGGCAAATTGACCGCCGCATAGTCCACAGGCCTTTCAACGACGAGCCCCGGAAAATAGTTCTCGACATTTTGATCTACCTCCTTGGCCGCCAAGAATGCAACGTAGAAGTTTCGTGACGCGAAACCGAAAGTGCGTCCATTGTAATTCCGCAGTATCTCGACATAAGCCGTGTCGCCGTATTTTTTCATGGCGCGCCGAACACCGCCGAGGCCGTGGTTATAGGCCGTAATCGCCATCGGCCAGTTGCCCGTAATCGAATAGTTGTAGGCCATTAACTGACCGGCCGCGCGCGTAGCTGTAAACGGATCGTTTCGCTCATCGACAACGTGATCGACGCGCATGAATCGCCGACCCGTACTCCGCGTAAATTGCCAGATACCGGATGCGCCGACGTGCGAGCGCGCGTCGGGGTTGTAGGAAGATTCGACATGCGGCAGCGCCGCGATCTCGATCGGCACCGCCAGTGCCGTGAGCTGTTCGTTAATGAAACTTCGCCAGCGGCCGGAGCGCACGAGTCCCTCACGAAAACGATCGCGGAGCCCTTGCTGATAGCGAATGCGCTTTGCAGCCGCCGCGAATGTGTCGTTGCCGACGCCCTCTGGCCACAGCGAGAGCACCCTCACCTCGTCGTCACTCAGCTTGTCGCGCTTGCCCGACGCAAGTGCCCGCAATGCGGCCTTGAGCTTCTTGCGGCGCGCTTCTACACGTCTTTGCCGCTCACGCCGGGACAGCGTCGCGGGCATGTCGAGGCGCTCGTATACGACGGCGAGATTGCGATTGTCGTGCAACACCCCTTCGTCGGTGGAGTAGCGCGTGAAGATCGATACCCAGAAGTCGACATCCGGCTGTAGTTCAGGCGGTTGCGGGAACGTCTCATCGGCGCTCGCAACGACGGCCGCGAGAACCAGGACTACTAACAAATGTCGACAAGTGCTTGTCATTTGAGTCATTTCAAGTTTCAATCGTAAATTATTGATTAGTTCACAGAAATCCATGGCATTTTGCCGTATTTTTATCCATAAGTATGCGCCTATCAAAACCTCGATCTGACACCTGCCCAGGTATCTGCCAATTTTTGGCCGGCCTGATGCTGCTGCTGCCCGCCACTTCGGTGTTGGCAGGCGAGGCCGCAATCGAGCCTACGGACAATGGCGCCGACGTCCTGCAGGATACGACCGTCGATGCCGATTCGCGTTCCAGCGAAACCTCGGCAGCGGCGGAAAAACTGGTCGAGGCCGTCTCCGCCCATGAGCATCTTGTGCCGCTCGCCGACGCCGTGACGACCGTGGAAGAGGACCCGGCCGCGCCGCTGCAACTGCTTGGCAAGGAAATCATGCCTGGGACAGCGCATCGCTTGTCGTGGTCAGCGACCGAGCTATTCGAGGGTGTGCCGGTATCGACCCCCGTACTGGTCGTCAACGGTGCTTCGCCGGGACCGACGCTCTGCCTGACAGCCGCCGTACACGGCGACGAACTCAACGGTATTGAGATAGTGCGGCGTGTAATGCACGAGATCGCCCCGAGCAAACTGTCCGGCGCGCTGATCGGCGTACCGATCGTGAACGTGCAGGGCTTTCGCCGCGGCTCCAGATACCTTCCTGACAGGCGCGACCTGAACCGCTATTTCCCGGGTAATCCGAACGGCAGCGCCGCCGCCCGAATCGCTTACTCGCTGTTCAACGATGTCATTGCTCACTGCGATGCATTAGTTGATCTGCACACCGGCTCCTTTGAGCGCTCCAACCTGCCACAAATTAGAGCCGACCTTAGAAACCCCGATGTCGTTACGCTGACACAGGGATTTGGCTCTATGGTCGTACTACACAGCAAGCCGACGGTCGGAACGCTGCGACACGCGGCGACTCTCGCCGAGATTCCTGCTGTAACAGTCGAGGCTGGCGGTCCGTCGCAACTCGAACTCGCGGAAGTGAAGCACGGCGTCAAGGGTATCGAGACTTTGTTGAGTACGCTCGGCATGGTCAGGAAAAGGCGTTTCTGGGGTGACCCTGAGCCGGTGTACTACAAATCATCCTGGGTGCGAGCGGACAATGGTGGCATTCTGCTTGCCGATGTCAGCCTTGGCAGCACGGTCCGCAAGGGCGATCTGCTGGGAACGATTACCGACCCCATGAGCAATCAACGCAGCGAACTTTTTTCGCCTTACGCCGGGCGCATTATCGGATTGGCGCGAAACCAGGTCGTCATGCCGGGGTTTGCGGCTTTTCATGTCGGTATGCAGGCAGACGATGTGACCGCGCAAGTAGGAGCAGCCAACGCCGCACAGAAACCCAGCACCGGTGGTTACGTAGACGGTATGTCCGAGTAAACTGCGTTTCCAATGACCGGTGAACGCAAACCACTATCCAGTTACTGGAGCCCTCGCTATTGGCCGATTTGGCTGGGCATGGGCTTGCTGCGACTGATTTGCCTGCTGCCACATCGGCTGGCACTCGCATCGGGCCGTATTTTTGGCCGAATCGCGCACGCCGTTGGCGGCTCCCGTCGTGCCATCGTGCGTCGCAACATCGGGCTGTGCTTTCCCGAGCTTTCACCCGACGAACGTGACGCACTCGCCTACGAGCATTTCAAAGCCCTTGGCATGACGCTCATCGAAATGGGCCTTGGGCGCTGGGCCAGTGACCGGCACCTGCAGTCAATCACGAAGCTCCACGGCATCGAGCACGTGCAAAAAGCGCTCGATTCGGGACGCGGTGTGATTCTGCTCAGCGCACATTTCACGACGCTGGAGATCATGGGGCGCGTGCTGTCGCTGAATATGCCGCCATTCGACGCGGTGTTCCGCCGTAACCGCAGCGAATTCATGACGGAGCTGCAGCGTACGGGCCGCGAACGCTCGGCAGAGACAACGATCGAGAAACGTGACGTCAAGAAGGTAGTGCGCAGCCTGCGCAACAAGCGTGCGATCTGGTATGCGCCGGACCAGAGCTATAACCGCAAAGGCTCCGAGGTCATTCCGTTCTTTGGCATACCCGCAATGCATACGACGGCAACGTCGACGCTCGCACGTCTCGGCAATGCGGTTGTGATACCGTTTTTTCCGCGCAGGCTCAAAGATTCAACTTACGAACTGATCTTGCTGCCGGCTTTCGAAGATTTTCCCGGCGCCGACCCGGTCGCCGACACGAAACGTTATATCGATCTCCTGGAGCAGCACGTCCGCTCGTGTCCGGAGCAGTACTTCTGGATACATCGCAAGTTCAAAGACCTGCCCGATGGCTACCCCGACTACTATGCCGATCTCGACGCGCTGAAATAACCTTCCAGCAATTGCTCCCAGTTCACGGCTCGAAAGTTCAGTCGCGGATCCAGTCCAACGATCTTCTGCAGCGACCGGTGCAGGCGATCCAGCGTCGCCTGCTGCCAGGGGCCGCGAGGCCTCAACGACCCCTTGTCGAAGTCGAGCATCCACAACAAGCCGGATTCGTCGATCTGCAGGTTATAGGCGTTCATGTCTGCGTGATAGACGCCGGCCTTATGAAACTCGTAGATTGACTCTCCGATCGAATGCCAGAACGCCTCATCGGGATTGTTGTCGGCAATATACTGCGACAGGGCAACCACGTCCGGAATACGGACCGTTATAATGTCGGCCGTATAGAAAGTACCGCTCTGCCGATAGCGTGCTGCCGCCGGTCGCGGCACGCGCAGATTGTTCGAAGACAGCTTGTCCAGCAAACGCCATTCCATGAATGGTCGTGTCTTGTCGGCCCCGGAGAACAGGTAACGGTCGCGAATGATTTTGCCAATCAAGCCGCCGCGCAGGTAATGACGCAGGACGAACTGACGCGGCACGTTGCCCACGTACATCGTGTTGCCACGGCCGCCCGATCGCAACGGGCCGGTCAGTACTTCGGCGTGCGGCCACCCACCCGGCGTAAAGCGCTCCTCCGAAATCTGGTTGATAATGGCCTTATCGTATAGGATGGCGCCGGTCGCGGT
>CAMYLB010000126.1 GCA_947259145.1 uncultured Woeseiaceae bacterium
AAAAATGGTGGGCCCCCGGGGACTCGAACCCCGGACCAAGAGATTAAGAGTCTCCTGCTCTACCAACTGAGCTAGAGGCCCCACCTGAAGAAAATGGGGTGGATGACGGGACTCGAACCCGCGACGACCGGCATCACAAGCCGGGGCTCTACCAACTGAGCTACACCCACCACAGTACTTTCTATTCTACTTACCTTTCACTAAATGGACGCAAAGCGTCGGAATGGTGCGCCCGGCAGGACTCGAACCTGCAACCCTCGGCTTAGCTTACCAACTACCGTTTTCACGGCCCCGCTAATGCGAGTTTGTGGTCTGGACTATCTCTTCGCCATCTCAGGCGCCGCACGTATAGTCTCTACGGAACCCTGCGATAGTCAGCGGCGAACCTTACGTTCTTTCTCTGACCATTCTTGGGCGTCTCTACCCTCAGTGATGCTGTCGAGCCCTTGCTCGAACAAATCAATCTGAGCCTTCAAGACACCCAGGTCACCTTTGTCTTTGGTGTGATGCGACGGCATCGTCACACCCTACATCACCACATACGTCGGATGTCCACAGGTTTCCACGGGATTGCCATCAGCACTACCTGTTAAGGTTTCCCCGTTACGGTGCGGGACCTCGAAGAACCATGAAAAGAACCCTGATCACGATGCTGCTCGCGTTGAGCACGACCTTCGGCTTCGCAGCGGACAAGGTACCCGCCCATCCACACATCGAAATAGTGACCTCGCTCGGGGCCATCAAGCTCGAACTTGATGGCAAACAAGCGCCAATCACCGTGGCTCATATCCTTGAGCTCGTCGACAGCGGTTTCTATGACGGCACGATTTTTCACCGCGTGATCCCGGGGTTTATGGCCCAGGGCGGAGGTTACACGCCAGGCCTCAAGCTCAAGGAAAAGGGCAAGACCATTGCCAACGAGTCCGGCAATGGCATGACCAACGTCCGCGGCACGATCGCTATGGCGCGCACCAACGATCCTCATTCCGCCAACTCGCAGTTTTTCATCAATGTCGCCGACAATGACCGGCTCGATCCGACGAAGGACCCGTACAAGGGCCGCTGGGGCTACACGGTCTTTGGCTTCGTTATCGAAGGCATGGACGTTGTCGATGCAATCGTTAGCTCGAAAACCGGGCCGGCCGGTAAATTCTCCAGAGACGTTCCGGTCGTGCCGGTCATCATCAAGACAATCTCTCGCGTCAGCTACGAGTGATCTGAAGCATCGTGACCACGCTCTTCATTTCGGACCTGCACCTGGACGAGAAAAATCCCGAAATCGGCGAGCAGTTCCTCCGGTTTCTCGAGGGCGAGGCTGCTGACGCCGATGCGCTCTACATCCTCGGGGACCTGTTCGAGTCCTGGGTCGGTGACGATGATCCCGATCCGCATTACGCGATTATGAAGAGCGCACTGCGCACCCTCGTCGACTCCGGCGTCCCCGTGTTCTTCATGCACGGCAATCGGGATTTCATGATCAGCGATCAGTTCGCAGAAGAAACCGGCGTGACCTTGCTCAGTGACCCCACGCCTATTGAGCTGTATGGGGACAAGGTGCTATTAAGCCATGGCGATGCATTGTGCATTGACGACAAACAGTATCAGCAGGTCCGGCTGATGACCCGAAACCCTGACTGGCAGGCCATGATGCGGGCCAAACCATTGCAGGAACGTATCGCGTTCGCCGAAGCTGCAAGGCAGCAGAGCAAGGAATACATCGATTCGGTAGGCGAAGACATCATGGACGTGAATCAGGACGCGGTCGTCGGTACCTTTCGCACCCGTGGTATCGACGTTCTGTTGCACGGGCATACGCACCGACCCGCCGTTCACGACGTGGAACTCGAGGACAGGGTGGTGTACCGCATTGTGCTTGGCGACTGGTATGAACACGGCAGCGTCGTGCGATGGGATGACGAGGGCCCGCGCCTTGAAGCACTGCCGCGCTAGATCTGGGTGACGTGCCGGGCGCACTACTACAAGGCAAGTATTACAAAGGGCGACCCGAATGAAAGCGGAAGTCAGGATCCGGTTCGGAAATCAGCGCCGCCTCGATGTCCTTGAGTTCGGCGAGTCGTTCATCGATCTCCACATCATCAATACCGCACTCCGACCGGGCAAACGCAATGTAGTGTTCGAAATGGCGCGCCTCTGACGCCAGTAAACCGCCGTAAAACTTGCCCAGTTTCTCCGGCAGCCTTGGCACGAGCATCGCGAAGTTCCATCGGTCGCGCCACGTCGCGCAGCCGCCCGGCGTATCGCGACGCGCTCAGGCGCTGAAACGGTATCTCCATTTCATCCATGATCGAGCGAACCTGCTCAAAATGTCGCAACTCCTCGCGGGCCAGCTTCGACATTCGCTGCGCCAGCGCCGTGCGCTCGGGATAACGGTACAAAAAGCCCAGCGCCGTTGACGCCGCCTTCAGTTCACAATTCGCGTGGTCGAGCAGCATCTCCGGCAGGCGACTGCACGCTTCATCCAGCCATTCACGGGGAGTCGGTTCGTCCAGGAATCGCGCAATTGCCTCCGGCACCACGCTTGCTACAGCCACTCTTCGATCTCCGCGGCACTCTGCAGGCGGTCGCCCGGCGCTTTCGCCAGCATCAGGTTGATTAACATCTGGTACTTCGCAAGGGTATCGGGGCCTGTCCGTGCTGGTAAATGATGCCCATCGCTGTGTCGGCTTTGTAAGGTTTCTCGCCCGTTAACATTTCGTAAAAAATAACGCCGAGACTGTAAATATCGCTGCGTTCGTCGACGGCGCTGCCGTGCCCCTGCTCGGGGCTCATGTAGTACGGCGTGCCGAAAATTTCGCCTTTGTCCGTAATTTCACTTTCGAGTCTTGCACGTTTGGCCAGACCGAAGTCAATCAACGCGATCGAGCCATCCTTTCGCAGCATGATATTGCCGGGCTTGAGATCGCGGTGCAGCACTCCCTGCTCGTGCACGGCCGACAACGCACTGGCAATCTGTCGCAAGTATTCGAGCGCATCCTCTTCCCGGATGCCTTCGTCGATTTGGTGGCGCAGATCACCCCCTTCCAGGTATTCCATCGCGATGTGTGCGTGATCATCGGCCACACCCAGATCGTAGATTGTTACGATATTCGGGTGAGTTATGTCCCCGATCGTTTCATACTCCTGCAGGAACCGATCGAACGCGCCGATGCTGTCACCTTGTTGCGCCATCTGTCGCAATACCTTGAGCACAACCATGAGATGCGTCGATTCGCGTTCCGCCAGGTACACGCCGGAATGAGCGGTCGCACCGAGCTTGCGGATGAAGCGATAGCCCTTTATGAGCGGGTGAATACCGGTCCGCATATCGCCGACGAACAATGAATCGGTTGAAGCGACCAGGCGCCTCGATAGCAGCACGTCACTAAGCCGGACAATCAATGCATCGTGGCTAATATCATCGCGGTTGAAGTGCGCATCGGGCGCGAGCTCGCGAACCGCGCGACGATCTTTTTCCGCGCCGAAATAAACAACAGGCGGAAACCTGTCCTTACCAACAAAGCGCTTCAGTGCATCGATACCGTCACGATCTTCACCGTGACAGTTCCCCAGGAGGATAAGGTCGTTGCCGGCACCCGAGAATTCGTCCGGCAGATGCCCGGCCACGGACGGATCGTAGGCCGAGATAATGGCGTCGGGCCAGTGCGACGTAATGTGATGCATGAGCAGGCTGCGGAATTCAGCCTGTTCATCGATGATCATGACCCGGAGGCTCATGAGCGCGTCACTGAAAGGTCCGGTCTCTTCTCCGCGTTCGCCGCTGCCGGCAAACTCCTACAGCGCAACGACGTTGGACGCATGCTTCTTTCTGGTCTGACGCGATCGTTTCGCAGCATCGTTGCGACGGGTTTCAAGCTCATGCAGATATTCTTCGGTGACATCACCGGTCACATATTCGCCCGAGAAGCACGAGGTATCAAATTCAGTAATCTTGGAATTGCCGTGCCGCACCGAGCGAACCAGGCCATGCAGGTCC
>CAMYLB010000127.1 GCA_947259145.1 uncultured Woeseiaceae bacterium
ACGATGTGCATGACATGGCTGTAGCGTTCGATGGCGCGGTAGGGTTCGACATGCACAGATCCGGCGCTGGCAACGCGGCCAAGATCATTACGCGCCAGGTCAACCAGCATGACATGCTCTGCCGCCTCTTTCGGATCTGCAAGCAGTGCCGCCTCGTTCAGAAGATCTTCCTCGCGTGTCGCACCGCGCGGCAAAGTGCCTGCGATTGGCCGCAACGACGCCGTATTGTGATTCAGCTTTACCAGCGCTTCGGGTGAAGAACCCACAACCTGCAAATCATCGAAGTCAAAGAAGAACATATAAGGAGACGGGTTCAGCAGACGCAGCGCGCGGTATACCTCGAAAGGTGCGACGTCGGTTTTGCCGCGAAACAGGACCGACAGGACAATCTGGTAGATATCGCCGGCCGCAATGTATTCCTTGCATGCATCTACCCGCGCCGAATATTCCTCTTCGGTCAGGCTCGCTACGGCCGGTGAGATGGTCGCATTCTCATTGCTCGCCGGTATCGGCCCACGAAGCTGTTTGATGACTTCCGCCCTGAGACGTTGCCGTTCTTCCTCGGGCCCGTCGTGCAGCAGTGCAACACGGCGCGTCAGGTGATCAAAAACCAGTAGCGACGCGGGAGCAACAAACGCGGCATCGGGGACGCTGGATTGCGGATCGGTTCCCTGGGGCAGCTTTTCGAACAGTCGCACTACGTCGTAGCCGGACACGCCGACGAGGCCGCCTGCGAACGGCAGGTCGTCATCAGGCTGCGGCCTCGGCGCCAGCTCCAGCACCCGACGCAAAGCAGCCAGGTATTCGGCCTGGTTTCGGGGCCGCTGTTCCTTCTTGCCGTTGATACTCAGCGAGGCATCGTCCATTCGAACTTCGACAGCGTCGCCGAAACCAAGGAAGGAATAGCGTGCCAGCCGCTCGCCGCCTTCGACGCTCTCGAGCAGGAAGCGCGGGCGCATTGCCTTGAGCTTCAGGTAGGCCGAGACCGGAGTATCCAGGTCGGCCGCTATGTCAAACGGTGCTTGCATGCTTTTCGGTGCCTTTGTCGCGGCTGATAGCCGCTCCTACGATGCTGCTCGGTTCCTTTGTCGCGGCTGATAGCCGCTCCTACGATGCTCCAACCATCCATGGTCAAAAAAAAGCCCATCCCTGTTATCGGCAGAGATGGGCTTTTGGTCCTGCGTTGCTCAGCTAAAAGTCAGCCAGCCACCCCCTCATTCGCGGGCAGCCACCACCAGTTGTTGATCATCTGAGCATTCATGCATCCGAGTATTACCGTCGCTCCGGCGCTACGTCAAGTGTTTACAGATCGTACATCATCGGCAGGACCAGCGAGAATCCAACCCACATAATGATTGTGAGCGGGATGCCGACGCGCAGGAAATCGGCAAATTTGTAGCCGCCGGCACTCATCACCAGCAGGTTGGTTTGATAGCCGTACGGTGTTGCGAAGCTCATGTTGGCACCGAACAGCACGGCGAGGATGAAGGGCTCGGAACTGACGCCAAGTTGCTCCGCAATGCTGATGGCGATCGGCGTGCCGATAGCCGCTGCCGCATTATTCGACACGATGTTGGTCATGATCGTCATGAGGAGCAGGAACGCACTGAGAATCATGGGCGGCGGCAGCCCGGACGCGGCGTTGACGAAACTAACCGCGATAAACGCGGCCATACCCGTACCCATCAGCGCCTTGCCCAACGCCAGCGCGGTCACAATAATCATGACCACGGGGATCGACAGCGCTCCGGCCGCGTCGCGCCAGCCCAGGCAACCCGTCGCCAACATCAGCCCCAGGCCAACCAGCGCGCTGACCGAAATCGGCATGATGCCCAGCGCCGCAGCCGCTACGACGAAGGCCATTACCGAAAGAGCACGCTTGGCATGGTGTGTCTGCGGCAGGGTGGTCGCGCCGTCAAGCACCAGCATCGTGCCGTTTTCCTTAAGATGCGAAATTGCATCGCTCGTACCCTGAACGAGCAGCACGTCGCCCGCGCGCAGTCGAATCTGGTTCAGGTCGCCTGTAACCTGCGAACTGGGCGCGCGAGCGCGGTGAACCGCGAGGGGCAACAAGCCGTAGCTGCTCGTGAATCGCGCCGCCGCGAGACTGCGCAAGTGCAACGGCGAGCCACGCGTAACAACCACTTCGGCCAGTTGCTGACCTTCGGCTTTGAGCGGCGTTTCCTCATCGACCGGGTGCTCGATGTCTGAAATATTGAAAAGCGTTGCACCGAGCAAAGTTTCATAGTGCTTCAGGTTCTCCGGTGAGTCCTTGACGAACAGCCTGTCACCCGGCTGCAGCTTCACCGATGGCAGCTTTGCCAGGAACAGGGTGTCGGTTCGCTGAATCTTGTCAATTCGAAGATTGCCGTCCGCCTTTGCCAACACTTCCGAGAGCGACTTGCCGTCTGCGAAGCCACCTTCTTTGACGTGCAGCTGAGCGCTGAAGATTCGTGGCGATGTGTCAGCCATCGGTGGCGTTCTGTCCGGTATCAGTCTTGGCGCAACAAGCCACAGGTAAATCAGCCCTACTCCACCCACTATAGCGACGGGCAGCACCCACTCGAACATACTGAATTCATGCATGCCCATATCACGGGAGATTCCAACCACCAGCAGGTTGGTCGAGGTACCAATCGTTGTAGACATGCCGCCAACAATTGTCGCCAGACCCATCGGCAACATGACGCCCGATACCGGGAACTTGGAACGCAATGACGCGCCAACGAGTATCGGCATCAACAGCACCACAATCGGTGTGTTGTTCATGAAGGCACTGAGAATCGCTCCGGCAACGAGCGTTGCCAAGAGCGCAAGCACCGGGCTGGTCGACCACGCGCGCCCGACCACGCTCGCCAACGGCTGCAGTGCGCCCGTCGTTTCAAGCGCCTTGCCGACCATCATCAGGACGCAAATCGCGACAAGCGCTTCGTTACCAAAGCCCGCAAAAAAGTCGACCGGCCCAAGCACGACCTCGCCACCTTTCGCATAGGGGAACAGCGTGAAGCCGGCGACCAGCAGTGTCAGAATGGCGAGCGACGAAGACTCAAGCGGAATGTTGTCGCGCGTGAACAAAAAAAGCGCAACGACCGTTAGTATCAGAACGGCTATGCCATGAGCGTCAGGTGTGATCGGTTGCAATACGTTCCCTCAATCGATTGCCCCGGCAAGCGGCCATTAAACTTATACCAGTTTATACCTGTTTCGCAATCTGCCCTGCGTCGAACTTGCAGCGCAGTATTGCGCTCACACGCTCGTAGAAGCGCCTGAATTCGCTGATCGTCCAATGCGATATATCGACGCTGCGCTGAAACGACAGGCAATTCGCGCAACGCATCAACGGCAGCAAATCAACGTACCGCAAATCCGCTGGCCCAGCCTGCGGAAACACGTCCCACACGGACATGGTTGTGAGGTTGCGATGCCTGAGCGCCGTGTGGTCGACGGCGTGCTGCCAGCGCAGTTTCATTTCTCCACCGCCGGTAAGGACCTTCATGCCGGCCACGTCTACGGCAGGGCAGTAACCCCGCTCTCTTGCAAGGGCATGTGATCTCGCACGCAGAGTCGTATCGATAAACTCCGCAAGTTCTTCGAGTTCTTTCAGCGTGCGGAATGCGCCCGGATCCGCACGACGCCGGCTGACGAGGTCACCCCAACCCCGAATTGCGACAGCCAGGCGCCTGTTAAGCCAGCTATCAAACTGAACAACCGACGACGACCAGCTGCGCGAATCATGCAGTGAGTCACCCCGGTCAACACAGTGATTCAAAACCTTTTCGAGTGCGTTGAGGCGGATATCACCATTGTCATGGGCAAACCGTGATACGTCGACCTGCATGGGAATCCAGGCGGAATTCTGCGGAACCTGGATGCCGGTCGCCGACAGGACGGAGTCCGCACGCTCTTCGGCCAGTAACGGGCATGGCGACGACACGACCGTCGGCAGTACAATGTTGACCGATACGGCGTCGCGCATCTCCCAGAGGTGCCGCCAGATGCGATCCGCAGATTGCGGAGATGGGCTGGCGCGGATATCCATAACGAAGAACATGGCGATCATCTTGCGGCCGCCGGAACGGCCGGGCCGCCGCTGTTACTGGGCAGCCTGTGGAGATTTTGCAGTTTTGGGTCTGGCGTGTTCGCCGCCGCGGGTGTACCTTTTGCCGCGTCAACCCCGACAGGAAAACAAGATGCCATCATTTGATGTAGTCAGCGACTTCGACGCGCACGAGGCACGCAACGGCGTTGACCAGGCCAATCGCGAGGTCACGACTCGTTTCGACTTCAAGGGCACGGGATCAAAATTCGAGCTCGAAGAACAGGTGATTTCGCTAACGAGCCAATCCGACTTTCAGCTCAAGCAGATGATCGATATCCTGCAACAGAAACTCTCGAAGCGCGGCGTTGACATAGCGTGTCTCGAGGAACAGGAGCCCGAGTTTTCGGGCAATGAAGCACGGCAAAAAATTATTCTGCGTCGCGGCATCGATATCGATCGCGCGCGCAAACTCGTGAAACAGATAAAGGCAGCAAAGCTGAAGGTGCAGGCCGCGATCCAGGGCGACAAGTTACGCGTCAGCGGCAAAAAGCGCGACGACCTGCAGGCTGTTATCAGCATGCTCAAAGAGACCGACATAGGGCTGCCGATGCAGTACGAGAATTTCCGAGACTGATCACAGACCCCAAAAAGTAGAAAAGTAATGGGTACCGGAATCAAAAAGACACTTCGTCGTCAGGACATCACGTTCGAAGACAAGGATCAGGCGTTGCGCGACGATGTTCGTACGTTGGGCGCGATGGTTGGCGACCTCATTCTTGAACAGAATGGCGAAGAGCTCTTCGAACTCGTCGAGAATGCTCGTTTACGGGCGATCAGAAGGCGCGAAAACAACGAAAAGACCGGCGAAGAACTCGCAAAACTCGTCGAAGGACTCGATCCTGACCTTTCGCTGCAGCTGATTCGCAGCTTCTCGACGTATTTTCAAATGGTCAACACGGCCGAAAAAGTGCATCGCATACGCAGGCGTCGTGAATACCTCCGTGCTGTTGACGAAAATCAGCCCGGCGGTCTTGAAGAGACATTGCTGAAACTCAAAGCATCCGGCATGGATGTCGACGGCTTGCAGGCATTGCTCGATTCGATGTTGATCGAGCCTGTTTTTACGGCCCATCCGACCGAACCGACACGCCGAACGATGCTCCGCAAGGAGCAAGATATCGTCAGGCGTCTTGTCGATCTGCTCAACCCAACGATGACGCCCCAGGAGACCACCGCCGCCTTGCAAAACATCAGGCTCCTGGTGACTACGGGCTGGCAGACGGGTGAACATCCTCCCGAACGAATGACTGTCGCGGACGAACTGGAGCACGTTCTGTTTTTTGTCACTGACGTCTTGTACAGGGCTATGCCGCCGTTTTACGAGGATATTCGCGATGCCGTCACTCGCATTTACGGAGAAGAGAGCAAACAGCTACAGCTTCCAAGCCTCGTAAAATTTGCCTCCTGGGTGGGCGGCGACATGGATGGCAACCCGAACGTTAACGCAAAGACCATCCGCGCCACATTGGCCCGACAGCGCTCGCTGATTCTCGATCTTTACTACAAGGAATGCGCATCGATCAGCGGCAAACTCAGTCAGTCGGACGATCGGGCCACTTTCGGTCAGGGCATGCTGGATAAGATCGAGCAGTATCGTGAGATTTTTCCCAACGCCTATCACGCTGTTCCGGCCCGCCACAGAGAAATGCCCTATCGAGTATTTCTCCGCCTGGTCCAGCAGCGACTTCAGTCAACCTACGACGACGATATTTTTCCCTACGAGAAAGTTGAACAATTCGTCGAGGATATCGAGCTCATCGCCGAAAGCCTGTCGTGCAATAAAGGCAAACACGCAGGCCTGTTCGCCGTGCAACGACTGCTGCGACGCGTTCACACGTTTGGCTTTCACCTGGTAACTCTTGACGTTCGCCAGGACTCAGAGGTTCACCGGCGTGTAGTTGCCGAGTGCCTCGGCGAGGACGACTGGCTGGAACGACCTGCCGCGGAGCGTACAAAGAGGATTATCGAGGCCATTACGACGCGCGAAAACCCGCCAATGACTCTGAGTACGCTGGCGCGCAAGACGATCAGCGTGTTTCAAGCTATCGCATTTTGCCGCCGAAAGTATGGCAAGAAATCCATCGGCCCGTTTATTGTCAGCATGACTCAGGACGCGGACGACATACTGTCCGTTCTCCTGCTTGCGCAGTGGGGCGAACTCCACAACAAACGTGGCGAGGTACCAATTGACGTCGCGCCCCTGCTGGAAACTGTTGATGACCTCCATAACGGCCCCGAAATTCTTGAGTCGTTATTAGGCGTCGATTTGTATCGCGAACACCTGGCGCGTCGCAACAATCGGCAAACCATCATGATCGGCTACTCCGACAGCAACAAGGATGGCGGCCTCGCGTCAGCACGCTGGGCGCTGCAAAACGCCCAGGAAGCCCTCGTGAATGCGGTTCAGTCTCACGATATAGAGCTATCGTTATTCCATGGCCGCGGCGGCACGATCAGTCGCGGTGGCAGCAAGACGCATGTTGCCGTGCTTGGCGCTCCGCCGGGCACAGTTAATGGCCGGCTGCGCGTGACCGAGCAGGGCGAAATAATCAACGAAAAGTACGGTCTGCGCGGCATAGCGCTTCGTACGCTTGAACAGGTTACGGGTTCCGTGGCACTTGCGACTGCATTGCCGACGCACCGCGGCAGCGACATGCCGGAATGGCATGAGATGATGGACGTCATCGCCACCGAAAGTCGGCGAGCGTATCGCAAACTAATTTACGAAACACCGCAATTTTACGATTACTTCAGAACGGCGACGCCCATCGATGTAATCGAACGCATGCGAATCGGTTCACGGCCATCGGCGCGTCGGTCACAATCCGGTGTCGAGGACCTGCGCGCAATCCCGTGGGTATTCTCCTGGACACAGGCCCGATTCGTACTGCCGGGCTGGTACGGAATCGGTAGCGGACTTGCAAAGGCAGCCGGGCAATTTAGCGACGGACCCTTTCGGGAGATGTTCGCCGAATGGTATTTCCTGCGCTCCCTGACAGCCGATGCCGAAATGGTACTTGCCAAGTCTGACCTGGGGATCGCCAAACTCTATTCACAACTGGCCGGTGATCTTCACGATGAGTTCTTTCCGATCATCGAAAAGGAATACAACCTCACTCAAGACCTGATTCTCGAATATTCGGATCACGACTCTTTGCTCGAAGGCGACGTAACCCTGCAAAGAGCAATTATGCTCCGTAACCCGTATGTCGATCCGATGAGCCTGATACAGGTGGACTTGTTGTCGCGGTGGCGGGCATCAAATCACGAGGACGAAGAACTGTTCGCAGCGTTGCTCGCCAGCGTGAACGGCATCGCGCAGGGCCTGCAGAACACGGGGTAGAACCACGACCCTCCCACCATTCTGATCGCGGCGTCGAGTACAGCGATGTCTTGCTAACTCCAGCTACGCAACGTCGCTTCGCAAGACATCGCTGTACTCGCCGCCGCTGCCAAACCGTGCGTTTGTAGAATCGCGCTCCCCATGAAGGGGACTATGCCAGCGCGCCACGTGCCCTCGGGGTGGGTGGTGAGTCAGGCCTCGATAAAGCTCGCGATTTCCCCGAGCGATTTCCGCTTGATGTCAGGCACCCGCGCATCGTCGGCCGGATACCCCACCGCGAGTAACAGAAACGGCCGTTCGCTTTTCGGCCTGCCCAGTATTTCATTCAGGAACTTCATCGGGCTCGGCGTGTGCGTCAACGTTGCGAGACCCGCCACATGGAGCGCCGTTATCAGCATGCCGGTGGCCAGGCCCGTCGACTCCGCCGGGTAATAGTGCTTTACCTTGCGACCGTCGGGCAGTTCG
>CAMYLB010000128.1 GCA_947259145.1 uncultured Woeseiaceae bacterium
TCGATCGAAAAGGCGCTGGCAGTGGGCCTCGTCGCGATTCTGGCCGTCATCCATGGCAGCAGCCGGCGGAACTCGGGCGGACTGCAGGTCGTTTTTACGATTCTAAAAGTCGGCGTGATCGTCGTATTTTGTCTCGCCGCTGTAGTCGTAGTTGATAGCCCGCAGCCGATACGTTTCCTGCCATCCAGCGGCGATGGTACGCTCCTGACGAGTAGCGCATTTGCGATATCGCTTATTTACGTAAGCTACGCCTACACCGGATGGAATGCGGCGACCTACCTGAGCAGCGAGCTTGAAAATCCGCAGCGAATGCTGCCAGGCATACTGCTGACGGGCACGCTTATAGTGACGGTGCTGTATGTTGCGCTGAATTTCACCTTTCTTTACTCGGCACCCGTCGATGCGATGAAGGGTCAGATCGAAGTCGGTTTCATCGCAGCACAATTCGTGTTCGGTGAGCTGGGTGGGCGATTCACCGGGCTCGTCCTGGCATCGCTGCTGATCTCAACGGTCAGCGCGATGACAATCGCTGGTCCGCGCGTACTGCAGGTGATCGGAGAAGATTTCAAAGTCTTGAGTTTTCTTTCGTATAAGAACGAAGATGGAATACCGAGTCGCGCAATATACGTGCAGTCTGCACTGGCGATCGTATTTATTCTTTCATCGAGTTTTGAATCAGTCCTGGTTTTTGCCGGCTTCACGCTCGCGCTTAACAGTTTCGCGACTGTCATAAGCGTGTTTGTACTACGCTATCGGCAGCCAGATTTGCCGCGCCCCTACCGTACGTTTCTGTTTCCGATACCGCCGATCATTTACCTGGTACTGACAGGCTGGACGCTGTGGTTCGTTCTGATGAACAGACCGATTGAAGGCCTGTTTGGCATCGGCATCATTGGCTCCGGTTTGCTCCTTTACTTTTTTTCGCACGCCGGGAATCGCGCCCGGTAATCTCCTCTACTAACCCGGATCAGACTCCGCGCCGGCCATTCTCTTCAACAAGCCCCGAAAAGCCTGGCGCGCGGTTCCCTTGTCCTGCACAACCTGAAAAACTTGCCTGGCGATCGGCATGTCCACGCCATATTTCTCAGCCAGTGCCATGACGGCCGGCGCGCTTTTTACCCCTTCGGCAACCATGAACATTTCGTCGACGATTTCCCTGATCGTCCGGCCCTTGCCCAGCTCGTATCCAACCGTACGATTTCGACTTTGCGGACTTGTGCATGTTGCGATCAGGTCTCCGGTGCCGGCGAGTCCGGCAAACGTCTGTGGTTCTCCGCCCATCGCAACACCAAGGCGCGTGATCTCGGCCAAGCCGCGTGTAATTACGGCCGAACGTGTGTTTTCACCGGCGCCTTGTCCATCTCCCATGCCCGTGGCGATCGCTATGATGTTTTTAAGTACGCCGCCGAGTTCGCAACCGATGACGTCGTGATTCGTGTAAACGCGAAACAAGCCGCTGTTAAACAGTTTCTGTAGTTCCTTGACGATGACTTCATCTTCCATCGCGATGACGCTTGCGGCGGCGTAGCCCGCCATGATCTCCCGCGCCAAATTCGGCCCGGTTAATACACCGGCCGGATGCCCCGGAAGCACCTCGTGGATCAGTTCGGTCATGCGTTTGTTGGTGCTGAGCTCGAGTCCCTTGCTCAAACTGATGACGGGCACCCAGGGCCGAATGTGCGGCTTGATCTGATCGAGCACGCCACGGAATGACTGCGATGGAATACCCATGACAATCACGTCCATCCCGGCCACGGCTTCTTCGATGTCGATCGTTGCGCGGACACTTTTGGGAAGCGCTGCATTGGGGAGATACTTCGCATTGCTGTGCTGCGTATTTATTTCGTCCACGGTGCCCTGATCCCTGGCCCACATCGTTATCGGTGCATTCCTCGCAATTAATGCCGCAACGGTCGTTCCCCAGGATCCGCCCCCGAGCAGTCCAGCGTTAAGGTCCATAGTGATCCCCTATTTATTATTGTGTGGAAGCGTTAAGGTCCATAGTGATCCCCTATTTATTATTGTGTGGAGGTCGAAGGCTCCATGGTACAGACCCACAAAATCCCGACAACTCGGTCGAGCAAAAGTCAGCCGCCGGGGGGGGAGGTTTGTAATGGTTTGATCTTGAGTTGGAAAAACGGGTTGGGGTTGAGAGGATGGGCCGGTGCTGCGCATGGTACCTTACATTCGCCGCACTGGTCTTGACTTCGATCAGATTAAAAACAATATTTTCATGTAGTTACGGCAGACTCTTAATTATTTTAACGAGATTACCTTCCAAATCAGTCGAATTATGTATAAAAATACAAGCGGGCCAGAATTGAGAGGCTGGCGTAGAAGGCCTGCACGGCGACGCCCGTAACAGTTTTGAGGCAAGGGGTCTGCCGGACGATAAAAACATAAAAAGGTATTCGGTGGGTGGAACGATCGCTAGAACATCCTGTTGCTGATCCAAGATATCTCGAATTTTTCGGGCTGACGAAGCCGCCTTTTGGCCGTCTCCCCGATCCGAACCATTTATTTCCGACCGAGCAGTATTCGCTCCTGATGGAGCATTTGGCCAATGCGACGACGCATACGGATTCCCTTGTTGTTATCTGCGGCGCCGATGGTTCGGGGAAATCCACGCTAATCGACCGGTTCACTACCAGTCTTGACGACCACATGTATTGCGTGGTGATCGATGAAACCTGTCATGGCGAGCTGCAATTCTACAGGGCGTTTTTGACACAGATCGGATTCGAGGAAGTTTCCGGCACGGCGAGTGAGCTGAGGAACATTACGAAGGAGTTTCTCGTTTGTCGTGGCATCGCCGGTGATCATGTCTTGCTCATCATTGATAACGCAAATTTGACTGATCCAATAATATTGGAGCAGCTTCGATGGATCTCCGAAATTGAGATCAAAGACCGTCGGGTCATTAGCGTTGTACTTGCCGGCAATGCCGATATTGTGCATGTCATCAACGCGCCGGCTATGAGTCAAATAGAGTACGGTAGCCAAGTCATTTTCTATATTCGCAACTATTCCCGAGAGGAAACAGCGAGCTATGTCTGGCACGGCCTGAGATTGGCGGGAGGAAGCGATGGTGTAAAACTCTCAAATGAGGCGAATTTGCTCATTCACCGTTATTCAGGTGGGACTCCTCGACAGATAAACAGGCTATGCAACGAAATGCTGGCAGAGGCCTACCGTCTGAAAACGCGTGTTATTAGCGAGGGGATTGTACGCACTGTTGCAGATAAACAGGGACTTCTGCCGCACGTAGTTCCTCTTCATGGAAAAGGGCGGCGCAGGACCGATCCAGATTTTGAAAACGTCAAGGCTGTCCCGAAAACGGAGGAAACCTCTTCTGGCGCGGCGCTACCGACGAGCAAGTCAATCGGGCATTCCGTACCGGCGAGAGTGGATGTCGGCCCCGAGGAACTGCTGAAATATGTATCCAAACTTGCCGTTCAAATTGAAGATCTTCGGGCGGATAAAGTACGAGCTCTTCAGGATATCGATGCGCGTAACAACGACATCGTTGCGTTGCGCAGCCAGCTCGACGCACAGGTACAAGAAATAGAAGAACTAACGCGCTCCCTCGCCATTAGCGCCGAGGAAATCACTCAACAGAATCTGGCACTTTCCAATAGCGCGGCAGCGTTGCAGGACAGCGAAAACAGGTCCAATAAACTCGCTGTTGATGTGGAGAATGAAGTCCGCGCGAAAGAAGCGGCACAGAGTGAACTCGCTGAGGCCGCAGCCAAAGTCGAAGAGCTAAATCAGCAAAAACAACAATTGCAGGAAACGGTTGATGAATCTCACGCCGATCTCGAAGCCGGCCTCAAAGTTGCCGACGAGCGGGCCGTTGAAATCGAAGCCCTCGAGAAGAACGCGGCGAGCCTCAAAGATGAGCTTGAGGGCAAGACGGGCGAGCTGGACTCATTGCGAGACGAGTTGGCCTTGCGAAACGATGCCTATACGGATTTGGGAACGCTTCTTGAAGAATCGCGGGCCGAGTGCGAATCGGCGCAGCAACGGATCGCCGCGCTTAAGAACCCGCAAGAACTGGAGGAAATCGAAAAAGCCTCGGATCAGCTCGCAGCCGATTTGAGAAAAGAAAAACGTGCGAGAAAAGCCGCGGAGAAGGAACTTGCGAAGGCCACAGCTGCAGTAGAAGAGTTCAGTCACCTCAAGACGGAGTTGCAGGCAAAGATTGATAAAGTTCAGGCCGATCTCGAAGCGGGCCTCAAAGTTGCCGACGAGAGTGCCGTGGAAATCGAAGGCCTCGAGAAGAACACTGCGGACCTCAAAGATGAGCTTGAGTGCAAGACGGGCGAGCTGGATTCGCTACGAAA
The DNA here is from genome assembly GCA_947259145.1 of uncultured Woeseiaceae bacterium. Lineage (GTDB taxonomy): Bacteria > Pseudomonadota > Gammaproteobacteria > Steroidobacterales > Woeseiaceae > UBA1847. The sequence goes on from CAMYLB010000128.1 coordinate 4,344, forward strand.
CAGGCTGGCTTCGCGAGACAAGGATGTTGCCGACCTCGAAAAGTGGCTCCAGGAATTGCAGAAAGAACGCGCTGCGGCGCAACTTCGAATGAATGGCCTGAAGGATCCGGAAGAACTGGAGAAAATTGAGAGAGCCTCGGACAAGCTCGCGGCCGATTTGAGGAAAGAGGCCCGCGCGCGAGAAGCGGCGGAGAAGAAACTAGCGAAGGCTGCTGCCACAGTAGAAGAACTGACTCAGCTTGAACGGGAATTGCAGGCGACGGTTCGCCATCGCAACAAGGATCTCAAAATGGCCGGCGAGCGAGCGGCTGAGGTTGATGTTCTCGATAGAAAAGTCATGGGCCTCAAAGATGAGCTTGAGAAGAAAACTAAGGAGCTGGATTCGCGAAACCAGGTCCTTGCTGATCTCACGAAGCAGCTCGAGGCGTCACAGAACGAATGCGCATTGCTGCGACGTCGTGCTCCGGCTGCGAATACCGGCGAAGAAATTGTCGCGAAACAGGCTAAACCAGCTTCGGGGCCCGATGTTCGTGTCTATTCATCTCATGTAGTCGCGAAGTTCGAGCAATCATTAAGCAATATTCCTGCTTACCAGACGCTTCGGCAATACGATCCGGTTTTTTATGACGGCTTGATCAGCACGTATAAGCAATTGGTCGGGCAGGATCTCACCGACAAGCAGGTTAATGATGCGCTCAGGGCCAAACAGGCCGAATTGATGGAGCAACTACTTCCGGGAGTCTCAGATGAGGCGATTATCGCTTATGCCCGATTGATCGTAGATCAACTGGACGAATTACAACTTGATGGAACTGAGCCATGCCTTACTTTGCTGATTCCGCAATCCAGTCCTGGCAATACCTCGCCGATTTACTCGGAAATTACTAAAGGTCGCGAGCTTGATACGCTGGATATTGTGCTTAGGACCTACGATGCCGACAGGCAACTCCCGACAGAGAAGGACGTTTGGCCTGACCTTGGGCCAATATTCGAAGAGCTGTTCGATGAATTTGGGGCAGATAATGTTGCGGCTATGGAAAACTCTTTTGACCCAAGCGTCGACAGAGGTTTGGTATGCAATGTCACCAGAGCTCTGTACTCCGGGATACTCAAACTGCCGGAACGTAATGCGGCAAATGCAATGCGCTGGCTGTTATCCACGTAGTGAACAGCTCGCCACTGCCTCCCGAAGGCATTAGGACGTTCGTAAGTAGTTGTTATCAATAGGCATGCTGGAGACGCCCCGCGGACACAAATGCCCAACAGATCACAACGGGGCCGGACTGGTCCTGGCGAAAGTCTGGAAGTGCACACGCAGCTAATTGGTCGCTATTGAGTGATACCATCTCCGCCCGCTCACTCCGGACCCCCAGAAAAATGTTTGAACAACTCGGCTCGATTCACCCGCTGTTACCGCCCGTCGTCGGCGCACTGGCGCTGCTTGCCGGTGCGGTCGTCATCAACCTGATCGCCAAACGCGTACTTGTCGGTACTGCCCGCGCGTTCGCCAAACAATCCAGCGTCACATGGGATGACGCGCTGGTCACGCACAATGTCTTCGGTCGTCTTGTGCAGGTGGTGCCGGCGCTGATTGTATTCGTTGGCGTGGCATTCGTCCCCGGTCTGCCAGAAGGCGTCGTGCAGCTGATGCGCAACGTTGCGATGGGCTACATGGTGTTGGTGTTGACGCTTGCGCTGACTGCCATGCTGAGCGCAGCAAACACGATCTACGCGGCCTCACCAGTTGCGCAGGATCGTCCGCTTAAGGGTTTCGTGCAACTCGTGCAGATCGTCATCTGGATTTTCGGCGGCGTGATGATCATAGCGGCTGTGCTGGACCGTTCACCGCTGTTGCTACTGAGCGGTTTCGGGGCGATGACCGCTATCCTGCTACTGGTATTCAAGGACACGATCCTGTCGCTGGTTGCCAGCGTGCAGCTCACCGCGCAGGACATGGTTCGCGTCGGCGATTGGATCGAGATGCCGCAGTTCGGCGCGGACGGTGACGTGGTCGACGTGCAACTCCACACCGTCAAAGTGCAGAACTGGGACAAGACAATTACGACGATTCCGACGCACCGCTTAATCACGGACTCGTTCAAGAATTGGCGCGGCATGTCGCAGTCGGGTGCCCGGCGGATCAAGCGCGCCATTTTTATCGATGTGTCTACGATCCGAATGCAGACGCAAGACGAAATTGATCATTTCACTCGGTTCGCGCTGCTGAAGGACTACATCAAGGACAAGGAACAAGAGCTGACCGACTACAACACGGGACTCGCGACCGAGGTCGACGCGGAAGTGAACAGACGGCGGCTGACGAACGTCGGTACTTTTCGCGCATACGCCTACAACTACCTGAAGAATCACCCGAAGATCCACAAAGGCATGACGCTGATCGTTCGTCAACTCGGCCCGGGGCCCGAGGGACTGCCGTTGGAGATCTACTGCTTCACGAACACGACCGAATGGGCTGTCTACGAAGATATCCAGTCGGACATCTTCGATCACCTGCTGGCAATTGTGCCGGAATTCGGGCTGCGTCTTTATCAGAAACCGGCGGGCTCGGATTTGGCGAACCTCAAACAGGTTGGTCGGGGTGAGAATATGGCAGTGTGACTAAAGCGCTTGGTTCCTGCGGCTGACCTGTTGTAAGATTCGGCTCACGGTCGGGGCGTGGCGCAGCTTGGTAGCGCACCTGTCTCGGGGTCAGGGGGTCGGAGGTTCAAATCCTCTCGCCCCGACCAATATCAAAATAAATAAAGGCTCCTCACCGGAACGGGGAGCCTTTTTTATTTTGTAGTTGATTGGGGCTTGGAACCGAATAGGCGGTTCAGCGATTCGCGCAGCGAATCACGGCGGGCTCGCGAAGCGAGCCGGTTCCGCAGGAATTGATGCCGAAGGCATCAACCAAATCCTCTCGCCCCGACCAATTCAACGTTGCTCTCTCCTTGTTGTGCTACACCCCGAACGCGCGCATTCATCACCCATCTGCCTCACCGGAAGGCTCAGTCGCGCGGCTGAAATAGGCTGTTTTCGAGCTCTTTCACCGGTATTTCGTCGAGCCACTCGGGTTTTCGGAAGTTCCGCTTGATGCCACGGGCGAGCTTGCCAATCTGCATACCGTAGACGCGGGAATCGGTGGGCGTTGTATAGATAGCGGCCGACGTGACCCGCCACGGCGTGTTGAACCGATCCATCTAGACGTCACACCGCACTAGGATCGCCGTTTTACGGCGAACTCGGCAATCGAGATCAGTGCCTGTTTGTACTCCGAGTCAGGAATATCGGACAGCGCGCTGATGGCGATATCGGCCGCCTCATGCGCTTTTTGTGCCGTGTACTCCAGCGCGCCGGTGGATTCAATGATCGCCTGGATCTCGCCAAGTTTTCCGAGCCCGCCTTCGACGATAGCCTCGCGAATCAGTGCGCGCTCGCTCTCCGAGCCGACGCGCATTGCATGAATAAGTGGCAGCGTCGCCTTGCCTTCGGCCAGGTCATCGCCGAGATTCTTGCCGAGTTCTTCGGCTGATGCATTGAAGTCTAGTGCGTCGTCGACGAGCTGGAATGCCGTACCGAGATTCTGCCCGTACTCGAGCATCGCGGCTTCGTCCGACGATTCGCGTGCTGCCAGCACGGCGGCAACCTGGGCACCGGCCTCAAACAGCCGGGCTGTTTTGCGATAAATCACCTGGCGGTAGTCATCCTCACTCGTATCCGGATCGTGGATATTCATGAGCTGCATGACTTCGCCGGCCGCGATCGTATTGGTGGCGTCGGCGAGGATTTGCATGACGCGCATGTCATTGATGTCGACCATCATCTGGAATGAGCGCGAATACAGGAAATCGCCGACCAGGACACTGGCCTGGTTGCCAAACACGGTGTTTGCCGAATCCATGCCGCGGCGGCGATCCGATGAATCGACGACGTCATCGTGGAGCAGGGTGGCCGTATGGATGAACTCGATGATGGTTGCGGCGCGAACGTGTTGCTCACCTTCATAACCCAGGGCGCGGGCAGCGAGCAGTACAATGAGCGGGCGCAGCCGTTTACCGCCGCTCAAGACGATGTACTCCGAGACTTGCGACACGAGAGCGACGTCGCTCTTGAGGCTCACGGCAACAAGCCGGTCGACGGCTTGCATGTCGTCAGCGGCGAGCGCTGCGACGCCGTCGAAGCTGGGAGGAACGGCTGTTTTTTCGGCCACTTGCATAGGTTTGGCGATAATGCCTGAAAGCGCTGCCATTGGCGAGATGGGTAGCGGATTTCCGGATTGTCTTGCGGGATTGCAAGCTATTGAAATTCGATAGAATTCTGCACCCTCCGAACGTTGACCCCGGGCGGCGGAGTCTATAGAATTCCCGCTCTTTCGTGGCGCCCGCCGGTTTTTGCTTGCGCGGCAGATTGATCGTCCCACAGAAAATTCTTAATTCTCAGTGAGTTGCAGAGATTGCGGCTGACGTTTTGGAGCAAACATAATGTATGCGGTATTTCGCAGCGGCGGCAAACAGTACCGCGCGGCAAAAGGTGATGTTCTCCGTCTCGAGAAAATCGAGGCCGATGAGGGCGCATCCGTCGCTTTTGATGACGTCCTGCTGATCGGTGAAGGCAGCGATATCAAAGTCGGTAACCCGGTACTCTCGGGCAGCTCGGTGAGCGCCAAGGTGCTGCGCCAGGGCAAGAGCAGGAAGGTTCCGGTCGTCAAGTTCAAGCGCCGGCAAAATTACCTGCGGCAGGGCTCGCATCGCCAGTTCTTTACTGAAGTCGAGATCACGGGCATAAGCGCCACGGGTGCGAAGGCGCCAGTGAAGAAAGCGGCCGCCAAGAAGGCTCCAGTGAAGAAAGCGGTAGCCAAGAAAGCGCCTGCCGGGGATAAACCAGCGGCAAAGAAAGCGGCCGCGAAGAAACCGGCCGCGAAAAAGCCCGCTGCCAAAAAGACGGCCAAGAAAAAGGCCGCAAAGAAGACAGGCAAGTAATTTTTTAGACCAGGCTTCGGCTGGGTCATGACACAGAAAGGTACGGTACAGTGGCACATAAGAAAGCAGGCGGTAGCACCAAGAACGGTCGCGATTCAGAAAGTAAACGCTTAGGCGTTAAAATCTATGGCGGCGAGAAAGTCATTGCGGGCAATATCATCGTTCGTCAGCGTGGCACACGTTTCCACCCCGGCGCGAATGTCGGAATCGGCCGCGATCACACGCTGTTTGCCAAGAAAGACGGGCACGTTAAGTTCGAGAAGAAGGGTCCGCAAAACCGGCAGTTCGTCAGCGTCCTCGACGCGTAGCAGGAGCTTGCCCCGGCGAGAAATCGCGTAGAGGGCAAAAAACGAATTACGAAGCCCCGCTATTGCGGGGTTTTTCGTTTTTGATTCATACAATGGCACACAGATGAAATTCGTCGATGAAGCAACGATTCGCGTCCTTTACGTCGAAAGGGGCGGGCCGGACGGCGGTGACGGCGGCCACGGCGGCAGCGTATACCTGGTTGCTGACCCCTCGCTGAATACACTCGCGGATTTTCGGGTCGCCCGAAAATTCAAAGCAGAAGGTGGTCAGGGCGGCTCCGGGCGCAACAAGACGGGCCGGTCCGGTGACGACCTCGACGTCATGGTTGCACTCGGGACGGTCGTTCATGACGTCGATACAGGCGAGCTTATCTGTGACCTGACCGAGCCCGGGCAACGCCAGAAGGTCGCTGACGGTGGCCGAGGCGGCCTTGGCAACACTCGCTTCAAAAGCAGCGTCAATCGTGCGCCAAGAAAAATCACGAACGGTACGCCCGGCGAAGGTCGGCACCTGCGCCTCGAACTCAAGGTGCTGGCGGACGTTGGTCTTCTGGGCATGCCGAATGCGGGCAAGTCGACGCTGATCACCGCAATGTCCTCGGCCAAGCCGCGTATTGCGGATTACCCGTTTACGACACTGCATCCCAACCTTGGCGTCGTTCGCGTAGGTCAGCTGCAGAGTTTCGTCATGGCGGATATTCCGGGGCTTATCGAGGGTGCTTCAGAAGGTGCCGGGCTCGGGATTCAATTCCTCAAGCACCTGCAGCGCACGGGCTTGTTGCTGCATCTTGTGGATATCGCACCGATCGATCCTGATGTCGAGCCGGCCAACGAGGTCAAGGCAATTGCCAGTGAGTTGGTGAAGTTCTCTGCAGAGCTTGCCGACAAGCCGCGCTGGCTCGTGATTAACAAGATTGATCTGTTAAGTGACGAGGATCTGCCGGTCGCCCGTGACATGCTGCTGGAGGCGCTGCAATGGTCGGGTCCGGTGTTCGAGGTCAGCGCAGCAACAGGCGCAGGGACCGAGGAACTGGCCCGGGCTGTGATGCGGCAAATGGAATTGACTGATCAGGAAGCCGAAGCTGTCGAGGAGTTCGACCCGACCTCGAGTTAGGCGCTGAGCGTTTTTACTCGCCGGTTCAGGCGGCTCTTGTGACGGGCAGCTTTGTTCTTGGTGACAATGCCTTTGTTGATCATGCTGTCGATAACCGGCACAGCAGCCTTGTAGGCGGCCACAGCGGCATCCTTGTCCCCGGCATCACAAGCATTGACGACGTTCTTGATCTGTGTGCGCATCATTGAGCGCATTCCCATGTTGTGCTTGCGGGTCTTCTCGGCCTGGCGGGCGCGCTTGCGGGCTGATTTGATGTTTGCCACTGGTTTTTCCGTGTCCTGCTCTGCCGCCGGACAGGCTCGACATAATGTGTAAATGACTGATTTCATGAATTTTTTAGGCTAAACTCGTCGCTCCCATGACGACCAAGAAACGCACTTCCGGACTGAAGTTGGCGCTGAAGACCTCGGTCGTCAGCGGCATGACGCTGATTTCCAGAATACTGGGGCTGATCAGGGATATTGTTTTCGCCCGTTATTTCGGGGCGTCGCTCGTGATGGACGCGTTCCTGGTCGCACAACGCATTCCGAACATGCTGCGGCGCTTTTTCGCGGAGGGTGCATTTTCAGCCGGCTTTATCCCGGTCATGGCTCGTTATCGTGAAAAGCATGATCACGAAGACGCGCGTGAATTTGTCGATGCGGTGGCCGGGACTTTCGGCATCGTGCTGTTCCTGGTGACGCTGCTAGGCGTTATTGCATCGCCGTTACTCGTATTGATTGTCGCCCCCGGGTTCATCGGCGATGGCGGTGACTTCGATCTTGCCGCACTGATGCTACGTTTTACGTTTCCGTACCTGTTGTTCGTTTCGCTGACGGCATTCGCCGGTGGAATCCTGAATACTTATGGGCGTTTCGGAGTGCCCGCATTCACACCGGTTATCTTGAACGTGGTTTTGATTGTGGCGGCGATCTGGGTTGCGCCCACACTCGAACAACCGGTAATGGCCCTGGCCTATGCGATCCTGGTCGCGGGCATTCTGCAGCTGCTGTTTCAGCTGCCGTTTCTCGCGCAGATACGCGCTTTCCCACGACCGATCTGGGCGCCGCAGCATGCCGGCGTGCGCCGGGCGTTCCGACTGATGGTGCCGGCGGTTTTCGGCTCCTCTGTGGCGCAAATCAATGTGCTGGTTGGCGGAGTGATTGCTTCGCTGCTTCCTGTGGGGAGCATCAGTTACCTGTATTTCTCTGACAGGCTCATGGAGTTTCCATTGGGCCTATTCAGTATTGCGCTGGCAACCGTCACGCTGCCCACGCTGTCCCGCCTGTGGGCCAGCGACGACAAGACGGAGTTTTCGCAGACGCTGGACTGGTCGATGAGACTCGCAATGTTGATCGTTGTGCCGGCGGCGGCAGCACTTGTGGTTCTTGCCGGTCCATTGATAGCGACATTGTTCTACGGCGGGATCTTTGACGAGAAGTCGGTCGGTATGACCAGGCTTGCGCTGCAAGCCTACGCGTTGGGGCTCATCGGGTTTTCCTTCGTAAAGATTCTGGCGCCGGCATTCTTCGCTCGCGAAAACACGCGGACGCCGGTGCTAATCGGGCTGGTCGCCCTTGGCGTCAACCTCGTGCTGAGCATTGCGTCGGCCTGGTACCTGACTTCGGTTGATTTCGCGGGGCCTCATGTGGGGCTGGCCGGTGCTACCTCGGTCGCGGCAATACTCAATGCCGCATTGTTATACCGCGGCCTGCATAAAGATGGCGTAATTCAGCACTCCACGGGATGGTTGATGTTGATGGTTCGAGTTATCGTCGCAAACATGGCTATGTGCGCGGTTCTGTTGCTGCTCTACCGTCCGCTGGCATGGTGGCTGGGCGTCGGATCGTTCGATCGTGTTTACTGGCTGGGCGTGTCGGTGGTCGCAGGAGCGGCCACGTATTTCGTGAGTTTGTTGATCCTGGGGTTGCGGCCGTCGCAATTCCGGTTAAGGGCTATCTGACGTGCGGCTCGTCAGACACCTGGTCGACCTCCCGCACAGTGAACTGGCAGATGGCAGTGTCGTGACCATCGGTGCTTACGATGGCCTGCACCTCGGTCATACACAGTTGCTGGATCGGGTCAAAAGGACAGCACGGGAAAAAGGCTGGCCGGCGATCGTCATGAGTTTCGAACCGACGCCGAAGGAGTTCTTCGCGGCCGCCAGCCCACCGGCCAGGCTCATGCGTTTTCGGGAAAAATACGAAGCACTTGCCGACTACGGTATCGATATTTTCTATTGCCCGCGTTTCGATGCAGCGATGCGCGGCATTCGAGCGGATGCGTTCGTTCGGCAAATTCTCGTCCAGGGTCTCAATGCACGACACATCGTCGTCGGCGATGACTTCCAGTTCGCGAGCAGACGCGAGGGAACGATCGAGCATTTGCGGCGGGCAAGAAAAGCGCTGCAGTTCGACCTGGATCAGGTGGCGAGCATTATTGTCGATGGCGTACGAGTGAGTAGTACCAAAATTCGCGATGCGCTCGCAGATGGCAATGTCGAGCGCGCGACGGCATTATTGGGGCGACCGTATCGAATGTCCGGGAAAGTTGTCGAGGGTCGGAAAGTCGGCCGCTCGCTCGGTTATGCGACTGCGAATGTCGACATCCGAAGGCGGCAGAGCGCTGTGCTCGGCATCTTTGCCGTGCGCGTGCACGGGCTGGCGAACGGTCCGATCGACGGTGTCGCCAGCGTCGGAACGCGTCCAACGTTCGATCTATGCAAGCCCGTACTTGAAGTACACCTGTTTGATTTCGATGCAAATATTTACGGCGAATACATTCACGTCGACTTCCTTGCTCACCTTCGTGCCGAGGAGAAGTTTGCGTCAGTTGACGAACTGGTTGCGCAAATGACGATCGATGCCGAAAATGCACGTATGGCACTCGCCGCTCACGCGGTCTGAGAGGAAATGACTTTGACTCAGGTACAGGAAAGCAACGCCGGCAATGCGAGGTTCATCACGTGGATGGTCATTGCGCTCGTCATTGTCGTCGCCGACCAGCTCACAAAGTGGGCAATCGTCGAGTGGGTGCCACTCTATGACCGGGTTCCCCTTAACTCGTTTATCAATCTGACGCACCAGAAAAACTCGGGTGCCGCATTCAGTTTTCTTGCTAATGCGGGCGGCTGGCAGCGCTGGTTTTTTGTGACGCTGGCCACCGTTGTCAGTGCCGTCATTGCCGTCTGGATCTGGCGGATTCGAAAAGAAGGGCAGATAGTTCTGTCAATTGGTCTCGCGCTGGTGCTCGGCGGGGCTGTCGGCAACCTCATCGATCGTGTCCGGCTTGGACACGTCACGGATTTTATTCAAGTGTGGTTCGGCGCGTGGGCCTTTCCGTCGTTCAACGTCGCTGACGCCGGCATTACAGTCGGCGCCGCCTTGCTGATTATCGACGCGCTGTTTTTTTCGGGTAGACAAAGTCCGTCGAAGGCGCCTTGATCCCGCGCGCCTGAGGGCGATGCCGGTGTCTAGTTCTTACGGCTCCAGCAATCGGTCGCTGGCTCCGACGTCTTGTTGCCACCGCCATCAATGATGAACTTCTTACACTTGAGATGCTCGCCATCGTCTACCACCAATGTCGCGGTCACCGTGAAGTCGCTTGGCGAGGCTGGCTCGGAAACACTGAGTTGATAAGCTCCTGAGTCCGTCTTGAACGGAGCGCTAAAACCGAGCTGTGCCAGGTTCTCGGAGAATATCTGATTCTGCAAATAGAACTTCTCCTGGTTGGTTGCGGCTTTCAGCAACGCCGCTTTCGCCTCGGTGCGCTTGGCCCGGATAACGAAATTGCGATAGTTCGGAAAAGCAATCGCAGTGAGGATGCCGACGATCACAACCACGATCATCAGCTCCATCAATGTGATGCCGCGCATGTACATACGCATTTTCATAATTCTGTTTCTGGCTGACATGCGTGCCAATTCCGTCCGACTATTCAATTCCATCTTGTGTCCACAAAGTACGAACTGGATTGTTGGCAAAGCCCGGGTTGAAACACTCGACGCCAACGCAGCCGATAGGGTTCGAACAGGCGTCCCCTTCGCAAGATTCGGCTGGACTCGGGAACAGGAATGCAGGCGTCGGTGCTATGCCGCCCTGTTTCAGGGCCGTAGTCCGAGCCGCGTCAGCCTGGGTCCCTGTCATTTCGTCAAGGTTGTTTGCAACCGGATCACCGTTCGCGACATTGACGCGATACAGATAGTTTAGTCCCGGTCTTACCTGGCAGGTTGCCGCAGACGCCACGTTGGGTTCATAGCCGAGGAAGAACACGGAGTTGTTGAATGTCGCAGACGCCGACAGCATCATTTGACCCACCGGGAACGTGAATTTCCAGCCGCGCTGATTGCTACCTATCACGGTATTGACCTCACCACTGACTTCTGCCATGTCGCCGTCCAATGCAATGCCGACACTTCCCTCTTCATCGTAATTGTCGTATGCATCCTGATTGAGCTTCGCGAAGAGGTCCGGATCGCGCAGCGAATAGTACGCATCAGTTGCGCTGACATCGAGCGGGTGCGCCCGGTAGCCGCTGCCTACGCCGATTGCGACGAATCGGCGATTGATTACCGGGTCGTAAAAGATCGAGACGTCCGGAGCGGAATAGAATCGACGCGTGTCGGTCGCGCCTGCCGTAGCAACACCCTCACCCCCAAAACGTGCTATGACGCCGCCCGTGACGAGCGGGTCGTCTACATCGTCAGGTTCTTTGTTGCGGAATACGTCGAAGCGCCATACCTGGCCGCCCACGTCGACACTGTAGAGACGATCGACAAAGCCGTCGCCGCTGAAATCGATAGCCTGAATCTGGCTGGGAATCGCCCGCGTCATGTCTTCAAGGACCAGGTCGGCATCAGCTCGACCGGCACGCCACAGGCGCTCACCCGACATCAGGTCCAGCATCGAAATGCCGGCGCCGACATTGTCGTCATTACTGGGGAACGCCGCCGAGTCGTGCACGGTGTCGTAGCCCTCACCGATGATGACGACCGCCTTCTGCGCGTTCAGGCCCGTATGTACCATGTCAACACGTGCCACAACCGGTCTGCTCCAGCTCTGACCGAACTCCGGATAGCTGGCGGTCCACATCAGTTGCGGATCGTCCTTGTCGGTCACATCAAGCGCATAGAACTCCGTTCCGCCGCGGCGCAGGCCGAAGATAACGTAGACAAAGTCGCTGCCATCAATGATGCCGTTGTCATTCAGATCGGCAACGACAGGAACGATGTCACCGTCAATACCGTAGTGCTTGTAGGTCGCATCGCCGTTAAGCATCAGCTCCGGCAAATCCGGCAGGAATTGCTTGGGTATGAACGACCAGAGCTCGACGCCTGTCTCGCCGTCGACTGCATGGAAGTAGCCGTCATTCGTCGCTGTGTAGACGACCACTTCCGGATCGTCCACATCGCCGCCGTAAACCACGGCCGCAGGCTGCGAGTGCAGCGGATCACCCATGACATTACGTGCGTCAACGGTCTCGCCGTCACTGTCGTCATCCAGAACGTCCTGGCCGCGCGCCCAGCGAATAACATCGTCAACCGACGGTTCACCGGGGGCGCCGGTGAGGCCGAAATCGCTCGGGCTGAACGCCCCGGCGTTCGACGGCGTGATCGCGTTGTTAGTTGCGGTCAGGTCACTCAGCGTACCGTTGTTGGTGTAGACCTTGCGGTCGTCCGGTATCGGCAGCTTGTTGGCCGCGCCACCCAGTTCGACTTCATCGCCATCCTCTACGGTAATCGGCGTCCATATGCTTCTCGCGCTTTCCTTGAAGAAACCGGTACCCGGATCTACCGCGTCCTCGGGTTTGTCGTCTTTGATGACGCCATCTGCTGTTATCGTGTATTTCTTGAGGTTGCCGGGCCAATGGACCCTGGCATCCGGGAGAAACGTCGAAATATAGAGATCATTGATATTCTGCGTACGATTAAACGAATTCACAGCAACCGCCGGCGCCGAAAACGACAGGCCCTTGTCGACGATACTCTCAATAATACGCGTCAGCACGGTCGTCAACGTCTCGACGTTTTCGGCCAGGTAATAGTCGCCATCGGATACTTCTGCCGCTGTCTTTAAAATCGGCAGATCAATGTCGAAGCCAATGGTATGCGTTGTGACGACCTGTTCCCCGTCCGTCGTGCCGCTGATGTCGGTCTTGTACAGGTACTCGGTAATATCGTCCAGGCAACGACCGTCGGCCTCGGTGCCGTTACATGCCGCACGGATCTCGTCAACAAAACCCGGCAGCAGCGGTACTTTCGCCTGATCATCCGCATCGCTGACCGGCACGCCATCGGTTAGCAAGACATTGAAGTTGCGCGTGCACACCGGCATTGCCGGGCTTTGGTAGGTACCCGGCGCCTCGCCGACAAATGCCTTTGGATCAATGTCGCCGGTCGGCAAACCGGTGTCCTCATCAAGCTGCAGGTCTCCGAAGTCGGCATCCAGGCCGCGCCAGTACAGGGCTGACTCATACAGGGCATCCAGGCCGCGCCAGTACAGGGCTGACTCATACAGAGTCTCAGCGATGGGCGTGTTGCCGCCGTCAGCGAGCGCAGCGATCTTGTTCAATATGACAGTTCGGTCAGTATCGATCGGGCTGACGGCGTGCAGCACGCGTCCGCCGTCGGAACCCGTGAAACGCATGAGGCCGACGTTTACGTTCTCAATCGCGTTCATGAGGTTTTTCGTCACGGCTTTCACGACGTCGAGTTTCGGCAGGTCGACCGTTTCCGGGTTTTCCTTCCAGTTGAGGTAATTGCCGTCGTATACGGTGTACGGTTGCGCGGCATCGCCGCTGCCCCACGAAATTTCGATGCCGTCAGACGTGAATTTGTCAAGATTGCTGCCGGCCTGGGCATAGACCTCACCCGCCGTACCGCTGCCGTGTTTGCCGGAGTCTCTCTGGCATTCAACCTCGCCAGTCGCATTCCCAATCTCAAGCTGCTGCCAGCGAGTGGCTCCCGTAGCGTCGGCCCGATACTGGACCATGACACCGCTATAGGCACCGATGCCGCTCATACGCAGTATGGCGTCTTCATGAACATGATGTTCGGCGGCGTCGCAGACGTGCTGCTCGGATCAACGACCAGCAGCTCCGTGTCGTCGGCGACAGCGGGAACTCCGGCAAGAATCGTGAGTAGAAACGATGTGCCGATCGACAGTTTTTTTACATTTTGAGATTTCATTTGGTGTCCTCAGTGTCCGTTCTGAGCGGCCTACTGTGTGTAAATAAAGACCTTGGTAATCGTGTCTGTGTCCAGGTTACGTCTCACGTTGACGACGTGCTTGCCTTCGAGCCTCAATGCGTCAACAAGCGCACGAAAGTCCTCGAGTTTCATATTTTTTCCATTCAGTGCGTAGGTTGTGCGCGGTGTCACCTGATGAGTTTCGTAGTTACACTCAGCGCATTCCCGCACCGTAATAGTGCCGTTGTCGGCGCTCGGTATGCGCACTTCCCCTACCAGTACTTCGTAAGTTCTGGTCGGCGGATAATTCTCTGCAAAAGCGGTCGCGCTCATCATGAGCACTAGCGAGAAAATGGCGGTCTTGATCATGTCCATCCGACTACTCCGTTCCGAATTTAGAGTGCCGACGACTCGGGGCCGACGACATAAAAAGCTTGTGTATGG
>CAMYLB010000129.1 GCA_947259145.1 uncultured Woeseiaceae bacterium
GTATCGACTGCTTGCAGGCCACCGCGTATTTGGCCCGCGCAATGCTGCCGAAGCTTCCCAGGAAGGAATGACGCCGCAGCGTCCCCAGGGAGTCAACGATGCGCAGTGGCGTGCATTGAAGAAGGCGCTGTCTTACGCTCGTGTCACGCGGTATGCCTCGGTTGGTGAGTTCATCAAAGCCCTGCGCGAGAACAGCGACGACACGGCGAGTATGGATGCACTGCAGGTTATCGAAACAGACGAAGAGGGTGGAAGCGGCAGGTGGGTTGTATTGGCTGTCTTGGCGTTGGCACTGCTTGCCGGCGCGGCCTACCAGTTCGGCTACCTGGACCCATGGTTGAACCAGGCTGAGGATCTGTCTGATGATCGCGCCGCCCGGGAACCGCTTGACCCGGTAGTGCCGCCTGCTGATGTGGCTGCAGACGCTGCGTTGGAAAACGCAACGCCAGAAGTAACGACGGATGAAACCATTACATCAGTTGAACCTCGCAAAACAGCAAGCGTTTCCGAAACACCACGGGAGCCATTGATAGATTTCTCGAAATTGCCGCGCGCCGATATTGAGGTGCCATTTGAGCTCGGTGCTGTGGCGGCAAGCAATTTCAATACCCGCCTGCGTGAAGACGGCAGGCCCGTCATCGTGGATTTTGTCCGCAGCAGTGGGCTCGGCGCCCCGTTAGTTCTAAAACTTGAAGAAGTAGGATTCAGCGGCAATCGCTCGCCCTGGGGTTCCGGTCAATACGCCTTTTCTGACTCCGGCATCGTTCGGTTCCCCGTCGGTCAGGACCGCAGTCGAATCAAATTGAGTATGGCATCTGATTCGCGGCGCGAAGCTGACCAGGTATCGACGCTGCGCCTGCGCGAAGTTGACTCCAGCCAATCGGAACTGGCTGCTATTTATGTGACACTCGAAGACGATGACCAAAGGGCATTTGAAGCACAATTACCGGCAAACACAATTGCTTTTGCTGCCGGTGAAGCATCAATCCGCGAATCCGATCCGGCGGTGCAAATCGAATTAGTACGCTTTAATCCTGACGATTCGCGCGTGGTGGCTGGCTATACCGTTACGGATGTCACGGCAACCGAGGGCGAGGATTACTTTGCGCCCGGTGACTACTCGGTAACGTTCGGTCCGGGGCAACGGTCTGCACGATTACTAATTCCGCTGGTCAAGGATGCGCTTCTCGAGGGCGAGGAGACTTTCATAATCAAACTGGCGCTGCCTTACGAGGCGTCAGTCAACAATGTGTTTCAACACATCGTCGTCACCATCCTCGACGACGAGCCGCAAAGCCTCTGATTTGCTGCTAGACTTTCGCTCCGGTCCCGAAGGGCACGCAAGCACCACAATCCGGAGCAAGCCAGTAACATGAGTGAGAAAGAATTGCGGCGTTATTCTCGTATCGTTGTGGACGGTGTCGAGCAGGCGCCGAGTCGCGCAATGCTGCGTGCTGTTGGGTTTTCCGAAGACGACTTCAATCGCCCCCAGATCGGTATCGCGTCAACCTGGAGCATGGTGACGCCGTGCAACATGCACATTGGTGGGCTGGCCGATGAAGCGGCCAAAGCCGCAAGCGACGCCGGCGGCAAAGGTGTCGTATTCAATACTATTAGCGTGTCCGACGGCATATCAATGGGCACACCCGGCATGCGCTACTCGCTGGTGTCGCGCGAGATCATCGCCGATTCGATCGAAGCCGTTGTCGGAGCCGAGGGCTTTGACGGACTGATAGCGATCGGCGGCTGTGACAAGAACATGCCGGCCTGCGTTATGGCGATGGCGCGGCTGAACAGACCATCCGTGTTCGTATACGGCGGAACAATAAAGCCCGGGACGAATCGTCGCGATATCGTTTCGGTATTTGAGGCCGTGGGCGCGAGGTCGGGTGGATTGATCTCGGACGAAGAGCTGCTCGAGGTTGAGAGAACCGCGATACCGGGCCCAGGCGCATGCGGTGGAATGTATACGGCAAACACTATGGCATCGGCCATCGAGGCGTTGGGTATGAGCCTCGCAAACAGTTCGGCCCAGGAAGCCGTGTCCGAACAGAAGATCGACGATTGTCGCCGCGCCGGGCAGGCGGTTATGCATCTCATTCGCGAGGACATTAAGCCGCGCGACATCATGACTCGCGAGGCGTTTGAGAATGCGATCGCCGTCGTGATCGCACTGGCCGGGTCCACCAACGCCGTTTTACACCTGATCGCGATGGCGCGGGAAGCCGATGTTCCGCTGTCGCTGGAAGATTTCACACGTATCGGTGCACGTGTGCCGGTACTGGCGGACGTCAAGCCCAGCGGCAAATACCTGATGTCCGAACTCATCGAAATTGGCGGTATACAACCGCTCATGAAGCGCATGCTGGACAGGGGACTGCTGCATGGCAACTGCATGACCGTGACCGGCAAGACGCTGGCAGAGAATCTCGCCAGTGTCGATGATTACCCCGAAGGCCAGGATATCGTTCGCGACTTCGATCACCCCATCAAGCCCGACAGCCATCTCTCCGTTCTTTACGGCAATGTTGCGCCGGAAGGGTCGGTGGCCAAAATTACCGGTAAGGAAGGGTTACGCTTCGAAGGCACGGCACGGGTATTTCATTCTGAGGAAGAGGCGCTGCAGGCGATTCTGGACAACACGGTAAAAGCCGGCGACGTACTCGTTATTCGTTACGAAGGGCCGAAAGGGGCGCCCGGAATGCGCGAAATGCTCAGTCCGACCGCTGCCATCATGGGCAAAGGACTAGGCGCCGAAGTCGCCCTGATCACAGACGGTCGATTCTCGGGCGGCAGCCATGGTTTCGTGGTGGGGCATGTGTCTCCCGAGGCTGCCGTGGGCGGGCCAATTGCGCTCATCGAGGACGGAGATCTTCTAAAAATTGACGCGGGAAGCCGGGAAATCAACGTCGCCGTCAGTGACGAGGAGCTCGGCAGGCGCCGGGCGGCCTGGAAGCGCCCGCCGTCGCCGGTAAAGCGTGGTGTACTGGCGAAATACCGTAACGAGGTTTCGTCGGCCTCCGAGGGCGCAGTGACGATTCCGCCGGACTGGGACCAATGAGGATCGAGAGGCTTGACGTTTGGCGCCAGTTTCGCTCTACTGGATCTGTGATTTTTTACGACACCCCCGTAATGTGCCAACGTATCAACACGTTTGATGCGAAAAAACACACAAAATATATGGCGCGCCAGAGGTGCGTGGGTGCGAGTGGCAACTGTATCGACTAGTAATAAAGTCCGGACGTTGTCAGCAAACCCGCCAGGAACTTCCTAGCGGGTTTTTTTTTGGGTGCGTCAATGAGCAAAAGCATGAGCAAGAAGATCTCCGAGGCCGTTTTTGATGACAGTGCCGCGCTCGGCGCGCCCCCGGCGATCGCGGAATCACCGTGGGTAGTGATGAAGTTCGGCGGCAGCAGCGTGTCTTCGGCCGAGAATTGGGCAACGATAGCCGAGCTCATCAAACGACGCCTGGCCGATGGCCTGAAACCGCTGATAGTCCATTCGGCCTTAAAAGGCGTTTCCAACGCGCTCGAAGAAATCTTGAAGGCCGCTGTGACAGGTGACCCCGCCGCCCAACTGGCCCTGATACGCGCTCAGCATTACGAACTCGCAGAAGCACTCGGACTCGATGGGGCGGCGCTGCTCGATGAGACGCTGCACGAGTTGGATCAACTCGTCGCCGGTGTTCGTCTTGTGAAGGAGGTCAGCGTTCGTGTGCGGGTTCGCATCATGGCGCTCGGCGAACTCATGTCGACACGGCTCGGCGCCGATTTCCTGACACGCTCCGGCTTGCCGGTGCAATGGGTGGATGCCAGAGACCTGCTGGTCAGCAAATCCAGGACCGGTCGCAATCCCGTCAACGCGCAGCTGTCGGCGACCTGTAATTTCGCGCCGGATGAGGCGATGCAGTCGGCGCTGGCGGGGCACGGCAAGGTCATCCTGACACAGGGCTTTATTGCGCGTAACAAAGCGGGTGCGACGGTGTTGCTGGGCCGCGGTGGCTCGGACACGTCCGCCGCTTATTTTGCGGCGATGCTCGCGGCCCGCCGCCTCGAGATCTGGACTGACGTTCCAGGCATGTTCAGCGCCGATCCGCGGGTTGTGCCGTCGGCCCGTTTGTTGATCGCTCTGCATTATGATGAGGCGCAGGAGCTTGCATCGGCTGGCAGCTCAGTACTGCATCCGCGGTGTATTTCGCCGTTGCGCGAATACGGAATTCCGCTGTTCGTTCGCAGCACCGCGGCGCCTGAGATAGCGGGTACCGTGATCTCATCGGTAACGGAAGAGGTTGAGCCGCAAGTTAAGGGTATCTGTATCCGCAACGGCCTGACGTTGATCTCAATGAATACGGTCGGTATGTGGCAGGAGGTGGGCTTTCTCGCAAAGGCATTTGCGGCATTCGGCGATAACGGAGTTTCGGTCGACCTCGTCTCGACCTCGGAGACCAATGTCACGGTATCGATCGATACCAGCGATGGCATGTTGCATGAAGATGTCGAGGCATCGCTGCTCGACGATCTGGAGCAACTCTGCCGGGTTCGCGTCATTTCCAACTGCTCGGCCGTGAGCCTGGTCGGCCGAAAAATCCGCACGATCATCCCTCGATTGGCGCCGGCGCTCGAAGTATTTGAGGAAGAGCGCATCCACCTGATGTCGCAGGCCGCGAACGATCTGAACCTGACCTTCGTCGTCGATCGCCAGCAAGGACCGCGCCTGGTCAGTAAATTGCACGCAACAATTATTCGCAAGGAGGGCGCCTCGACCATATTCGGAGCGAGTTGGGAGCGCCTGTTTGTGGCCGACGGGCCGATCGAACGCGACGCCGATACCTGGTGGATGCAAAAACGCGAGCAACTGCTAAAAGTGGCCGAAGGTCAGTTAAACGCCTATGTTTACGACCGGGACAGCGTCGAGGAGGCCGCGAAAAGTCTGCTCAAGCTCAAGAGTGTCGATCGAATTCTCTACGCCGTAAAAGCGAACTTCAATGCAGAACTGTTGCGCACTCTTGCTGCAGCCGGTGTCGACTTTGAATGTGTGTCACCCGGTGAGGTCGAGTGGCTCGAGGAAATTTTTCCGGACCTCGACTTGACGCGGATCTTGTTCACACCCAACTTCGCGCCACGCGAAGAGTACGAGTGGGGTCTGAAGAAAGGCCTGCAGGTCACACTCGACAACCTGTATCCGCTGCAGGCGTGGCCGGAACTGTTCGCAGGGCAGAAGTTGTTTATTCGCGTGGACCCGGGGCAGGGCCGCGGTCACCATGAGCATGTCAAGACGGCGGGCGTGCATTCGAAGTTTGGTGTGCCTCGTTTCGAAGTCGACGAACTGGTTCGCCTCGTGAAAGCGACTGGGGCCGAGGTCGTTGGCATCCATGCTCACAGTGGCAGTGGCATTCTGGACCCCGATAGCTGGCGCAGCGTCGCCGTGGCGCTCGTCCAGATCGCCGAGCATTTCCCGTCGGTCAAGACCATCGACCTTGGGGGTGGGCTGGGTGTCCCCGAAAAGCCCGGCGACAAGTCGTTCGACCTCGAGCGCCTGGACCTGGTGCTCGCCGAGATTCGTGATTCCTACCCGCAGTACAAGTTTTGGCTCGAACCGGGCCGATTCCTGGTCGCGCGTGCTGGTGTGCTGCTGACTCGCGTTACGCAAACCAAGGGCAAGGGCGAAATGCAGTACATCGGTGTCGGTACCGGCATGAACTCGCTGATACGACCAGCGCTCTATGGCGCCTATCACGAGATCGTGAACCTGTCGCGCGCCGACGAGGCGCCCAGTGAGACCGTGACAGTTGTTGGACCGATCTGCGAGACGGGCGATCGCCTTGGCAGTGACCGGCTGTTACCGCCAAGCAAAGAGGGCGATATCATCCTCATTGCAAATGCCGGGGCCTACGGCTACGTGATGAGCTCGCACTATAATCGCCGCGAGGTCGCGAAGGAGATCGTCATATGAGACTTTTCTGGGCACCGCAAACCCGTTCGACGCGGGCAGCATTTCAAAAAGCCACGGAAAAATCCAACGCATAGGCTCTTGTGGGAAGCGCGAAAAAGGCCTTCCTGAGAATCAGGAAGGCCTCCTTAGCTTTTTGCTTACATGATCGCCTTTACTTGAAAGTAACCTTGCGCATCATATATTCGCCAACAATTTCGCGAATATCCGGGTACGTCATAACTACCTGGTCAGATTTCTTCTGATTTTCCTCGCCCCATTTCTTCATGAAGGCTTCGTACTGCGCTTTGTCGGCCTGTAGTGCTGACCCGCCATCTTTGAAATCGACACCGAGCACAACGTTGAAATCACCGCTATTTGGCAGCTGGCTGACGTGAATCCAATAGCCTTCAATTTGCCCGAGCTCCTTAGCTACGTCGTTCGCCGGGGCCCATGTCTGGCTGAGGCCTTCGAGGTACTTGTCGATCATATTCGAATCAACCTTGACCGTCGTTACGTTAGTAACTCCCTTGTCGATATCGTAATCCTTCCAAGGCTCAAGATCGGCTAGCGCAGCACCCGCGAAGCAAAACAGAATTAGTCCGGTCAGTAATTGGCGTAGTTTCATTATTTGTACCCTCTTAGGTTTGTTAGAAATTATTGTTAGCGAATATTGTGGGAGCGATTATTCGCAAGCGCCGACATTACGCGACATAAGCGACGAAATCGAGCTGGTGAAAAACCACATTAGGTAGAAACTGTAAATTATTGAAATAGCAGGAGAAGACAAAACCTGAAGGGCGCTAGTTTCTGCGTACTATCCGACACTTCTTGTCAATTTGACGCCAGCACACTGCGAAGGATTTTTTTTCAGCTAGGCTTGTATAGGACAACTGAGCGAAAAATTCACGAAAAAAGCTTAAGGGGAATCAACAATGAAGAATCTAATCGCGACCGCTCTTGGCCTGGTATTGATCATGTTTTCCACTGCGGTCTTTGCCGATCGAGTCTTTCAGACATCTGAAATGCTAACGGGCCCGAATAGCAGCAAACCGATCCTCAGCCCCCAAGGTGCAGCATGGCTGAGGCGTTCACCGGACCGTGTCGACGGCAGGGTCATGGTCAAGGTTGATCAAGCGAATACACCCTATTCGATCTGGTTCATCGCATTCAATAATCCGGAAAATTGCGCGGGCGCATCGTTAAATCCACCCGAGCCTTGTGGTGTCGGCGATTTGCTTTTTAACAAAGTGGAAGTTGGCGGCGCGGTCTTTAACGCGTCCGGTGCAATTAGCGCGGCTGACGGAGAGTTGAAGAAAAATGGCAAACCTGCCGGTGGCGGTGTCATCAACGTTGATATCGAGGTTGTTGCTGGCGAAGGATCGGGCAACGGGCACGCCGGATTTCCTCCTATTCCGGCGGAATTCTGTGAAGGATGCTTGTTCCTGAACCTCAATGGTGTTTTGGAAAACGGCTGCGATGCCGAGATTCACTTTGACGTGAATCAGCATGACGTATTCGATGAAGGTTGGGTTACGGAGCTAACACAGCCTGAAGGTGAGGCACATCGCTTTGCGATTTTTCCTGCTGTCGACTGCGACTAGCGCTTAACAAAAGAATTGGGGTCGAACCGAGGTTTTCTGACGGCTGCTACCTGGTAAGGTGCCGGGTTTATTTCCTAAGCAAATAGACCCGGCGCCGTCCTGGTTCCATCAACTCGCCGATTCACGACCCGAGTGTCTTTCTTCGAGCCGTTTCGCGACGTCTGCGAGGCTTAAGCCCTGGTCCGCGAGCAACACGACCAGGTGGTAAACG
>CAMYLB010000130.1 GCA_947259145.1 uncultured Woeseiaceae bacterium
AATGAGTCCGGAACTCCGCAACCAGGCGCGCCAGATTGACGTTGCCACGGTGCGCGGCCGTATCGATGAAGTTGCGCTCTTCGAACTCGTCTGGCAGCCGGACGAAGCAACCAACATGTTGCCCACCATCGAGTGGGAAAACACGCGCAAGGCCTCCAAGCTACTGCTGAATTTCCGCGACTCGACCGTCGAAGTGTCTGACAAGCGCAAGTCGATCAATATGGGCCGTGCCGACGACAACGACCTTGTGGTCAAAGGCAACCTGATATCGAGAATTCACGCGAAGATCGAGATGCGACGAGGCAAATTCATGCTGGTCGATCAGAGCACCAACGGAACCTTCCTGCAGAACGTCCAGGGGCACGAGAAGTTCGTGCGCCGCGATTCCACCGAACTCGGTGAAGAAGGCACGATTGGTCTCGGCCGGGCCGAGCCGGCAGGATCCAAGCTGGCGATCTACTTCAAGACAATCGATTAGTTCTTACGACGCTTTCGCGACTTCCTCGCTAAGCGCGTCGAGCACGATTTCTTGCTGTCTCAGCAATGCGCGCGGTGTGCGATCACCATAGCTGTTGAGGTACTTGCCAAGCGAAATCATCTCGTCACGCCATTGACCCGAGTCTATCGAGGTCAGCGTTTGCATGGTTTCGGCACTGATGTCGAGACCCACGGTGTCCAGGTCAGCGTTTGCATGGTTTCGGCACTGATGTCGAGACCCACGGTGTCCAGGTCCGACGCGTGCGGCAGGAAGCCGATAGCGGTCTCTCTCGCATCCGCCCGATGCTCGCAGCGATCGATGATCCACCGCAGGACGCGCAGGTTTTCGCCGAAACCCGGCCACAGGAATTCACCGTCGTCGTTCTGGCGGAACCAGTTGACGTGGAAGATCTTGGGCAAATGCTCCGTGCGACGCCTCATTGACAGCCAGTGCGTCCAGTAGTCGGCGAAGTTGTAGCCGCAGAACGGTTTCATGGCCATGGGGTCGCGCCGAATGACGCCGACTTCACCGACCATCGCGGCAGTCGTCTCGGACGCCGTGCCGGCGCCCACTAGCACGCCGTGCTCCCAACTCTTCGCCTCGAATACCAGTGGTGCGACATGCTTGCGGCGGCCACCAAAAACGATAGCGGAGATCGGTACGCCTTCCGGCGCGTCCGCAAGATTCGTGTAGCTGCGATTATTGGTCGCTGCGACCGTGAAGCGCGAATTCGGGTGCGCCGCCTTACCATTGGCTGGATCGTAATCACGTCCCTGCCAGTCTTTGGCGGGCTTGCCGTCCTCTTTACCTTCCCACCAGGGTTCGTTGTCTTCGGTCGTGGCGACATTGGTGAATATCGCGTCGTGCATGATCATGTCGTAGGCGTTCTTATTGGTTTTCTGGTTGGTCCCCGGAACGACGCCGAAATAGCCCGACTCGGGGTTGACCGCACGGAGCTTGCCTGTGTCATCCGGGTGCAGCCAGGCAATGTCGTCGCCAAGGGTCCACACTTTCCAGTCGTGCAATTCGTCCGGCGGAATCAGCATCGCCAGGTTGGTTTTGCCACAAGCCGACGGGAACGCGCATGCAATGTAGTGTACGGCGCCTTCCGGGCTTTCGAGTCCAACGATAAGCATGTGCTCCGCCAGCCAGCCCTCCTGGCGCGCCTGGTAGCTGGCGATACGGAGCGCGTGGCATTTCTTGCCCAATAGCGCGTTGCCGCCGTAGCCGGAGCCGAAGCTCTTGATCGAGAGTTCGTCGGGGAAGTGCATGATGAAGCGGCGCTCCGGATCGAGATCGCCCGTCGAGTGCAGCCCCCTGACGAAAGTCCCTTCCTTTTCTATGCGTTTCAGCGCCTGATCGCCCATTCTCGTCATCAATTTCATATTGATAACGACGTAGGGGCTGTCGGTGATCTCGACGCCGCAGCGCGAGTACGGTGAGCCTATAGGGCCCATGCAATATGGGATGACATACATCGTGCGGCCACGCATGCAGCCGTCGAAAAGTTTGTCCATCTTGGCGTGCCCGTCGGCCGGACTCATCCAGTTGTTGTTCTGACCGGCATCTTCCTCGGTCCTGGTGCACACAAAAGTGAGGTGCTCGACGCGCGCAACGTCATCGGGATCCGAGCGATGCAGGTAGCAATTCGGATAGGTTTTTTCGTTGAGCGTCGTCAATGTGCCGTCGCCAAGCATCTGCTGAACCAGTTCCTGGTACTCGTCGTCCGAACCGGAGCACCAGCGGACGTTGTCGGGGCACGTGTGCTTGGCAACAGAATCGACCCAATCCTGCAGTTCGGGAAGCGTCGTAGTCATTTCATATTCCTGGGAATTTGGATGCATGAGAGCGGCGTCGTGCCGCCTGAATCATTATCGCCGATTATACTCAGGACCAGACTACGTGCATCCCATAAAACGACTATGTACATCCCACAAATCTAGTAGAGCTCGCGCGTATAGATCCGTTTGTTGTCACCGTCATAAATGCCGAACGTGGCAGTACCGGTCGGATCCTCCAGACCTGGCGAAGCTGCGTCCCAGTCGAACTCGAGCCAGAACGGAACATCGGCTGTAACATCGACGCTGCCGTCATAACCGGCACCGGGGGCGAGCAGGAACAGGTTGAAATCGCCGCCGAGTGGGGGTTCACGGTAGCGTTGTCCAGCCGGCCCGGCGGCCGCACATCCGGCGCTGCTCGCACCGGGGCTGCCGGTGTCGAGTACGCAGGTCTCGGTGGGGAGGAGATTTTCCGTAAAATTACCGAGGCTCAGTGATACGTTGGCGGCGCAGCTATCGTCGGTGTTAGCCACGAAGCCGGTTGCGGCATCGAAAAAGTACTCTGCGCGCATTGGAACGTTCAGGTTGATCAGTTCCGAGCCGATGTTGTTGATGAGCCGCACGCGACCGAAGCGCATGTTGCGCCCATTGTCGAATGAGATGCTGGCGACCGTCACCGGCGTAACCAGCGTGGTCACACCGTCGCTGTCGATAACGTCGATACTGAGACTGATGTCGGCATCGAACGGAGCTTCCGCGGCCGCCCGCAGGAACGAGATGCCCGTGCCCGAGCTGAACAACAGCGTGCCGGTTCCGCCGGCGGTATCGGAGATGACCGGGTCAGCGCTCGTTGCCGGTAAGCCCGAAAGGTCGAGGTTTCCGCTGGTCGCCGTGTAGTCGCGGTTTTGCAGGCTCAGGTTGGTCGTCTTGAAAAAGGAGCCCGTATAGTTTTGTGTAACGCTGCCGCTCGCCGAGAGGGCGGTGAAGCTGATAACGGGTGCGGTACTGAAGCCGAAGCTCTCGCCGATATAGGTGAATCCACCGCTGGCGCACTGTGTCTGAAAAAGCGGCGTATTAAGTGCGATTGCGAAATGATGCGGAATGAAGCGGCCGACATTGCCCGATGCCAGTCCGGTTACGTTACCGCCACTGAGATAATTGCCGTCGCCGACCGATGGCTGCAATCGGATGATGCCGACTTCGGGCCACGTGAAGGTAGTGCCGGTCGCCGAGCCTGCGGAGAACGCTCCGAATCCGAGCGCCGGGCTCAGTCCCGGGTCGTTACCGGCAACAGGATCGACCAGGCTCGACGTTAGGCGCACGGTTTCGGGCGCGTTTTCCTGACCAAAATTGGGTGTGATATCGCCCTCGGCATCGCGGGCCGTGACGGTGACCGAGAACGGGTCGCCGGCGGCGACGAATACGGCTCCCGACGCATCGACTGTCGCGGGATTCGCGTTGCCGCCAGCATCCTGGATGTTGGTCAGCGTGAAGATTGCCGGTTTTACGACGAACGCGGTCGTTGCGCCGCGGATTCCGGTCGGTAAATCCGGGTGCGCAAGATTATCGTCTTTGACGCGAATCCGGATACTGCCGGCGTCTTTGTATTTGCCGGTCACTGCCGCCTGTCCATTGGCAAAAGTCACAGCCTGGTTACCGGCGGCACCCTCCAGGAGGCCGATTGTATTGCCGTCAATCGTCGTTGCAATCGTGCCGCCAATCGGATCGACACGATCAAACCAGAACTTCAGGTTCTGCGGCCCCGTGTAGGTTTCAATGATCCCGCAGACGGGGTCAGTTGCGGTCTCGCCGTAGGCCGCAAGGTAGATGCCAAAGTCGGTTCCGGCAACCTGGGTCGCGTTGAATGGCACGATCAGCCCGGGCGGCGGGTTGCTGAGCGGCGCAGCGGTAAGAGTGAAACCACTGGCCGAGAATTCGATGTTGCCTTCCGTGTCGTCGTCCCTGATCAACGTATCGCTGGTCTGGTACACGTCGACATCAACGGTCGAGGCGCCCTGTGCATAGCTCAGGGAAAAAACGGCTTCGCTCTCGCCAGCCGCCCAGTCGTACGTCGCGATACCATCGTCTGCGGTCGCATCGGCGAACGTGCCGCTGCCTGTCACCAGCGTCCAGGTCCCGTTGCCCGACTGCGTGTCCAGGGTTACTTGCTGGCCATAGGTCGTGACGGGATTGGCTGCGGCATCTTCGGCGCGGACCGTGATCGTTTCCGCGAGACAATGAATGCCGTATGCATCGTGACTGATGACGAAATGATCGACGCCTGTGATACAGCTGTTGATCCCGGACGTTTTGAGTTTTATTCTTGACCGCTTGCCGGCATTACCTGACTCCCGGCTTGCGTACGTCGACTCCGTATCCGAGGACGTGGCAATCAGCATGAGCCCGTAGTCATTGACCGGCTGACATACCCACGCCTGGGTCAGATTGATAATGTCGATCTTTTGCCAGCCGGTACTGTCGGGCACGAACGAGCCGACGATTGTCGCGGCGTCATAATCATTAGCCGTGTTGTTCCAGGTGGCCGTATTCTCTGACCAGCTATCCGTGATTCGGTATATGTTGACGGGATCACCGGAGTCATCCTCGCCATTTACCCAAAACCAGACTTCTGCCTCGGTTACGTTGGCATTTGTGGGTAGCCCGGACAGATCGTATTGAAAGATGGCGCGGAAGCTCTCCGCAGGTTTGTTTTTGACCAAAAGGTCTTGATCGTTGCCGTGATTCGCAGCACCGGAGGCCTCTTCCAGCCAGGTATCCGCAATGGTGGCGCGAAATCCCTGACCGTAAGCAGCAGGCGCCAAAAACAAAGCGATCAAGCACAGAATAGCGCAGCAAATAAGCAGCGCGTTGTCTTGAACGGCACGCTCGCTCATGACGCGTCCGTCACCGTCGAGCGGATTCGGCGCGAAACGTAATCGGGCGTGCCATAAATTCCGCTGTAGGCGAACGCCTCCAGTACGTAAACGCTAGTCGTTGCCGAACCTTCCGAGTGCGTCGTGCTGCTGCAGGTCGTGTCAACATTGAATCCGGTCAGGCCTCCCTCGGTCAGCGCGACGCCCGAATTCGCGCAGCTGCCGTTGACGAGTGCCTGGTAGGCCGACCACTCGATGCCGGCCTGGGCCGCGGCGTAAGCGCGCGAACTTTGCAAGGCGAGTACTGTTGTCTGATGTTCTACCGCGCTCAGGCGCACAGCGACAGCACCCAGTGCAGCGAGGACGACCAGCAGGAACAACGCCGGAACGAGCGAGAAACCCGTTTGTTTGTTGTGGCCTGTCATTCGTTTCACCTCGACCCCGCTATGGCACGTTGTTCACGTGGACCTGGTGCAGCAGTGAAATCGTCTCGCCGACATCGCTGATCCCAAGCTGCAGTGAAACGAGGCCGGCTCGCTGAGACGTTCCCGGCGCATAGGCAATATTGCAGGTCGCGACCTTTTCCGACACCAGCGTGCCTGTGGCACCAGCCGCAGTCAGCTCTGCTGCGCTGTCTCGATCCGAGTGCAGGGCGGCGATGCTGTAGCCCGAATATCGCATCAATGTGCCGGCGCCCAGATCACAAAGATAGGTGAGCGGGCCGTCGAGCAGAAAAATCCGCTGCGCCGGGGAGCCGTAGGCGAAACGAAAGGCCGGTGACATTGTGACGTTGTCTTCGCCAGGCGTCGCATCAGCGTCAATATCGATCTGCGTGCCGGGCGGGGTGATCACGTTGGTCAGCTCATAAGCATCGGCACCGGTAACACCCACGTTGTAGACCGACAGGTAGTGGCCGGTCGAGGAAAAGGGTTTGCTGACGCTCGTGAATGTGCCAATGCTGTTGAACGCACTGTCCGCGGCTGAGAAATCGAGCTGTTTGTCGGGATCGTTCGGCGGCGGTTGTTCGCGGTAGCGCACGCCGTCAACGGTATTCAGCATTTCCAGTGCCACAACAGAGCCTGACGCCGTGACACGCACGCTGTTTGGTAATGCCCGGCGTACGTCCCGCGCCACGCGGCGCAGCGCACCTTCCGCGAGATCAACGAGTTCGGCGCGCCGTGCCTGGTCCGTATAAGCACGCACGGGTCCGGCAATAAACATCGCCATGAACGAAATGACGATGATGCTTAGCACCATAACGACGACGAGTTCGATCAGGGTAAAGCCTTTTGCGTTGCGTCTATGCATCTCAGAGCCGCGTGCGGTAGCTGCTGACGATGAAGTCGATCCGGGACTGCCACGCGACGTTGATGTCGACGCGCAGGACATCGGCGGCCGGTACGCCGGGTAACGCGGCCGAGGAGCTGACGCTGACGGACACCGAGTAGTCGCTTAGCGCCGCGATCGGATTGCCGAACTGATCCCTTGCACCGGCATCGAGCAGCCCGTCGTAGTCGTCAACATCGTCGAAATCCACGCGCGCAACTTCGCCGTCGACGCCGTCCGGGTCATCAAACGATTTGAGCAAAATTTCCTCGAGATAGGCCTCGGCAATCGACGCGGCCTGGTGACGCAACATCGGGTCCGCGCTGCTGGCATTCGTCGTCGACAAGACGCCAAGCACGGCGCTTGCAGCGATAGCGACAATGACGATAGACAGCAGGAGTTCCACGAGCGTCGCGCCCGTTTGGGATGTGCAGAGCTTTGAATTGGCGAAATTCATGGCGTCACTACAAGGCCGCTTTCGGCCTCGATAACCATCGACCGTGAACCGACGGTAATAACCTGGTTGCTGGCGAGATTCGTCCGGCCGACTCCGTCATAGACAATGATGAGCGGCGGCGCAGCAGTGATTCCGGAAGGGGCGACACCGCTCACGGCTTGTCCATGCGGCAACAAAACGGGCAACGGGAAAGACAGGTCTGCCGCGTCGCAATGGCCTCCGAGCGCTGTTTGCTGACGGAGTTCGTAGGTGCTTGCTGTGAGGTTCACACGAACGCGACAGCCGCTGGCTACAGCGACTTTTTGCGCGTAGCGGAAGCTGCTTGCGAGCTCGTCGTAATAGGCGCGCTCGTCGAAGGTGGAATTATTGAAGAATCGGGGTCCCGCTATCGCGCCCAGTATCCCGATGATGACGATAACAAGGACGAGTTCAACGGTGGTGAAACCCGCGATAGCGTGCGTACGGAAACTGCACGACACCTAGCACCCCGACACATCTACCACGATGAGCGGCGCATTATCGGCAAGGGCTGTTGTGTACTCAACGCTGCAGTCCGCCGGAGTGGGGGACCCGGGTCGCGTGAATGCGCCCGTGCCGGCTGCCTCGGCGAACGCGTAGCCCGTGTAATCGGCCAGCGTGTTGTCGATGTCGGCAGCAACTGGGTAA
This sequence comes from uncultured Woeseiaceae bacterium, assembly GCA_947259145.1. Taxonomy (GTDB): domain Bacteria; phylum Pseudomonadota; class Gammaproteobacteria; order Steroidobacterales; family Woeseiaceae; genus UBA1847. The sequence goes on from CAMYLB010000130.1 coordinate 7,579, forward strand.
CCGTTCGTCATGTTGATCACGTTACCTTCCATGCTGACCGTCGGCGGGCTGTTTTGCGTCAGCGACAGGCTGTGGGCGAGTGCTGCGGAACTGCGCACACTGCCGGCCAGGCCCTGAATCGCGGCGATGCGTGCCTCGGTCTCGAGGGATGCAAAACGCGGGATCGCGAATGCCGCCAGGATACCGAGGATCGTAATGACGACCACCAGTTCGATCAGCGTAAAACCGTGCTGCCCGCTGCGATTCATTGTGTTCATGTCAGTCGTCCTATTCTCAGGAAAATCGAAATAGAAAAAGGCGCCCGCGAAGGGCGCTTTTCTCAGGAGCTTTCAATACATGTCGAGCATTCAGCAACCGGCATCAAGAACGACGATTGTTGGCGGCAGGTTCGCACCCGTCGGCTCGTCATAGGTCACTCTGCAGGTAGCCGGGGTATTGGCACCTGTTTTGATGAACACGTTTGCATCAGCCGAGTTGTCAAAGCCAGTGAAGTCCACCAGCGTAAGCCCTATGCTGTCATCCTCGGGATAGCGTTCGACCATGGTAATTGTCTGGCCTTCCATGAGGACGCTTTCAGTCGAGCCTTTGCCCTGGGCCAACGACAAGCTGTGTGCCAGCGTTGCTGCGCTGCGAACACTACCGCCCAGACCCTGGACCGCGGCTTTGCGTGCCTCGATTTCCAGATTAGCGAAGCGCGGAATGGCGAATGCCGCCAGGATTCCGAGTATCGTGATTACGACCACCAGCTCGATGAGCGTAAAACCTTTCGATGCCTTGTTCATTTTGAAAACT
>CAMYLB010000131.1 GCA_947259145.1 uncultured Woeseiaceae bacterium
GATAAAGTGCCCTCGTTGACGAATTGAACTCGATGACGTTGAAACGATCGTTTGCCTGCAGGCTTTTCAGCGCAAGGTCCACGGCCCGTTTCGCTTCTGCAATGGACACGCCGTGCATCGAGCCCGACGTATCGATGATCAGGATCATCTCGCGAGGCATTAGAACGGGTGGCGCATCGTCCTGGTCCGGAGGCATGACCATCAACAGGTGGTGTGGTTGGCCCGCGATCGTTTCTGAAAAAAGCATTGCCCTCGGCGCTGCCGACGGCACCGGCTGCCAGTCCAGCTCAAAGTCGTGGTCCATGGCCACCTGCGCGGCGCTGAGCGTTACACGGTAGCGGCCGTTGTCTTCGGCGACGCTGACCGGATGATAGCGGCTCACGACAGTCGCCAGTGGCACGCCCGCATTGACGCTGGCTGTCAGGGTCAGCTTGTGACCGGGTGACCCCGCCACCATGGGCGGTGTGACAAGGGATGCGTCCGGCACTCGATCAGTATCGTGCGCCCAGCCGCTGCCAACTTTGTCTGCCAGCGGCTGCCCGCTGATGTAGCGGGGCGTCAGGGTCATTGGGAATCGAATGCTGAAGCGGCCATTTTCGTAGCGAATGTCTTCCAGGTATTCGATTTCGACGACCACGCGTTCACCGGGTGCGACGTTTGCCACCGACGTTGTAAACAGGTTGGGGCGCTGCTGCTGGACGAGGCTGGCCTTCTTGCCGGCCTGCTTTGCTTGTTCATAGGTTTTCTTGGCATGTTCCTTCTCCTGAACTTCAGCCTCGATAAAGCGGTCACCGATATGCAGCCGCATACGGTCGACGGCGGCGTTTTCCGGAAGCGGGAAAACATAGATACCCTCGACCCACTCGGAACCTTCATTGTGAAATTCCTGCCGCACCGAGACGCGTGCGACCAGCCCGCTGATTTGCATGTCGACGTCAGTGTTCATGAGCATTGCTGTCGTATAGCCCTGCTCCGTTTTCCACAGCAGGCTGCCGGACTGCGTCTGTCCGGGCGTCGGCTCGCTAGCGAATGCCAGGAATGGTCCAATCAGCAGCAGCAGGATCAAGCGCGCCGTCCACGTGTGGATTTTGTTTTTGCTTCGTTTCATTGCGGCCTCCCTTTGGCGTCCTCACTATTGCAACCCCGCAAAACGCCCGTCTGCCGACAACGACATGGCAATGCACCGGCGTAATGTGGCAAATTGTGGCCACTAGAAGCAGGAGGCCCATGTGGCGAAACGAATAGCAATTGTTGAAGACGAAGCGGCGATTCGGGATAACTACGCGGCAGCGTTTCGCCGCGAAGGCTATGTCGTCGATACTTTTGAGGCGCGCGCACCGGCCCTTAACGCTTTTGAGAGTCGGCTGCCGGACCTGGTCGTCATTGACATTAACCTCAAAGACGATGTCGAGGGTGGCTTTGAGCTGTGTCGTGAACTTCGGGCACGAGCGGCGGACTTGCCTATCATCTTCCTGACGGCGCGCGACAGCGAGTTCGACGCGGTATCAGGGCTGCGGCTTGGCGCCGACGATTACCTGACCAAGGACATCAGCCTGCCGCACCTCATGGCCCGGATCGCGGCGCTGTTCCGGCGACTCGACGCCCTGCAGAAACCGCAAGGCGCCGCAAGCCGCATCACACGCGGTGACCTCGTTATTGATACGGAGCGTATGACGATATACTGGCAGGAACAGCCCGTTGGCCTGACGCTTACGGAGTTCTGGCTTGTACACGCGCTCGCTCGATTCCCGGGCCACGTGAAAAACCGGCAGCAGTTGATGGATGCTGCGCAAGCCGTACTCGACGACAATACGATTACCTCGCACGTGAAACGCATCCGTCGAAAGTTCTTGAGTATCGACGCCGGCTTTGACGCTATCGAAACAGTTTACGGTATGGGCTACCGCTGGCTGTCCGACTAGCAAGCGCCAGGCGATGAATCTCAGGCGCCAACTGCTACTTGTCAGCCTTCTGACGCTGATACTTCCCTGGGCCGGGTGCGAGTTCATTCGTGAAACGGAGTCCGCACTGCGGACAGGGCAGCAGCAAATGCTGGCGGCGACGGCCCGTGCGCTCGCCAACTCCATGGCGCAATACCGCGAAGAGTTCCCGCGGCAGGATGCTGCGCTTAGCACGGATGACCAGCTGTACGTACACGAACTCTCAATGCGGCCGAAGATTGACGGCTACTTCGACGACTGGCCGCTGCGCCCCGAATCGCTCGAGTCCATGCGCGGCATGGATGGCCCCGTGCTCTTTTCTGTTGGCTCATTTGGTCAGACGATCTACCTCTATGTTGAAGTCAGCGACCGTAATGTCATCTATACGACATCACAGTCTCTCGTCCTGGACGATGGGTCTCGGCAAGCCGATCGCGTCAACCTGATCAGCAGCAATCCGCCCTACCTGCAGGAGACGATCGCTTTCGCCGCGGAAGCACCGGGTAAGATTCTGAGCTACAAACAGAACGCGAACGGCATTGCACCGGAACCCGCCATCACGGCGCACTGGCAGGACATTCCGGGCGGATATCGGCTGGAAGCAGGCATTCCCGCAGCACACCTGGGAACGCATTTGGGCCTCGTGGTCAACAACACCGACGACGCGACCCGCCCAGGCACGCGCAGCAGCAGCTTTTCGGGGCCTACGCCCGGTCCGACGGCGCGCCTGTCTCCCGACGTCGACGCGATAGCCGCCAGGCTCGTGCAGCCGGGCATGCGGCTCCTGATTACCGATGCCAGCGGCTGGCGGATCGCGGCTGCGGGTGAATTGAGCGAAGACTCCGCTGCAAAAGCACGCCCCGGCTTTGCCCGTCGGCTCTACGACCTGCTGGTTGAGTCCGGCAAAGAGGCTGTGTTCGCAGAACCCGACCCGCTCGGACGCGAACAGCAAAGCTACGTTGCCGCGGCGCTACAGGGCCGCGAAATGGCAAGCTGGTTTCGCAGCGACAAGAGCGGCAAGGCCATCGTCGCGGTCGCCGCCCCTATCAAATCGGGTATCGACACACTGGGCGCGGTCGTACTGCAACAAGACACCGACGCCATACTAAGCCTGACGAACGAGGGGCTTGCTCGCCTTATTAACGTCACTTTGATCGCAACATTGCTGGTCGCCGGTACACTACTGGGATACGCCACCTGGCTGTCACGCCGTATTCGTCACCTGTCCGTCGCGGCCGAGGCAGCTCTCGAGAACGAGGCGCTGCAATCGTCTTTGCCCAGTGCGCTTGCGAGCGATGAGATCGGTGATCTCTCTCGCAGCTTCTCAAGCGTGTTGCAACAGCTCGGCGACTACAACGAGTATCTCAAATCACTGGCGTCCAAGCTTTCGCATGAGCTGCGTACCCCTCTGGCTATCGTCACTTCGTCCCTCGAAAACCTCGAACACGAACCGCTCAACGAAGCCGGCATCGGTTACACGGCACGCGCAAGAGATGGCGCCGACCGGTTGCGGCGCATCCTGAGCGCCATGAGCGAAGCCAACCGAGTCGAAGAATTAATGGCTAATGTCGAACCTGAGTGGTTCGATTTTCGGAAAGCCCTCGACTCGACTGTCACGGCTTATCGTGATGTTTACAAAGAGCGGTTGTTCGAAATCGACTGCGACCTGACAAGTCTGAACACGAGCGGATCGCCCGAATTGCTTATCCAGATGCTCGACAAACTGATTGATAATGCGGTTGACTTTAGTAACAAGGGCGACACGATTACAATTCGACTGCTCGCAAGGCAAGATGAGCTCGAGTTATCTGTCACGAATCCAGGACCACCGCTGCCGGAGCGAATGCGTACGCAGATGTTCGATTCGATGGTTTCCATGCGATCTGGTGACAACACCCGTCATCTTGGTTTGGGCCTGTATGTCGCCCGCCTGATCGCCGCCGGACATGGCGGCCGCATCGACGCCGACAACGTCGACGGAGGCGTCATGTTCCGGGTGGTGTTACCGATGCAGACGAAAGGATAAAGAGGAAAAAATATGGCAACACGACACTGCTGCGCGCCCGGTTTTCCCTTGCTCCTACTGGTGTTTTTTGTTTCCGTGCCCGCAAGCGCAGAGCTGCGGCCCGTTAAGGTCTGGCAATGCACAATCGCAGTTTTGGATCCGGGGTCAGAAACCGAAGCTCCCCCTGACAGGACAATCACACTGTATGAATACAGGTCGCCCGAGAATTGCCGGGATGAGGAGCTGCCGCCAGATGGCACACATGTATGCCGCGGGAACTATACGAAAGACGGGGCAACCGAGACTCTCTGGCGCGCCAGGAATAACCGCGATTACTGTCGGCCCCGCGCCGAAGCTCTCGTAAAAAATCTTGTCAATGCGGGATTTTTCTGTAGGACCCTCGACGTCGAGGAGTGTGAACGGCCAGCGGATGTCGAAGCCGACGCGGCGCCCGTAGTCGATGCTCAACCCGTAGCTGAAGCTGAAGTATTGGGTGAAGCTGAGCCCGCACTAGAAGCAAAAGTCCTACCGGCTGCGGAGCCGGCCGCAAGCGCAAGCACGATCAAGACCAAGGCCACCAGCGTAATTCGAAATGCCACGCCGATCGAAAAAACGGCCAACCGGGAAAAACAGTTGCTCACGTTTTTCAATGGATTGTTTGACACGTCGCTGGCGAAGGCCATGACAGAGGCAGCGATTCCCGACGACTTTGGTGTGCTTGACGGCAACACGCTTGCAGCCGGCAACGGTGGGACCCTTCGTTTTACAAGAGGTACTCATGCCTGGGAGACTCGCCGAGACAAAGGTGTGCTGGTTATCAGTGCCGATTTCCAACACGGGACGTCCTTCAATAATGTTTTTTTCGGCTTTGCGTTTGATCGAAGTGACTCTATGAACGAGTCGGACCGTCATCAATTTCGTTATTTGGGTGTTGTGAGTCCGGAGACTGCAAGCGAAGTAGTCTTCGCGGGTGAGGACAAAATCATCATCTCATCCCGGTGGTATACCGAGTCCAGCAACTGTTACTCGTCCCGAACCACGGACGAATATCAATGGTCAGACTCAGTCTACGGTACGTTGCAAATGCGCACGATCAGTGCCGACGATAATCCGGATTGCTCGGAGGAATAAACCTGGAAAAACGTGAAAAATGATCGAAAACAGGCTTAGCGCCGCTTCTTTGTTGTCAGTCTGGGCACGAAGCGTCCGGTTTTTTTCTCATACTCAAGATACGCCTCGCCAAAAATATCAATCATCAGTTTTTCTTCAGGCCTTACGAGGTAGGCCCATATCGGATGCAAAAGCACAGCCCATAAGATGTAAATATAGCCGTTCAGGTAAATGGCCAACCCGAAGCTGAATACTGTCAAAAATGCAGCATAGAGGGGATGGCGGACATACTTGAAGGCCCCGGTCGTACAAAGCTCATTGCCTCGTTTCTCCACGGGTAAGGATTTCAAACTCCAGACAATGATGACCAATGTCACCAGACCCGAAACAAGAAATATCGTTTTCAGGAGGAACTCGTTGTTCGAGAGGGGAGGAAGATCGATCCGCAGGTTTAACCATCGGGCAATGAAGAGCAGCAACAGGCTAACCACGAATCCAACCGGGCCGCTGCCAAAGAACTTATTGAAACCTGTTGTTTTCATCGCGATGTCCGCTTCGGGTCAGTAACCGGCGTTCAATATTTTATCATCTGAGCGGCGGCTAACGACCAAATGCAGATATTCACTCCATGATAAACTCCAACGCAACCCGGACTGGAACTCGTCCGGGACAGGACACCCCCGCACTCTATGGCCACTAGACTCAACATTGCTCAGCTCAAGAGCCTCTCCCCACTGAACGGGCTGAAGAAGGTTAACCTCCGCGCTATTCTCGATAAGACTGAACTGCTGGAAGCGAAACGCGGCCAGACTCTGTTCAAGAAAGGCGATACCGATAAGCGCTCGGTCTATGTGCTGTCCGGGAAGATAGCACTCACGGAAGGCGACAAAGTTGTTCAGACCATCGCCGGTGGCACGGATGAAGCACTTAACCCGATCGCCCCAATGCTGCCACGCCATCAGACTGCCGTAGCGGCAGGAGACGTTGAGTACATCAGTATAGATGGTGAGCTTCTGGATGTGACGCTGACCTGGGATCAAACCGGTATCTATGAAGTTGGTGATTTCAGCACCCAACAAGTCAATGAGACCGGAAACTGGATGGCCGCCTTTCTTCATATCAAAGCTTTCCAGAGAATACCGCCGGCGAATATTCAGTCGATCTTCATGCGCCTGCAGCAGGTTAACTATAAAGCGGGAGATGTCGTTATCCAGCAGGGCAACGAAGGCGACTATTTCTATGTCATTAGTGATGGCCGCTGCATGGTGACGCGAGAGACGCCTCTGAGTGACGCGGGCATCGACCTGGCTGAGCTGACTGTCGGCGACACATTCGGTGACGAAGCATTGCTGTCAGAGGCGAAGTGCAACGCGACGGTCAGAATGCAGACGGACGGCTCCCTGATGCGTTTGGGCAAAGACGACTTTCAGGCGCTTCTAAAAGAGCCGATGCTCGAGTGGGTCGACCAGGACGAAGCGGACAGGCTCGTTGCCGGCGGTGGTCAATGGCTCGACGTCCGCCTGCCGAGTGAATTCAAGGTCTTCCACAAGGACGGCGCCGTGAATATTCCGCTTTACGTCTTTCGCCATAAGCTCAATATGCTGGACCCCGGAAAACAGTACGTAGTCTGTTGTGATACCGGCCGGCGCAGTTCAGCAGCGGCCTTCGTACTGAAACAGAAGGATTTTCAGGTCGTCGTTTTGAGAGGTGGACTAACCCAGAGCGAACTCTAGGGTCGACGATCAGCTCCGGATCGGGCCAAGGCCTTCCGCGGATTGGCCGGCAATTACCTCTCCCGTGCCCGGCGATCTGATTTGTTCAAGCAAACGCGAAGATGTGCGATCATGCCGTCGATCTCGTAACGCCTGCTTTGGGTCGAGTTTGGCCGGCAGTGCGATCCGAATCAAAAACAACAACAACAGCAACAGCAACAGCAACAAGGGGTAAATCATGCATTTCTCAAAAAGAATCGCGGCACTTGCGGTCGCTCTGGCAGCAATTGCCGCCTGCGCGCCTGAAGTAAAGGAAGACCCGGCTGTCAGCGCCATGCGCGCCGCCGCTGAAGCTGAGAGCCAGAAGCTCGATGCCGTCAACACCTTGATCGAAGTCTGGGACACCAATGAGCTCGACAGGCTCGACGCAATCGCCGTGAGCGACTACGTGCGCCGGGCGCCCGATCAGAATGCGGATAGCCTGGACGAGTTGAAAGCATTTATCAGTGAGGTTCATTCCATGTATCCCGACTTCAATATCACGAACGACGGCGCGGCCGCCGGACCTGCCGGCGTATTCGTCAAATGGACTGTGACAGGGACCTACATGGGCGAGGGCGCCCAGCCGGTGACGGGTAGTCCCGTCGACCTCTCGGGCATTTCGCTATACCAGTTCAGGGACGGCAAGATTTTCAATGAGCTGGTTATTTTTGATTCCGGCGCGCTGTCGGCTCAGATAGCGGCCTCCGAATAGGCCACAGGCGAGAATAAGAAACCCCGCCGAGTGCGGGGTCTATTCAAGCCGCCGCTTCAAACCTCTAGGTAGCGCGCGATGCCCTTGGCAGCTTCGCGACCTTCGTGTACTGCCGTGACGACCAGGTCGGAGCCACGCACCATATCGCCGCCCGCAAATATTTTCGGATTCGTCGTCTGGTAAGGATAGGC
>CAMYLB010000132.1 GCA_947259145.1 uncultured Woeseiaceae bacterium
GAACCGATTCGATCCGATCGCCGTAAGCTCGGTGTATGGGTGCTGATGTTCCTGATCTTTTTCTACATCCTCGCCTCGATGCTCAAAAAACAAATATGGAAGGACGTTAAATAATGGCCGTTGTAGCCAACAGACGCTCTGTGATGACACTGTTCTCGCGACCGACGGATATTCATAGTCATCGCGCACGACTTGTTCTTGCGGAGAAGAACATCAATATCGAGATCACGAATATCCCCGGCCCTGAATTGCCGGAAGACCTGATGGATCTCAATCCTTACCACACGGTTCCTACGCTCGTGGACCGGGACCTGACGCTGTATGACTCGCGGGTCATCATCGAGTATCTCGATGAGCGCTTTCCTCATCCCCCGCTGATGCCGGTCGATCCCGTGACACGCGCGCAGTTCCGGCTGGCGCTGTTTCGTATCGAAACCGACTGGTACTCGATAGCTGAAGAGGCCGAATCGACCGGCGATGGAAAACTTGGCACCAAGTCCCGCAAGCTGCTGCGCGAGAGCATCCTTCAGAGCAAAGAATTGTTCGGGGCGCGGCCGTATTTCCTGAGCGAGGATTTTTCGCTTGTGGATTGCACGATCGCACCCCTGCTTTGGCGCCTGCCGGATTATGGTATTGATCTTGGAGCCGACGCGGAACCGATCGAGGCGTACATGGACAGGGTATTTGCACGACGGTCGTTCCAGCAAAGCCTTACCGAACTCGAACAGGAAATGCGCTTATAGGGGGCCACCGATCGTGGCTGATCAGGCAGCTTATGTTTAGTCTCAAGCGCCGCGCCGAATAGATGGTAAGCTATCGCCATCAAGCGCCGTTTTAAGAACAAGAGCCGTGAATAAGCCTAGCCGATCGAAGAGACCCTATCTCATCCGCGCGATGCACGAGTGGATGGGTGATAACAGCCACACGCCACACATCGTTGTCGACGCTTCTTTTGACGGCGTCAGTGTGCCGGTCGAACACATTAAAGATGGCAAGATTATTCTGAATATCAGCGAGTCGGCTGCGCACAACCTTGATATGTCAAATGAGGCGGTCAGTTTTCGAGCACGCTTCGGTGGTGTGCCATTCGACGTTTGGGTGCCGATGCGCTCCGTCCTCGGTATTTATGCCCGAGAGACCGGCCAAGGCATGATCTTCTCCCACGACGCCGAGGCGGTAACGCCGCCGGCAACAAGGCCGGAGATTGACGAGACGCGCTCGCGTCCGCACCTCACCATCGTCAAGTAGGTTCAGTCCATGACGGCGACAGATTGTCAGCAGGGCTGGCCTTGACTGGCATCAGGCTACTAATCTGCGCCCAGCAGCGCTGCATCAATTAGATCGCACAAGCAGTGGATGACAACGAGGTGTACTTCCTGGATGCGCGCTGTCCGGGTCGCTGGAACCCGTATTTCGACGTCGCCCTCTGCGAAAACTTCGGCCATTCGGCCACCATCACGACCTGTTAGTGCCACGACGTTCATGCCACGCTCGTGTGCGGCGGCAATCGCGCGAATCACGTTCTCTGAATTGCCCGAGGTCGAAATGCCCAGCAAAACGTCCTGCGTTCTGCCGAGTGCCCGGACCTGCTTACTGAAGATCTCCTCAAAGGCGTAGTCGTTACTTATCGAGGTCAGTGTCGATGTGTCTGTGGTAAGCGCTATCGCAGGCAAGCCCGGGCGCTCCATCTCGAAGCGGTTCAGAAGTTCCGATGAAAAATGCTGCGAATCCGCGGCGGAACCGCCATTGCCACAGCTCAGGATCTTGCCGTCGTCGAGCAATGCATCGCTCATCAGGCGGCCTGCAGCCACAATACTCTCGGCGAGCTGCTCGGCCGCAACTTGCTTCGTCGCAATGCTCTCCGCGAAATGATCGCGAACTCGCATGACAGGGTCCATGGCTACTCCGGCTGGGTGGGTCTCGAAGGAATTCTATCAGCTGTCGCGGCACCCGGTACTGCGGGTGCTCGCCGTTCACGGCAGGGCTGCGAATCACAGGGTTGAGTTAACAGGTCGGAATGCGTCCTGAAGCCACTCGATCGTGCTGTCCACACCGCCAGTGACTGCAACAACGTCGAAGCGCGACGCAAGGCGGGCATACTGCGGCTTGGCGGCGAGAAACAGAGCGGCCGTACGCACGATTTTCCGTTGCTTGTGACGGTCGACCGTCAGGGCCGGGGCCGAGAACCGCGTCGACTTTCGATAACGCACTTCGACAAACGTCAGGCAGTCGCCGTGCAGCATGATCAGGTCGATCTCACCGCCACGGCTTCTGAAGTTCCGTGTGACAGGTCTCAGCCCCTCGCGGATAAGGAAACGCAGCGCTTGTTGCTCTGCCCGGTCGCCTACAAGTCCTCTGGCAGCAAGTCCCATGGCGCTTCGTCCGCAACGTCGGGCGTGATCGCCTCACCCTCGACGCTGATGTCCTGAATAGGGCCGCCTTCCGAGTCCGTCCTCGGCAATGCAACGACCTTGCCTTGTTGAAATTGAGCCCACGCGAGGCGCCGATGAACGCGTCCACTTGTATCCAGAAACAGCATCCCGGTCGCACCATCGAGTTCCACCATGGGCCCGCCGCGGGATGCGTACAGTGCAGCGATCAGGTTGTACGCGTCGTAGCCCATGGCGTGCAGGCGAGCGAGACGGCGTTCGCCAGGCCAATACTCTGCAAACTCCCGGGGCAACTCGGCGATCCAGGGCTGTGGGTCGATGACCCAGGGTGTGTCGGCAAACATGATGCCGTTGAGGTCAGAATTCGAGCGACCGTCCAGCGAGTAAACGGCTGAAGTTGAATAGACGGGCAGGTCACCAGAGTAATGAAATTTCAGCTGCGCCTTTAGCAAACGGCCGGCCGGTGCGTCGCTTGCGAGAAAAATAAATTCTGTATCCTGACGTCGGCGCGGATCAAACTGCAGCCCAGCGCCAATATTTGCGCGCATACGCTGGTAGCGACTCACACTGCCGGTAAGGCCCATCAGGTTTTCGATTGTATTCGAGAAATCCTGATCGCCTGGCGTATAACTGCGGTAGTCCAGCAACGTACCGCCGAGACCTTCAAGTTCGGTCGAGAAACTCGTGAGGACGCGGCGACCCCAATCGTTATTCGGTACAAGCGCCACGGCACGTGTGTAGCCGTCGTCGAGCGCGCGCGTGGCAGCAGACGCCGCCTCGTCTTCGGGAGCGAGAGCAAACTGATACAGGCCCGGCGGCGCAAGCATGTCGTCAGGCAGATAGTTGAGTGTCAGGACAGGGACGGGGACGAGAATGTCGTTGGCCAGTTGTACGACACTATTCTTGAGCAATGGTCCGACCACAAACTCAGCGCCGTCGGCGACGGCAACGGCATAAGCCGCGCTGGCACCGCCTTCGGCGCTGACATCGTAGATGCGAACGTTCTGCCGGTCATCGAGTCCGGCGGCAGTGGCAAAATACGCTCCGAGGAATCCGTTCTGCACGGCTTTACCCGCACTCGCCGCTCTCCCGGACAGCGGCAGCAGCAATGCTATTTGCCGGGGGTATTCGAGCAGCAGGTTTTCCGACAGCTCGATATCGCCAAGCACCATAATTGCCGGATGGTCGGCGTTGGCCGCCATCCAGCGCAGTACACCGTTACTCCAGCCAACACCCTGCTGACCCGTGGCAGCCGAAAGCGCGCCAATAGAGAGCCAGCCACGAACGACAGGGTCCGTTGCAGTATCGGCGGCGCGACGCAAGACCTGCGGGCTACTGACGCGCAAGCCTTGCCAAAGCCGCGCGCGGTTTTGCTCGATGCCGCGGCGGTCATTGATCCAGGTCTCGCGCTGCGTCATCAACTGCACGGCGCGCGCCGGATCCTGCTTTTGGATCCAGGCGTCGGCGCGAAGTGCCTCGACTCTGAGCCTGTCTCGCTCCGATAGCGATTCGCGACTCATCGGCTCCAACAGGGCCAGCGCGTCGTCGGCCGCGCCCGCATACAGCGATAACGCGGCTGAGTTTGTGTTCCAGATGGCCAGCAGGCTGCCGGAGTCCGGTCGTGGCACGCTGCCCAATGCATTCCTGGCCCGCGCCACGTCGCCAGCATCGAGCCATTGCTCGACAGCCAAAAGCGTCAGGCGGTCCCGCTCCACGCCGATCGCGTCGCTCGCAAGGCCGATGTAGGCGCTGGCGGCTTCGGCATGTTCGCCATTCCTGGAAAGCCGTTCGGCACGCCCTTCGCCGCCGCCCGTCAAACCGCCGATACCTGTGGTTTCGCAGCCCGCCAGTATCAACGTTGCGACCAGCAGAATGATGGTGCTTGCCAGTGCACGTGCATCGCGGGCAGGATGTCGGAGAGTTCTCATCATATTCATGTAACCGGAAAAGGTAGTGCGCCAAATGAGCGGCAAACTGTTCATCGTTGCGACGCCCATCGGCAATTTAGAAGATCTGACACCACGAGCGCGCCAGACGCTCGCTGAAGTGGACCTTGTTGCAGCTGAGGATACCCGCCACACCGGGCGATTACTATCGCATATTGGGGTCAAAATACGGCTTTTGGCACTGCACGATCACAATGAACAACAGGTTGTGCCAAAGCTCATCGCGGCGCTCGAGTCAGGACAATCTATCGCGCTTGTGAGCGATGCGGGCACACCCCTGGTCAGCGATCCGGGCTACCGTCTCGTGCAGGCAGCGCATGCCAACGACATCGTGGTATCACCGATACCGGGACCGTCGGCTGTTACGGCAGCGCTTTCGGCGGCCGGGTTGCCGACGGACCGGTTTTGTTTCGAAGGGTTTCTGCCGGCGAAAAAAGCAGCGCGACTCAACGCATTGGAGACGCTCGGCCGTGAAACCCGGACGCTGGTCTTTTATGAGTCCGTGCATCGTATTGCCGATGTGTTGGCCGACCTGTGCGATGTCTTCGGTGACGAAAGGACTGCGTTTATCGGGCGCGAACTCACCAAAATGCATGAAGAGTGTGTCCAGGACTCGCTCGGTTCCCTGCGGGACAAAATCGCCGACGGGTCCATTGTCGGCAAGGGCGAATTCGTCATTGTGGTCGCCGGCAGTGAGGAGGTTGCGGAGTCATCGCTCGAAATTGACCGCTTGCTGGAAGCGCTCGCCGATCGCCTTTCTGCCAAAGACGCGGCAAAAGTCGCGGCCAAAGCGACGGGTCTGAAACGCAATGCGCTCTATGACCGTATTCTGAAGATTCGCGGCTAAAGCCGCTCCCGGTACCGCCCCGAGCCGGGGCTACCAGGAATTCTAATCGGGACTTAAGGAATCCATCGGGGACTGTATCGTCTGAGTTTTGATGCCCATCGACATCAGACGTCCACGGGCAGCCGGTATTTGGGAATTTACGAAAGACATCGTTAGATGTTGCTCGTCCCGGAAAACGGTAACGCCGTCTTCTCTACGAGCGGCGCATCGTCGATCAGGACACACCAAATCGCTCATATCGAGCACATGCGCGTTTGGAAAGCCATCCGCCGAACGTTGAAGATACGCCAAAACCTCGTCGCTTCGAGAGTTGGACATCGCTTCTTCACACTCGCGTCTGCTGTCCCGTAGTCGAAAGGAAAACCGGTAAGGCTCTTCAAGACAACTTGGGCCATCGAAGGAAAGCTCTGGAGTGCCAGGTATGATGACGACATTGTCTGCAGCCGCGGTCAATTTGGACAGCACACGGGAGGTCCCATCGACCCACTGGGATTCTGAGAAATCGTAATTAGCGGCGCTACCTACAATGACGACATCAGGCTTAATGTCACCGATATACTCGATGGCAGACTTGCGCCACTGGGCGCAAATTTCATAATCCGCTCCAACCTTATCGTAATAGTAGGTTTCATCAACTATCGCACATGCCGACTTTGTCAGAACAATGACCTGCCAGTCAGGCGCAGAAAAAATGCCGGAAACAAGCGTGGACCACTGGGCGCCAATGCTATCACCAAACAATACTGCCAGTGACTCTCCATCAGGTGCACCGATCCCGCATGGGATCACGTGAGCATTGAAATGCCCCATGTCGCAATTGCGTCCTACTTTGTATATCGCCATCGAGGCATCCACCCTCGGATCATAGCTATCTGCAGTCATAATCTTCGCCGATATCCCGTAAAAGTTGCGCTTCAGGCTTTCGGAAGCACCAACCACGGCTACCATTGCCAATGCCGAAATAAGAATTGTTCGAGCAGGCTTGGCACTGCTGAATTGTCCTTTCCAGAACGGAAGCTCGATGAGCTTGTAACTCAGTATTGCGAGAAGAACGGAGATACCGACTAGTGACGCGATTTCGACCGGGGTGCTGGCCAGTCCGAATGAGTTGCCAAATATGAATACTGGCCAATGCCACAAATACAACGAGTAAGAGAGGTCGCCCAACCAAACAAAATACCGGTGCGCCATGACACCGCTCACGCCCTTCTGAGATCTAATTCCTGCGGCGATTACCATCGCCGCCCCGAGCGACGGAAACAGCGCGAAATAGCCTGGGTAAGCAAGGTTGGGTTTTAGTAGTACGGCGCTACCGACAATTAACAACAGTCCCGTAATCCCGATCGGCAAACCGGCCAATAGCGAAGTTCTGCCTCCGGTCGCAGCTTGCTGTTCGCGTCCAGTATCCTGGAACCACACGAAAACTGCCGCGCCGAGCGCGAATTGCCATCCCCTTGATGGCATCATATAAAACGCTAGAAGCGGTTGGGTTTTGGACCAGTAAAGGCACAGCAGCAAGCTACCCGCGAAGACTACTGCGAATACGCCGAGCAACACGTTGCGATCGCGATTCACGCCTGCCTCGCCTGTCATCAGCAAGAAAGTGACTGACACCAGCCAAGGCCATACGAGATAAAACTGTTCCTCAATGCCGAGAGACCATGTGTGAAGAAACAAGTCCTTAGACTGCAGCGCCGAAAAATAATCTCGATCTACAAACGCAAAAAATATATTGCTAGTCCAGGTTGCGGAGAACAGGAATGAACCGCTTTGGATTCGTGTTTCATATGCGGAAAGCAACAACGAGGCTGCGACAAGAACCAAAATTAGCATCATGAGCAGCGCAGGCAGCAACCGCTTCAATCGTCGAGCAAGAAACCTCACATAGCGGATTCCACCGGTGGACGTGTGTTCGCGTACCAGCAGACTTGTGATCAGGTAGCCGGAAAGGACAAAGAACACATCAACACCAATGTATCCTCCCGCAAAGCCGGGTACGTGTGCGTGTGCCAATAGTACGAGCGCAATCGCAACGGCGCGAAGACCCTGTATGTCAGCGCGATATGAAATAGTTGAGGGTGCAGTTGTCATTCGTATGAATCAGGCACAGATCGAATTGATGTAGCCCCAATTACCATAAACGATCGAGACCCTACCATTCGCCATCGCGAAAAACTGCGGCTCGTGTGGCGAATACCGACAATCAAATCGCGATCGGCGACAGCTTCTCATGAAACGAACTTCTATTCGATGACCCAGTAGAGCTGTAAATGGAGTAGAATCCGCGACCGAGAAAGCCGGAGTCGGCCAGACAACCGCTGCAGCGATGCAGAGGAAAGTCCGGGCTCCTTCGGACAGGGCGCCAGGTAACGCCTGGGGGGCGTGAGCCCATGGAAAGTGCCACAGAAAATATACCGCCGGCCTTAGGGTCGGTAAGGGTGAAAAGGTGCGGTAAGAGCGCACCGCGCGACTGGCAACAGTTCGCGGCACGGTAAACCCCGCCCGGAGCAAGACCAAATAGGGGA
>CAMYLB010000133.1 GCA_947259145.1 uncultured Woeseiaceae bacterium
ATTCATAACCACCGGCGGGACTATCGACAAAATCTACTTTGACGACCTCAGCCAGTTCGAGGTCGGGGAATCGCAGGTGCAGCATATCCTCGCCGAGGGACGTATTGACTTCGATTTTGAGGCTGTGGCGTTGATGCACAAGGACAGTCTCGAGATCGACGACGCCGATCGCGGCAAGCTGCGCGACTTCATCGAGAAGGACCACGCGAGCTTTTTCGTCATCACACACGGCACGGATACGATGCCGGAGACGGCCGAGGCGTTGCGCGATTTGAAGAATAAGACGATCGTCCTGACGGGCGCCCTGACGCCCGCGCGATTCAAAACGACCGATGCCGTTTTCAATATCGGCATGGCGGTTGCAACGGTGCAGGTTGCCAAGCCCGGCGTGTATATCGCGATGAGCGGTCAGGTTTTCGAAGCCGGCGCTGTGCGTAAGAACCGCGCGGAGAACCGCTTCGAGAGAATAACGTAGGAGCGGCCAAGGCCCGCTCCTACAGGTCGAAATTAATACCCTGTGCCAACGGCAGGAACGGCAGGTCCCGGCCCCAGTTAATCGTGTTGGTCTGGCGGCGCATGTACGCTTTCCACGCGTCGCTGCCTGCTTCACGGCCGCCACCGGTCTCTTTCTCACCGCCGAATGCACCGCCAATCTCGGCGCCGGAGGTGCCGATATTGACGTTGGCGATGCCGCAGTCGGATCCGCCGCTCGACAGGAAGTACTCCGCGTTTTGCAGGTTGTCGGTGAAGATCGCGGATGACAGCCCCTGAACGACGCCGTTCTGCATCGCGATCGCATCGTCGAGCGTGTCGAACGGTATCAGGTACAGGATCGGGCCGAAGGTCTCATGTTGCACAATCTCCCAGTCGTTCTGAACCACCGCGATTGCAGGTGTAATGAAGTTGCCTGGTCCATCGATGCGCTCACCACCACAAAGGATTTCGCCACCGGCGTCACGGACCGCTTCGCACGCCGCTTCAACAGTCCTCACCGCTGCATCATTGATCAGTGGGCCCATCAGTGTGTCGGGATCGAGTGGATCTCCGATACGAACCTGGCCGTAGGCTTTGACCAACGTACTTTTCACTTCGTCAAAGCGCGAGCGATGCGCGATTACGCGACGTGTCGATGTACAACGTTGCCCGGCTGTGCCGACCGCACCGAAGACGATCGACGGAATGGCAAGGTCAAGATTGGCATATTCATCCACGATGATCGCATTGTTGCCGCCCAGTTCGAGCAGGCACTTGCCCAGGCGATTCGCGAGTCGCTCGCCAACGCCGCGGCCAACCCACGTAGAGCCCGTAAACGAAATCAGGTTGACTCGTTTGTCGTCAACAAATCGTTCAGCGAGGTCATGCGAATCCGTACCGCCGTTGATCAGGAAGAACACGGGTGGCAGGTCCATCCCTTCGAGTGCCTCGTTGATGATTTTGTGCACGGCTACACCACACAGCGGTGTATTCGATGACGGCTTCCAGACGTTGACGTTTCCGCAGATGGCGGCAATACAGGCGTTCCAGGCGTAGACAGCGACTGGGAAATTGAATGCCGAAATCGTGCCGACCAGGCCGAGTGGATGCCATTGTTCGTACATGCGGTGCTGTGGGCGTTCCGAGTGCATAGTACGACCAGGCTGCCAAGCGCGTCTTTGTGCTTGCGAAGCGCGTTCGCAATGTGACGTACGGCCTCACCACGAACCGGGGCAGGCACAGCGCGCCAGGTGAGAAAAGACTCCTGAGCTTTGGCGATGACTTTTTCATATTCCGCTTTCGACGTGGATCGCACGCTCGCGATGAGTTCGTCAGTTGCCGGATTGACGGATTCGATAATGGCCGCCGACATGTCGGCACTGGACTCGGCACCCAACCAGGTGCCGTCGTTTACGGCGTCGAGTCCGAGTTGTTTGAGTATTGATTGCATAGTTTGTTCTCCGCTGGGCGCGCATTGTGCCAATCTCATGGTGCCCTTGCCACACCCCGTGCGATGTTTGTCATCGAGAAAAATGCTGGAAAAACAGAGCCCTTGCCAGGCTGCGCGCGGCACTTAAAAAAGCAGTGAAGAAACGATTCCTAAATCGTTGATTACATGAGAAACTTTTGAGCCCCGCAGTGCGGCATGGCATAGTCCGCGCTTTGCAGGCGCCGAAGTTCATGCGCCCGCCGCCAGAGACAAGCAACGACCGTGAGCAGAACCGTACCGAAAAACGAATGGCATCCCGCAAGCTGGCAGAGCTTCGACGCGTCCCAACAGGCTGCGTATCCCGACAAAGCCGAGCTGGAGCGCGTTGTCGCCGAGTTGAGCCGGCTGCCGCCGATCACGACCTCCTGGGAGGTCGACGCGCTGAAGGATCTTATTGCGACGGCCCAGCGCGGTGAGGCCTTTGTCCTGCAGGGCGGCGACTGCGCCGAGACCTTCGACGAGTGTACCTCCGAGAACATTGTCGACAAGCTGAAGATCCTGCTGCAGATGAGTCTCGTCATGATCTACGGCCTCAAGAAACCGGTCGTGCGCGTCGGTCGCATGGCAGGTCAGTACGCGAAGCCGCGTTCGGCAGATACCGAGACACGCGAGGGCCAAACCTTGCCGAGCTTCCGCGGTGACCTCGTTAATCGCAGCGGCTTCACGCCCGACGATCGCATTCCCGACCCGCAGATGATTCTGCGGGGCTATGAAAGAGCGGCGCTAACACTGAATTTCGTGCGTTCCTTGGTTGATGGCGGGTTTGCCGACTTGCACCATCCCGAGTACTGGGACCTGGGTTGGGTCGGTCATTCGTCGGCGGCCGATGAATACCATGCGATCGTCTCATCGATTTCCGACTCGCTCGATTTCCTAGAAACCGTATCGGGACGGCAGTTCCACAACACCCAGCGCGCCGATATTTACGCGGCGCACGAGGGCCTGCACCTGCATTACGAACAGGCCCAGACGCGCTACCTGGACCGCCGCGAACGCTGGTACAACCTGACGACGCATTTTCCCTGGACCTGGTGCGCACTCTGAATCCGCACAACGAGCCTGGTCGTCTTACGTTGATCCATCGCTTCGGTGCGAAGGCGATTGACGATCACCTGCCCGCATTGATTTCGGCTGTCCGTGAAACGGGCTCACCCGTGCTTTGGGTCTGCGATCCGATGCACGGCAACACCGAGAGCACGGCGGACGGCACCAAAACGCGACGCTTTGACAACGTTATTTCCGAGCTGGAATCCGCTTTCCGTGTCCATCAATCGATGGGCAGCTACCTCGGCGGCGTCCATCTCGAATTGACCGGCGAAAATGTCACAGAGTGCACGGGCGGCGCCCGCGGACTCACCGACGGCGACCTTGCCAGGGCCTACAAGTCGACGGTCGATCCGCGGCTGAACTACGAGCAGGCAATGGAAGTGGCTATGCGCATCGCGGGGCTCAAGAACGGCACGTAGCAGGCCGCCCCGGCAGGAGCGCGCCTCCCCATTCGGGGACAATGCCGGCGCGCGAAGACGTTGTCGGCCGCTGCGCACCTAGAGCGCTTTCCAGGCTTCCTCATTCGAGATCCGGCGGCTCTCACCGGGGCTCAGGCCATCGAGCGACCAGGGCCCGATCGAATATCGAATCAGCCGCAGTGTCGGCAAGCCGACAGCCGCCGTCATGCGCCGGACCTGGCGATTTCGCCCCTGGGCCAGGGTGACGGCAATCCAGGAATCCGCCACACTGGCGCGATAACGAATAGGCGGATCCCGACCCCAAAGATCCTCTGGCGGCTCAAATGGCGCCGCTGACAGGGCTTTCGCCAGGCCGTCCTTCAAATGCATGCCGCGCAACAGTTCGTTGCACTGTTCCTCGCCCGCTATTCCTTCAACCTGGGCCCAGTAGGTCTTGGGGATTTTTGACCTGGGCTGGCTGATTCGTGCCTGCAATTTGCCGTCGTCGGTCAGCAACAGAAGGCCTTCGCTGTCGTAGTCGAGCCTGCCGGCCGGGTAGACCTCGGGCACGTCGACGAAATCGGCAAGAGTGGCGCGTCCCTCGGAATCGCTGAACTGGCTCAGTACCTGGTAGGGCTTGTTGACAAGAATCAGCACTATTGGTCGTCCCCGACGATCTGTACAATGCACGCCCACTGAAATCCGGCCGAGAACGACATGAAATACGACCACATCGAAGTGCCTGCCGACGGCGAGGCCATTGTAGCCAATCCAGACCACTCGCTGGTCGTTCCCGACACTCCCATCATTCCTGTCATAGAGGGAGACGGCATCGGAATCGACGTGACGCCCGTTATGCTGAACGTCGCAGAGGCCGCCATCGAACAGGCCTACGGCGACAAGCGGCAGATCCGGTGGATGCGGGTCTTTGCCGGTCAGCGGGCAGCCGAAGTCTACGGCGACGACGTCTACCTGCCGGACGAAACGCTCGATGCGTTGACGCGCTTTGTCGTCTCGATCAAGGGTCCCCTGGCGACGCCGACGGGCGGCGGCATTCGTTCACTCAACGTGGCTATCCGGCAGAAGCTGGACCTGTACGCCTGCGTGCGCCCGATTCGCTATTTTCCGGGCGTGCAAACGCCGATGATGGAATCGGACCTGGTCGACATGACCGTGTTTCGCGAAAACACCGAGGACATCTATGCCGGCATCGAGTACCCGGCCGGCTCACAGGAAGTTCAGAAGCTGATTCATTTCCTGCAAAAAGAGCTGGGTGTTACGAAGATCCGCTTCCCGGCAAGTTCGGGCATTGGCATCAAACCGGTATCGCGCGAAGGCTCGGAGCGCCTGGTCAGAAAGGCCATTCAATACTGCGTTGATCGCGACTATGGCTCGGTGACGCTGGTCCACAAGGGCAATATCATGAAATACACCGAGGGCGCGTTTTGCAAATGGGGTTACGAGGTTTCGCGCGCAGAATTCGGTGCGACCGAAAAGGACGGCGGGCCCTGGCTGGCATTCAAGAACCCGGTGACAGGCCGTGAGATCGTTATCAAGGACGTCATCGCCGACAACTTTCTGCAGCAGATCCTGCTGCGCCCGGAAGAATACGACGTCATCGCTACGCTGAATCTGAACGGTGACTACATTTCCGATGCATTGGCGGCGCAGGTCGGCGGCATCGGTATCGCCCCGGGCGGCAACATTGGCGATGGAATTGGTGTCTTCGAGGCAACGCACGGTACCGCGCCGGGATTTGCCGGCAAAAACCGGGTCAACCCGGGTTCATTGATCTTGTCGGCTGAGATGATGCTGCGCTACATGGGATGGACCGAGGCGGCTGACCTGATCATCAAGGGCGTTGCCGGTGCTATCGCCAATGCCGAGCTGACGTTCGATCTCGCGCGATTGCGCACAGCGATTCGTGCACCGAAACGCAAAGCGAAGACGCACGACAAAAAAGAGGTTGAGAAAGAGCTCGAGAAACTCGTACCCGGTGCACGCCTGGTCGGCACGCGAGGCTTCGGCAGGGCGGTCGTACGCCACATGCAAGACTGACGAATGGACGCCGCCGTTTTTGACCGGGACTGCCGTGCGTGTCCGCGGCTCGCTGCTTTTCTCGATGACGTCAACGGCCGCTACCCGGATTACTACTGTCGCCCGGTGCCGCCGTTCGGCAACGTTGATGCACGTTTCCTGATCGTTGGGCTTGCGCCCGGCATGCACGGTGCGAACCGTACGGGCCGTCCATTCACGGGCGATCACGCCGGTATCCTGCTTTACCAGATATTGCACAAATATGGTTTCAGTTCGCGGGAGCATTCGGAATCTGCCGATGACGGCCTGGTGCTGGAGGACTGTCGTATTACCAACGCCGTGAAGTGCCTGCCACCCGACAACAAACCGGTTGGCGCCGAGATCAATACGTGCAATAGCTTTCTCGAAAGTGAACTCAAGTTGATGCCGCAGGACTCGGTTGTGATGGCGCTGGGCGGGATAGCACACAGAGCGATCATCAAAGCACGCGGTTTGCGTCAGGTCGACTACAAGTTTGCGCACGCAGCCGTGCATGATCTCGGTGATTTCCAGCTGCTCGATTCCTACCACTGCAGTCGTTACAACACGAACACGCGTCGGCTGACCGAGGCAATGTTCGACCGAGTATTTGCAGAGGTACGGAAGTTGCTGCAAGACTAGATTCGTGACCGACGAAGCCTTATTTGAAGTTAAGTCCTTTCTGCGCAGCCTGACGCATCGCCCTGGTGTGTATCGCATGCTCGATGCGAAGCACAATGTCATTTACGTCGGCAAAGCCCGCGACCTCAAAAAACGAGTATCGAGTTATTTCAATCGAGCACAGGCTTCGACAAAAACTGCGGTGATGATGGAGCAGGTCGTGCGCGTCGATGTGACGGTAGCGAACACCGAAGCCGAGGCTCTGATTCTCGAATACAGCCTGATCAAGCGGCACAAGCCTCGCTACAACGTTCTACTGCGTGACGACAAGAGCTATCCCTATATTCACGCGTCTACCGACAGCCGCTTTCCGCGCCTTCGATTTCATCGTGGCCCGCGACGCGGCAAAGGCCGTTACTTCGGTCCGTATCCCAGCACGCGCGCGGTGCGGCAAACGCTGAAGGAGCTGGAGAAACTGTTTCTCATTCGAAACTGCGAGGAGAGTTTCTTCAGCAATCGTACCCGGCCTTGTTTGCAGTACCAGATAAAGCGCTGCACTGCGCCGTGCGTCGACTTGATTTCCGAAGAGCAGTACCGCAAGGACATTGACGCTGCGATCCAGTTTCTCGAGGGCAAGAATAAATCCGTCGTCGATTCCTTTGTGAAACGCATGGAACACGCTGCAGGATCGCGCGACTACGAACAAGCGGCCCGGTTTCGGGACCAGATATCGCGGCTAAAGGAAATCGAGGCACGGCAGCTTGTGAAGCGCAGCGACCACAAAGATCTCGATATCCTAGGCTTCGCTTCGAACGGCGCAATGCACTGTGTTGCGGTCATGTTCATACGCAACGGATCGATTATCGGTAGTCGCGACTATTTCCCACGGCTGCCTGGTGAAACCGACAAACAAAAAATTCTCAACGCGTTTGTTGCGCAGTATTACCTGGGCCGCGACGCACCGGCCGAAATTGTGATCGAACTGGAAATCGATGACGCTGAGCTGTTGCAGCAGGAGCTGGCGCTGCGTGCCGGTCATAAAGTGGCAATTCGATGCCGTGTTCGCGGCGATCGGGCGCGCTGGTTGACCATGGCGAAGACCAACGCTGAGCAAGGTCTCAGCATGAAAGCCGCGAGCAACGCGACCATCCGGCGGCAGTTCGCAGCGCTCGGTGAAGCTTTAAAGCTCGAGGAACCGCCACAGCGGCTAGAGTGTTTCGATGTCAGTCACACCTCGGGTGAGGCGACGGTTGCATCCTGTGTGGTTTTCAATACGGCAGGACCGATGAAAAGCGATTATCGGCGCTTCAATCTGAGCCCGGCAGCCGCAGGCGACGATTATGGCGCGATGGCCGAGGCACTGCGACGCCGTTATGAACGTATCAAGAAAGGCGAAGTGCCAATGCCCGATGTCCTGTTCGTGGACGGCGGCAAGGGGCAGCTCGCCGCGGCAATGACAATTCTTGATGAACTCGAGCTGGACTGGCTGAGCGTGGTCGCGGTCGCCAAGGGCAGGGCGCGACGACCGGGGACAGAACGCCTGTTTCGGCCGGGGGACGACAAACCGCTGGAACTCGCGGCCGACTCGCCGGCACTGCTGCTCATTCAGCAAATCCGCGACGAAGCGCATCGCTTCGCGATTACCGGTCATCGGCAGCGGCGCGGCAAGGCACGGACAACATCACGTCTGGAACAGATTGCCGGGCTGGGACCGAAGAAGCGACGCGAATTGCTGCGCCAGTTTGGTGGACTGCAGGGTGTGATCAGTGCAGGGGTAGACGATCTCGTGCAGGTGCGTGGGATTAGTCGCAAGCTGGCCGAAACCATATACAATGACCTGCATCTGGAAAACCAATAACAAGTAAAGAGCAGCCCGTTGAAACTGAACCTCGCCAACCTTTTGACCCTGTTTCGTATAGCGGCAATACCAGCCGTGGTCATCTGTTTTTACAGCCCGATTCCGAACGCTCGGCCGATTGCGGCCATTCTTTTCGGTATAGCAGCGATTACGGACTTCATCGACGGCTGGGTCGCACGCCGCTTCAATCAGACCTCGCGATTCGGCGAATTCCTCGATCCGGTTGCGGACAAGCTCATGGTGGCCATCGTGCTTGTCATGCTGGTGCAGGCCGAATCCGGCTGGTTTGAGGACATTATCGCCATGATTATAATCGGGCGGGAAATCACGGTCTCGGCGCTGCGGGAATGGATGGCCACAATCGGTGAACGCGCAAACGTCAAGGTCTCGATGGCCGGCAAGGTCAAAACCACGCTGCAAATGTTCGGTATTGCATTCATGGTCTATAAGAACCCGATGTTTGGCATTGATATCTACGCCGTAGGCTTCGTGCTGCTGGTTCTGGCGGCAATTATGACGATCTGGTCCATGATCATCTATATGAGGGCGGCCTGGCCCTTCATAATGAGTGATCAGTCCTGAAGGAATTCGAAAAAGGCGGTTCTCTGCCTTGACAGGCGGGCGCAACTGACTAGAATCTCGTCCCTCTGTAGGTTTAGCGGGTGTAGCTCAGCGGTAGAGCATCACGTTGCCAACGTGAGGGTCGTGAGTTCAATCCTCATCACCCGCTCCAATTGAACAAAGGGCTGCCCCCCGGACAGATCAACGTCGTGCCTGCTGATATCATCGCCCGTGTTCCATTGAACAGAGAGGGATAGCGACGGTGCAGCCCGAATACTTTGATGTCGTCATTGTCGGCGCAGGCCTGTCCGGCATTGGTGCAGCCTGTCACTTGCAGCACGACTGTCCGGGCAAGAGCTACGTCATTCTCGAAGGCCGCGATGCTATGGGCGGCACCTGGGACCTGTTCCGTTACCCAGGCATTCGCTCGGACAGCGACATGCACACCTTGGGCTATAACTTCAAACCCTGGCGCGACTCGAAAGCCATTGCCGACGGGCCGTCCATTCTCAACTACGTGCACGAAACTGCTGCCGAGCACGACATTGACCGGCACATTCGTTACGGGCACCGCATTGTCAAAGCCGCCTGGTCCAGCGAGGAGGCCTGCTGGACACTGGAAGTTCGTCGGTCCGACGCGAATCAGAGTGTTAACGTCCGCTGCAACCTGCTCCTGATGTGTTCCGGCTACTATCGCTACGAGCGTGGTCATACGCCGGAGTTCGAAGGTCGAGAGCGCTTTCAGGGGCGAATCGTACATCCGCAGCTGTGGCCGCAGGATCTCGACTACCGTGACAAAAAGGTGGTCGTCATCGGCTCAGGCGCAACAGCGATGACGCTGGTACCGGCGATGGCGAAACAGGCGGCGCACATCACGATGCTGCAGCGTTCGCCGACTTATGTACTGTCACAGCCAGATACGGACTGGATCGCCAATATCCTGGGCAAGGTGCTGCCGCCGAAAATGGCCTACGCGATTACGCGCTGGAAGAACATCACAATTCAGCAGTGGATTTACCGCCGCACGCGCACCTCGCCGGACAAGGTCAAGCGAACCCTGCTCAAATGGGTCCGCAAGGAGCTGGGCAAAGACTACGACGTCGATAAACACTTCACGCCGGACTACAACCCCTGGGACCAACGGCTGTGCCTCGTTCCGAACGGTGACCTGTTCGTTGCGATTCGCTCAGGCAAGGTGTCCGTCGTTACCGACCAGATCGAAACTTTTGTCGAAAACGGCATTCGCCTGCAGTCCGGTGCGGAACTCGATGCCGATATCATCATTACGGCAACTGGACTCGACCTGCTGGTACTCGGCGGCGTGCAGTTCGCCATCGACGGCAAGCCGGTCGATTTTTCCGAGACCTATACGTACAAAGGCATCATGTCGTCGGGCGTGCCGAACATGATGTCTACGTTCGGTTACATCAATGCGTCCTGGACGCTGCGTGCCGATCTAACGGCCGAGTATTTCTGCCGGGTCGTGAACCACATGGACGCGGGCGGTTACCAACAGTTCACACCGCAATTGCGTGCCGAAGACGCGGATATGCAGCCGCGTCCCTGGATTACGGATTTTTCTCCTGGCTATATGCAGCGTGGGCTCGATCGGCTGCCGAAGCAGGGCGATCGCGAACCCTGGATCAATCCCCAGAACTACCAGCTCGACAAGAAGATGTTTCTCAAGGGAGAAATAGACGACGGCGCATTGGTGTTCCGTCAATAATACATGGGCCGAATAACACCTTGACGCTGCGTGGCGCAGAACCGGCTGGCTAGAGCAAGACCTCTGAGCAGATCTTGCGCACATCGTGAGCTTGCCCAAGCTGCTCCAGGGTTAAGTAAAGTGTTATCAGGTAGAAACCCACCCAGACGAAATCGCTGTGCAATTTGTAGTCGTTGGCAACGAAGAATTCGAAAAGATCGTCGAACGAGGATTTGAACGCGTCGATCGAGAACTGCTGGGCCCGCTGGTCTATGCCAAAATGGGCGTGCAGGAGTTCTTTGAGTTCGGAGGCGGCTGCCTTCGAGAGTCCGGGGCGCAGCATTCCCATTTGCCGGAGAGCATCGTCGAAGGCGGCCTCGTCGGTACTGTAGAAGGATCTGTAGAGGGCGAGAATACCGTCGCGAAATTCCGGGCGCAGCTTGATCCAGAGGCCATTCGGCTTGTAACAGAGCGCGTTATCTTTTTTGCCGAACCGTGCCATCCTGAGATCCAGAAAAAGCCCGTCATCGACCAGCCACTGTTCGAAATAGAACCGCAGTATCTGGTCCCCAAAACGCTGCAGGCGTTTGCGGCCCGTGATATCGGCGAGCAGCTCCGCGTCATCCAGATCGTCGCAAAACCCAATGGCCGTCGTATTTTGCATAGAGGACTGCGTGAGCTTGCCAACACCCTGGCCTGTTGCGTAGCGCCAGCTAACTGAACGCATCGAACCGAGCAGTGGTTTCCACTCGATGGCGTCCCAGCCGCGCAGCGGCACGAAGCGCGCCAGCTGGCGCAGCTCTTCGGGAATGAAACCAGGTAACTTCAAGAATAATCCTTGTCACTGTCAGCGATCGTGAAAGCCGAGTATCGGGACCTTGATCGAGACAATCTCGGGATCGTCCATGATTTCGTCGGTCCACGCGAGAATCAGCATATCGTCACTGCGGATCATTTGCGGGTAGAGGCGTATCAAATCCGTGCGGCCAACCGTTTGCGCAGGTCCGAGCGTTCCTCCGGTCGTCAAACTACGGATATTAATGGCGTTGGTGCCGCGGTTATCAGACTCCACCCAGCTGACAGCAACCGAGGCGCGGTCAATGATCGCGATGCCGACATGGCCGGATGAACCATCAGATGCGATTTCGACCGGCGCTTTGAAGCTCTTGCCGCCGTTGGTCGACAGCGCGGCTCTGACGACCGGGTTGCCGTTGGCTGCCGAGAACCAGGCGATAGCCACGAGATCGCCCTGTGCGTCGATCGCGGGGCCGTTCACCGGGCAACCCGCGATCTCCCAGCCGTCATCGGCGATCGGCGTGCCAGGCTCCCACGCGCCGTTGGCGAATCGCGACACGTAGATATCGCGAATTTCGTTCACGGTACGGTCTCTGTAGACCGCGATCGGCCCATCGGAGGAGACAGCGACGCCTGTCTGGCAACAGTCGCAGACGATCTCATCGACCAGCTGCTCGTTGCGCACTTCTCCGTCGGGGCCGACGAGCGCCGAACGCAGCGTCATGCTTGTGACCCCGGGGTCGTCGGTTGCCTCGTTGACCGTCTTGCGCCCGTCCAGCCACAGGAGAGCCGCGGACTCGCTCTGTGCATGAATAGAAACGAAACCATGCTCGGTGGGCGTACCATCGCTATGCGGGCGCACAGGATCACTCCAGCTCTTGCCCTCGTCCGAGGACTGCGCGAGCAAAATGTCGTAGGCGTAGGTCGAGTCAGCGCTTTTGCTTAGCCAGTGCGCCACCCAGTGTGTTTCGTCCAGCGGTGTGACGGAGGGCAGGTCGGCCCAGTTAACAAACATCTTCGGGTCCGAGGCGACTTTGACCGCTGCCTGCCATTTATCCGATTTTAACGTCGAGAAACGCAGCGTCGCGCCGCTTTCCCCGCGCTGCATCCAGCTGAGAACAATGTTGCCGTCAGGGCCTGTAGCAAAGCGTGGGCCAACGACGCCGGTGCCGGCCGGAACGGGCAGCGGCGACGGCTCGCCGAATGCAGGAGGCTCCGCCTGGGTGCACGCGATGACACCGAAGGTGACCAGGAGGAGGGTGGTGAACGTGGACAGGCAGCGCATACGGACCATTATGCACATCAAATTGATTCTGGGTCAGGGCGATGTATACTCCGACGCCAGCTCCGTGGAGCGGCGCCTGCCGCCGTTTCAAAGGACTGCCGAGGCTAGGTGGCAGAGTGGTTATGCAGCGGACTGCAACTCCGTGTACGCCGGTTCGATTCCGACCCTAGCCTTTTCAGAAGGCCATGCCCGGGTGGCGGAATTGGTAGACGCTGCGGACTTAAAATCCGCTGAACGAAAGTTCGTGCCGGTTCGAGTCCGGCCCTGGGCACCAAGACTGCGGCCAAAGGCCGCTGTCTTGCGCCGGGCAGACTCGCCGTTATGGTGGCCCAAGAAGCCCAGCGGCTTCCCCGAAACCGACGCCCAGCTCCCTGCATTCCGGCTACCGAAATATTTTGCTGGCTGACCGTTACTGAGACAGCTGCTGCTCGATTAACTGGGTTCGAGTCCGGCCCTGGGCACTAATAAAAACAGCATGTTACATATACATCCTCGAAATAAGATGATCATCGGCGTGGATCTCATGCCAGCATGATCAGGCGGCCCGCCTGTTCCAGAATTTCCACGACAGTTGCAGCTTTGATGCTACCCCGATGATCAGTACGCCATGCACGAACCAGGGTACGTCTCCCCAGATAATCACGACGGGCAGCAGGAAGAAGAACACCGCCATCGCGAACCGCCCGAAACGCAGATGCGGAATGCCGTAACGCCGGTGCCGTAAACGTACATTCATCATGTAGATCTTAAGCACGACAAAGATCGGGACGCACGGCAGCCAGTACTTCGACACGAAGCCGGGAATCAGCATCCAGAACCACAGCAGCGTACACGCCGAACACCCGCCACCTCAGGTTGTACCAGGCGAGGAGGGTGATGGGGGCGACGCTGAAGATGCGTGACCAGGTGAGCGAGTCGGCGATCGTCCCGGCGATATTCTTGTTCATTATCCGTCTGAGGTGACTTTTCAGGCTGTCCAAGATACATCACGCGCTAGTGCCTTTACGTATAGACCGGTGTGCACGGCCTAATGTTGAATAGAAACCGGGGTCGGACCGAGGTTTTCGAGATTCTCAGAAACCTCGGTCTGACCCCGGTTTTTGAGTCCAACCGATCGAGGGAAGAATGCACGCTGAAAAGAAACGCCTGGCCCGTGAACGGTTAACCATGAGTAAAATGGTCGGGATGTATTGCTCCGCTCGGCATGACGGTTCCGCGGATATCCTGTGTGAATCCTGTCAGGAGTTTCTGGACTATGCCGAGATACGGCTGGAAAAGTGCCCGTATGGCGAAGACAAGCCGACCTGCGCCAACTGTCCTATTCATTGCTACAAGCCTGCTCGAAAGGCGCAGGCCAGTCAGATCATGCGATATGCCGGGCCCCGGATGCTGCTTCGCCATCCGCTACTCGCGATTGCTCACCAGCTTGATAGTTTCCGAAAGGCCAGGCACCCACGATCATTGACGCGAGAGGAGAGAATGCGTTCGCGAAAGGACTGAAGAGTTCGCTGTTGCCCGGATCAGAATCCCTTAGCTCTAGCTTGCTGCGACCGTGCGATTGCGGCCCTCGTTCTTGGCTCGATAAAGTGCCTCGTCCGCCACCCGGATCAACGCGGTTTCGTCATCAGCAGGTGTCGCAGGGAAACTCCCGAATCCCAGGCTGACCGTACAACTGATTGTTTGATCACGATCCTGCACCACCAGCGCCTCGACGGCTTTGCGTATTCGTTCACAGACTTCTGCGGTACCCTCGATTGTCGCACCAGGCAATATGACCAGGAATTCCTCCCCGCCATAGCGAACGAGCACATCACCCTCGCGCAGAACCTGTTTGGCCTCCTTCGCAACATTCGCGAGAACCCGATCACCGATGAGGTGCCCGTGCGTGTCATTGACCAGCTTGAAGTGATCAATATCGAACATGATGAGGCCTAAAGGAGAGTCGCTTCGCGTCGCCCGCGTATACTCCTCGCGCAGTCGCGTAAGGCCAAAGCGTCGATTGTAACAATCCGTCAGCGGATCAAGCGCTGCGATACGCTGCAGATTACCGTGCGTCATCGCATTCGATAGCGCCATAACGAAAGTCCTGGCAAAAATCTGCGACAGCGAACGCGAGTCTCTTTCGAAAGCCGTCGACCCGGCCAATACAACAACGCCAGTCGCCGTTGAATGGACGATCAGAGGCATAAAAGCGACCTCCCGCGGCTGAAACTCAACTAACCCGGCGTTCACGGAGACCCCCTCGGGCAGCTCGACATAAATGGATTCCTGGGTACGAAGCGCCAGCCGCACGTGGTCATTCTCAGTTAAGCTTTCGGCTCCCACGATTCCGAAGCTGGCCAGCACGGAGAGTTCCCCGCCGACATCGGCAACGATGGCTCCGGCACTGGCTTTCGTTGCTGCGATAAAACCGCTAAGCGCGCCATTGCATAAAGGACTGAGCTCCAGCTGGCTAGTCATAGTCTTGCTAAACTCGCCGACTCTCTCCTCAACTTGATGGCTGTGCTGCAGGACGCGCATTAAATGATTGAACGCAGCAGCGGACTCGCCGATAACATCGTTACTGTCGACCGGTAGTTGGCAACTCTCCGGATCGCAGTCCGTCCAGTCGCCCGTGTAGGTTGCCTGTTCAACAACCGACTCGATCATTCGCATGCCGTCGACGAGTGCGCGTAATCTCGGCATGACTACTACGCGCATCAAGCGAATATTGATACCGCCGACGAGTATGCCCGCAAGTAGACATACGCCAAAAAAGAATGGGGTAAGGACAATTTCCCGCGGCACACCAAAGCCAACCAACATAGGCGGAAATACCGCGCCAATAATGATCCCAACGCCAATCATCCAGATCGAGAGATCGTCAAAAACACTTCGCGTCAATCGCAGGGGGAGTTTTTGATTGTACCCAGGAGTCTTTTCAGAGGCCGGGACGAATCGCTCATCCTGCGTTGCGATCTCAGGATAAGCAGCGGGCTGTCCGGGGCGATTGCTTGCGAAAGCAGGCTCAGGCTCAATCATTGGCTAAAATCCTCATGCAGAAAGCCCAGTTTCTGGGCTGCGATTTAGACGGTCACGTTCTTGCACAGCGTCCACCAACTATCCCTTTCGTCGATCGAATTTCGGTCAGGGCACGATTGCACATAATTACGATGGAATCGTGGACCTGATCGACATTTTGAATGGAAAGACTCTGCCACCACTCGCTCGAGCGGCTGCTTTCCGGAATAGCGGTCGTTCGAGCTTCGCGTAAGCTTCTGATCCGGCCTGCCGCGGACATTCATCAGAGCACCCTCACATAAAGCGCAGGTTTCGGCGAGCGGTGTATCCTAGGCTGTACTTTCTCGCCAGGGGAGGTTGCCATGAACCGATCAAGTCATCGATTAGCGCCGTCTATTCTACTGATTTCCCTGACCCTGCTGCTTGCGAGCGCTTGCGCGTCGAATTCCAAGAAGGCACCGGCTGACGATCTGCGCACGCTCCCGGGGCACTTTGCCGAGGAGCTGGTCACCCAACCTATAAGTGCCGTAGAGGCGTTCATCGGGCCTACCGAGTTCTACATCAGTTACAAAAGCGAAGATGGTCTCGTTCACTCCGGCGGCAATTGGTCGAACAAGATTGACCTTACAGCCGTCGGGCAGGGCTCAGAGAATGAGTATGCGGGACCGTACATTCTGCCCCTCGAATACCAGCAGCGAGCACGCTGGGCCGACGTGCCGGAGGCACCGATCGTGCCGCGCATCCTTGGCAGCAAGTACTGGAATCGTTTCATCGACACGGTTTTCGAATCCGTGCTGCCGAAAGCGGCCACGAAAGCGGCCATGACCGGCATCGTCATGCATTTTGGCGAGGATGATTATTTTCTGTATTACAACGACATCAATAATTTTGAAGCGCGGCTGATAACCGAAAAGCCTGAGAACTACGTTGTCGCCGAGACCATCGACTTCTCTGAGTTCAATCGTCGCGCGCAACCTTTGATGGACGAGTTTCTGAAACAGGAGGGCATTGAAGAGCGGCGCCTGGTATTCAGTACGGGCGATGCAGGGGCGTATTCGCTGCCATTCGTTTATGTCGACAGGGATATTCCGCTAGGCATATTTGTGCGTTATTCGCCTGCCCCGAGAGAAGGACCCGCGGCCAGCAGGGGTTCGCAAGTCGCGCAGTCTGCCGGTCATCTGGCGCAAAGCCATTTGGGAGGGCTGTTTTCACGCCCCGTGTCATCCGTGTTTCGCCTGCTTTTCGTTGCCAAGGATGCGGCGGTCGAGACCGTGCGACCGAGCTGGCTGGTCACGCTGGAATCGCAGCCAATACCCGAATTAAACGATGGGCCGGGTATGGATCTCGATGACTGGGAGTTGCAGCTCGACCAGCTCACCGGGCACAGCGCTACCCGCGGGACGATTGACTACCTGGTCGATGGGGAGGAGTTTTTTGTGCGTTTCATTGATGCCATTTCGACAGCACTAAAGTCGGTCGATATTCGAACCTATATTTTCGACAACGATGACTTCGCCGAGAAGATAGGTCGGCTACTGCGACGACGCGCGGACGAAGGCGTCGATATCCGTGTGCTGCTGGATGGTCTCGGCACCATTGTAGCGACCGGCGCAGATGACGCGAGTTTGCCAGAACACTATGAAGGACCCGAGTCTGTGCGGCGCTTCCTTGAAAACGACTCGAGCATAGCCGTGCGCCAGTCCCGGAACCCGTGGCTGGTCGCCGGTGATCATGTCAAAACGACCATTATCGACGGACAGGTGGCGTTCGCAGGAGGCATGAATATTGGCCGGGAATACCGCTTCGTCTGGCACGACCTGATGATGGAGCTTAGAGGCCCGATCGTCGACGAACTCAATAACGAATTCAACAAAGCCTGGGCGCACGCCGGGATGTTGGGTGATGCCGGATACGTTCTGCAGAGATTGAAGCCCAACCCCAGAAACGCAGAAGACCTCGGCCATCCAGTGCGTGCGCTGCATACGCGGCCCGGTGTCGCTGAAATATTCAACGCGCAACGCGCGGCGATACGCAATGCCCGAAAATACATTTACATTCAGAATGCCTACCTGACAGATGACGCGATGCTCTATGAACTCGCAAAAGCACGTCGGCGCGGCGTCGATGTGCGCGTGATATTGCCGCTCGTCGGCAACCATGGACCCATCAACAAGAGCAACGCTCTGGCTGCGAACGCGATGCTTGAGCACGGCATTCGCGTGTTCGTTTATCCCGGTATGTCACATGTGAAAGCGGCCGTATTCGATGGCTGGGCCTGCCTCGGATCGGCCAACTGGGACAAGCTGAGTTTTCGCACCAACAAAGAACTCAACATAGCAACCTCGCACCCGCAATACGTCGAGAAACTCTTCGAGCGCGTTTTTGATCCGGACTTTGAAAAATCGGTCGAGCTGACCGAACCCTTTCCGGAGCGATGGTCCGACCACCTCGTCGAAGCTGTCGCCGACTACCTGCTTTAGTACCCAGTTCACAGTCAAAACCCCGACTGGTTAACAGTTCTGCACATAAATACCTTAATTGCTGGCCTGGGCGGCCGTCAGATGTCAAAAAAGGCCTTCAAGGATGGAGAGCTGTTATGGCCTCAATTGCAAAAGACAACATTAGCTACCGCTTGCTCGACAAGCTGAGTAACCTCGTAATCTGCAGTCGCTGCCTGCGTGGCGGGATAGTCACACCGGTGCCACAGATCATATCCGGTCGGCATTCGCTGACCAACCAGTGTGCGCAGTGCCGGGCGAAGAATCCTGATCGGCTCGGCCGCCGCCGTAAAATAGCGAAGCTTCTAACGCTGCACGACTAGCCCTGCTCGATCCTCGTGCATCGCGTCTGAAGCGATGCCACAATACGCGGGCGATGGCCAAATTTTATTTCTATTACTCCTCGATGAATGCGGGCAAGTCGACCTCGCTGCTGCAGTCCAGCTACAACTACAAAGAGCGTGGCATGAACACGCTGGTCATGGCGCCCAAGCTTGACGACAGGTTCGGCGTTGGCAAAGTCACCTCGCGTATCGGCATTGAATCGGAAGCGACCACCTTTCGAAATGACACAAACTTGTTCGATGTCATTGCCGCGAGTAACGCAGAGGAACCGCTGCACTGCGTGCTTATTGACGAGGCGCAGTTTCTGACGCGCGACCAGGTATTTCAGCTCACCGATGTGACCGATACATTGAATATACCGGTGCTGGCTTATGGACTACGGACGGACTTTCAGGGGGAGCCCTTCGAGGGCAGCAAATACCTGCTGGCCTGGGCCGACACGCTCAAGGAGCTCAAGGCGATCTGCCATTGCGGTACCAAAGCGATCATGGTTGTGCGCCTGGACGCTGAAGGCAATGCAGTCACCGAAGGCTCACAGGTCGAGATCGGGGGCAACGACCGTTACATCTCGATGTGCCGCAAGCACTTCAAGGAAGCGTTTTTCGGCTAGTTCAGACTAGGTCTGGATGGTCGACAGGTCTTCCGACGCGATAGGCAACAACGCGGTGTTTTCCCGAGCGAGCAGGTTTCGCATATCCTGCAGCGTCTTCATGATCGCGGTATCCGCGAATTCGGCACCGTCCAGGCTGCCGCGCGTCGTCGCGTACGGGTCGTTGAACTTGATCTTGTGGTGTCCCAGTGTAATGAGATCATCGTGCAGCAGCACATGATTGGACACGCGTTTGCCGTTCACAAACGTACCGTTGGTGCTATTGAGATCCATCAGGAAAGTTGAACTGCCGTGACGCACGAGCAGGGCGTGATGGCGACTGATGAAACGGCTGCCGATCGATATGTCGTTGTGATCCGAGCGCCCGATCAGCATTCGAGATTTTTCCATCCTGAGCTTGCCAATGATACTGCCGTTATTGGTCACGATTAGCTGCGGCGACTCGGGCGGAACGGAAGGCCCGCTCTCGGCCGACATGAGTTCGTCGTCGTCCCAGGTGCCGGTTGGCAGCGTGGGGTGCTCAACCTCGGCGACAGCGACAGGCAGCGTTTTGGCACGGGCCAGAGCCAACAGCGCGAGTCTGTCGAGGATGCCGGGCCAACCACCAGATGCTCTCCACAGCTCCGTGCAAACTGCGTCCGGGAAAACGAAATCCGGGTAATCGCTGCCTGCGACACGTAGCTTGTTGTGCAGGTAGCCCTTGGCCTCCTGCTGTGTCATCGGGTGCAGGTGCAGTTCGTGCAGCAGGCGTGCTGACAAGGACTGCATTGCGGGTGCTTTCATCAGGGCTGCCAGTGAACGATCGCTAACCAGGACTATTTTCAAGGCACTGCCGGTATTTACCCGAAGTTCGGCCAACTCACACAGCGCACGCAAGCCGCTAGGATTCATTTCATGCATGTTTTCGATGATGAGCAGAGGCGGCTCATGTGAGCCGGCCTGCTGTAATGCGAAGACCCGTACGAGGCCCAGCAGCTCGTTATTGGAACTCGTTTCGAGCGTGTAGCCGAACTGGTGTAAAACGCTGGTCAACAAGTTCGTCGTATTGAGGCCCTTGCCGTCAACCAGCGCCACGGCACAATCCTCGTGCAGCGTATCGATGAAACTGCGGATCAAAGTCGATTTACCGGACAAGGTCGGCCCCTGCAGCAGGCAGAGACCGGTAGGGTGCTCGTAGGTGTCCTTCAGGGTTTGAAGCGCCTCAATATGTGCGCCATACGACAGGACCGCCAGCGGTTTCCCGTGGCTCGGGAAGGGTTGTTCCTTTAGCCCGGCGGCGCCTAGATCCATTAGTCGTCTCTCGCAATCGTCATATCGCGGTATGTTTTTTGCTATTGTCCGGTTGCGGTCTGTTCTTATATGAATTGCTGACCGGGCCATTCAGTCTACGACCGCGCTTCAGTTGTTGTAAACCAGAATTCGTGTGTTTCCTTGTACTTCATAGAGACACGGGATGTTATTGGGATTGACTTTAATACGTGCGTCTAAGTATCTGTGAAACAAGGAAGTTTAGCTGTGATTTTTGAAGCGTCTGCGTTCGGCGACGGAGTATAAGGCATTGACCGCAAAGCTATCCGCCGACAACCTCACCCTGATTCGTGGCGAACGCTGCCTGTTTGAGGGCCTCGATTTTGCGCTGAACAGCGGCGAACTGCTGTTGCTCGAGGGCCGTAATGGCTGCGGCAAGACCAGCCTGATGCGCGCAATTGCCGGCGCTTACCATTGCGGTCGCTGTCGGCCGGTCAACAGCGTCGCGTAGCGCTGGCCCGCATGCTGCTCGCTGATGTGCCTCTCTGGCTGCTGGACGAACCCTTTACCAACCTGGATCGCGAAGGCAGGAAACTCGTCATGGAACTGGCGGAAGAACATCTGGCCTCCGGCGGCCTCTGCGTCATGGCGGCGCACCAGGATGTCGAAATCAACGCGCCTATCACAAAGATTCAAATGCAATGAGCGAACCCGCACCGCAAATACCGGGAATATTCTCGGGCCTTTGGGCGACGGCGAGGCGCGACCTGCTGCTGGCCTGGAAGCGGCCCGGCGACGTGCTGAATCCGCTGTTTTTCTTCGCCATGGTTTGCACGCTGTTTCCGCTGGCCATTGGTCCCAGCGCAGAGCAACTCGAATTCATCGGTCCCGGCGTCCTGTGGGTTGCCGCACTGCTGTCGACGCTGCTGTCGCTCAATTCACTATTCTTGGGCGATTTCGAAGATGGCAGCCTGGATCAGCTACTGGTCAGCCCTCAGCCCTTGCCCGTCCTGGCGCTGGGCAAGACGCTGGCTCACTGGCTGACCAGCGGCCTGCCGCTGGTGCTCGTGTCGCCGATACTTGCCGTGACCTACCGCATGCCCGCATCCGTAGTTCCCGTAATGATGCTGACCCTCTTGCTGGGTACCATCAGCCTGAGTTTGTTAGGCTCAATTGGCGCCGCGCTGACGGTGGGTTTACACCGTGGCACGGCGCTGCTTAGTTTGCTTATCCTGCCCCTGGCCATGCCCGTGCTATTGCTTGGTGCCAACACGGTATCGCTGGCCGCTGGCAACGACATTTATACGACCGGCGTATGGGCGTTGGGCGCCTATGCCATTGCATCGCTGAGCCTGGCTCCCTACGCTACGGCCGCCGCTTTAAGAATCAGTAACGAGTAGAATCCCGACCATGTGGAAATTTTTTCATAAGCTGGCTTCACCGCCACATTTTTATCGCCTGGCCGCTGTCTTTGTGCCGTGGCTTGCAGTGCCCGCCGTCGCGCTTATTGGGTATGGCGTGTATGCCGGGCTATTTCTGGCCCCGATGGACTATCAGCAGGGCGACGCGTTTCGCATCATTTATGTGCACGTCCCGTCGGCCTACCTGTCGATAATGGCGTACATGATCATGGCTGTCAGCGGGGGCATTGGCCTCATCTGGCGTATGAAGCTGGCACACGCTGTCGCGGCAGCCGCGGCTCCGCTGGGCGCAGCCTTTACGTTTCTTGCCCTCGTGACCGGATCGATCTGGGGCCGGCCGATGTGGGGAACCTGGTGGGAGTGGGGCGATCCAAGGCTGACGTCGGAGCTTATTTTGTTGTTTTTGTACTTCGGTTATATGGCGCTGCGCAGCGCAATCGACGACACGGCCAAGGCTGACAAAGCCAGTGCCGTACTCGCGTTGGTTGGTGTGGTGAACGTTGTGATCGTTCACTTCTCGGTGGAATGGTGGAGTTCGTTGCA
Source organism: uncultured Woeseiaceae bacterium (assembly GCA_947259145.1). Taxonomy (GTDB): domain Bacteria; phylum Pseudomonadota; class Gammaproteobacteria; order Steroidobacterales; family Woeseiaceae; genus UBA1847. The sequence goes on from CAMYLB010000133.1 coordinate 21,954, forward strand.
CCAGGGGCAGACGTTGATGAAAGAGGGTGGGCCGGCAATGGATCCTGGCATGTTGTATCCGCTGCTGGCTATGATCCTCGGATTCACGTTTTTGTTCGGTTCTCTCTTATTGCGTCGCGTACGAACCGAAGTATTGTTCCGCGAACGGCGCACCCGATGGGTGCGTGAAATGATTTTGTCACCAGAAGGTAGTTAGGAATGGAAAACCTGGCAATGGGAAATTATGGCGTGTATGTCTGGAGTTGTTTCGGACTGACATTGGCCGTCGTTGTCTTCTCGGACTGGCGCGCACGGTTGCGCCACAAACGCGTGTATCGCGACATAGAAGTGCGCATCAGAGCGCTGGAGGAACGCCAATGAAACCGAGGCAACAACGTATGCTTGCCGTTGGTCTTGCTGTAGTCGGCATAGCGATTGCCGCGGCATTCACGCTGCGGGCTTTCCAGGACAACATGATGTTCTTCGTCGACATCTCGGATGTCGTCAAAGGGGATTATCCCAAGCAGCGAAATTTTCGTATCGGAGGGCTTGTGGTTGACGGCAGTGTCGAGCGCGCGGAAGGCTCAATGGATTTGAGGTTTCGTGTAACAGATATGAACTGCGAATTACCCGTCAGCTACGTCGGCGTCTTGCCGGACCTGTTTCGCGAGGGACAAGGCGTGGTTGCACACGGGCGACTCGCTGGCGACGGTGTGTTTATGGCCGACAAGATTCTCGCCAAACATGATGAGAACTATATGGCGCCGGAAGTCGCAGATTCGCTGGCCAAGCATGTTGACGGCAAGACGGCACCTCTTCGCGCGGGCGGTACGGGGTGTGACACGCAATGATTCCTGAAATCGGGCAATTCGCCCTTATCCTCGCGCTGTCCCTGGCCATATGCCAGAGCGTTTTGCCGCTGATCGGCGCCCACCGCAACAACCTTGCCATGATGCGAGTTGGCAAGACCGCGGCACTCGGCCAGTTCGTATTCGTCGCGGTCGCATTCGGCTGTCTGACATGGTCATTTGTCAGCAGCGACTTCTCGGTTCTTTACGTCGCTAACCATTCACAGCTGTCCTTACCCACTATCTACAAGATCTCAGCCGTCTGGGGTGCCCACGAAGGTTCCCTGTTGATGTGGATACTGATTCTTGCAGCATGGACGGTTGCGGTATCACGCTACAGTTCCGAATTGCCTGAATCATTCGCCGCACGCGTAATTGGCGTGCTGGGATTGTTATCGGTCGGTTTTCTGCTGTTCATACTGTTGACGTCGAATCCCTTCGACCGGCTGTTCCCACCCGCGAGCGATGGCGCCGATTTGAATCCGCTGCTGCAGGACCCCGGATTGGCGATTCACCCGCCGTTGCTCTACATCGGGTACGTTGGCTTCTCAGTTGCGTTTGCTTTCGCCATCGCGGCGATGCTCAGCAGCAACCTTGATCAACGCTGGGCGAAATGGACGCGACCGTGGACAACGCTCTCCTGGATGTTCCTGACACTCGGCATCATGCTCGGCAGCTGGTGGGCCTATTATGAGTTGGGGTGGGGCGGATGGTGGTTCTGGGACCCGGTTGAGAACGCCTCTTTTATGCCATGGCTGGTTGGCACGGCGCTGATTCATTCGCTCGCCGTCACCGAGCGCCGCGGTTTGTTCAAAAGCTGGACCCTGTTGCTCGCCATCACGGCATTTTCATTAAGCCTGCTCGGGACTTTCCTGGTGCGATCCGGAATCATCGTTTCGGTGCACGCGTTTGCGACGGATCCGACACGTGGATTCTTTATCCTGACGTTCCTTGCCATTGTCGTTGGAGGCGCACTTACGTTGTACGCCTGGCGCGCGCCGTCACTGGATTCGGACGCCGGTTTCAGCCTGCTGTCACGTGAAACCTTCCTGCTGTTGAATAACGTATTGCTGGTGGTTGCCGCGACGCTGGTTCTGATGGGCACGCTGGCACCGCTGGTCATCGAGCTGCTCAACGGCGGCAAGATTTCGATCGGTCCGCCCTGGTTCGAGGTCGCGTTTCTCGTACCCATGATTCCGCTGGTGCTTTTGCTGGGAGTGGGCATGCACACGGCCTGGCGCAAGCAAGACCCTCGGCCCTGGATTGCTCTGTTACGAATTCCCGCAATTGCAGCCATCCTGCTCGGCGTAGTTTTGCCGCTGATGTTCTATGGGCGTACCAGTCTGCTTCTCACCGTCGGTTTCTCCGCGGCGCTTTGGATAATTGTCACATCACTGATACAGCCGATACGCTCGATTCGCCGCAAGGATGGCTCGGCCGGCATTACTCGATCCGCCCTCGGCATGTCCGTTGCCCACCTCGGCATGGGACTATTCGTGCTCGGCGTGACAGTTACTTCTGCGTTCAACATTGAGTCCGATCGTGCGCTGACCCCGGGGCAGTCGATCGCAGTTGGCGGTTTCGATTTCGAGATGCTCGAACTGCGTGATGTTGAAGGGCCGAATTATTCGGCGATTGAGGCTGTCGTCGAAATCCGCAAGGATGGCGAGTTCGTCGCCACGGTGCGGCCACAAAAGCGACAGTACCTCGTGCAAAAAAGCTGGATGACTGAGGCCGGTATCTACGCGACGTGGAACAAGGACCTGTTTGTTGCACTGGGCGATCAGCTCGGCGACGGCGCCTGGAGCGTGCGCGTGCAGTACAAACCGATGATCCGATTCATCTGGTTTGGCGCGATCATCATGGCGTTAGGTGGACTCATCGCCGTCAGCGACCGACGCTATCGTCTGAAAGCAAGCAAGACCAGCGCTGCGGATCAAGCGGTTGCGGAGTCCGTCTGATGTCGCGATATATTTTGCCGCTGATTGCGGTTGTTGCACTGGTCCTGTTTCTGGTCATCGGTTTGCAGCGTGGCGACCCGAGGGCGCTGCCGTCACCTTATATTGGGAAACCGGCGCCGCAGTTTGAATTGCCGACCCTGGCTGATCCTGCGGTAATGGTGGCGTCGAAAGATCTCGAGGGAGATTTTGCGTTGGTCAACGTCTGGGCAACGTGGTGCGTCGGCTGCAGGTCCGAGCATCCCTTCCTTCTGCAGCTTGCGAGAGACAACAGCATTCCTATTTACGGCATCAACTGGCGCGATACGCGCCCCGAAGCACTGCGCTGGATTGCACAGCTGGGTGACCCGTATATCGCGTCGGGCTTCGATGAGACGGGGCGTGTCGGCATCGACTGGGGCGTATACGGCGCACCGGAGACGTTCCTTCTCAACGCTGATGGCATTGTGGTTCACAAACACCTGGGTCCTCTCGGCAGAGAGGCCTGGGATCGTGACTTCGTGCCATTGATCAACGCCGGGAGGGCCGCTCAATGAGACGTGTTCTGATCTTGGCTGTCGCAGTATTTTCAATGGGACCCGTCGCCGCGATCGATACGGGACAAGCATTTGACGACCCGGTACTCCAGGCGCGTTACGAAAAGCTCATTTCGGAGGTGCGATGCCTGAAGTGTCAGAACCAGAGCATCAAGGACTCGAACGTTTTCCTGGCATCCGATCTGCGGCGAGAAATCCGCCGACTAATCGAGGAAGGCAAAAGCGACGCCGAGGTTGTGGATTTCCTGGTCACCCGCTACGGCGAATTCGCCCTGTACCGGCCGCGCACAACAGGCAAGACGCTGATTCTCTGGATCGCACCGTTCCTGCTGGTACTTCTCGGTGGCTTTGCGCTGTTCCGTGTCGTCCGGCACCGCATGTCGATGCCGATGGATGACGACACAGCCATAACAGCCAAAGAAGGGTCGTCCGAGTGACTTTCTGGATAATTGCGGGCCTCTTGTGCCTTATTGCCATCGGTTTCGGTGCCTGGCCCCTGTATCGTGAATCACGCCGTCTTACGCCAGTGCTGGCGATTGTTATCGTGGCCACGGTGGCAGTGTCCGTCGGTCTTTACAGCCGTATCGGCAGCCCGGATATACCGTCAGCCGGGGCACAGTCCGACACGATTCCCGATATGGCGTCGGCGATAGCCTCGCTGCAGCAGCGGCTTCTGGACAATCCCGAAGACGTAAACGGTTGGAACATGCTGGCACGTTCCTATATGACCATGCAGCGTTTTGGCGATGCAGTTACAGCTTACGAGCGGGTCATGGAACTGGAGGATGGCCAAAACGCGCAGACGATGGTCGATCTCGCACTGGCAATCCTGTCTCGCGACGGTACCGCGATCGAGGGCCGAACCTCATCATTGATCGAAAGCGCCCTGGCGCTGGAGCCGAATAATCCGGCAGCGTTGTTTTATTCGGGCATTGCGTCCGCGAATCGCGGCGATACGGAGATGGCGGCTAACCGTTGGGAGATGCTCCTGGGGCTGAACCCGCCTGCGGAGATCCGTTCGATTCTGGAGCAGCGCGTCGCGGAATGGCGCGGTGTGCCGATCGAGTCCATTGAACCGCCGGTCGTCGCTGCAGGCCCAAGCGCGCCAGCCGCGCCAGCCGCTCCGGGCGAAGCGCCAACAGCTGATCCCGATGCTGTGGTAACGGCACGCATCGCTTTATCGAACAGCGCCTTGTCGGCGCTCACGGCTGATGCGAACGTGTTCGTTATCGCACGTGACCCGGCACAACCGTCGCCGCCCATCGCGGTGAGTCGTGTGCGCTTGTCCGAATTGCCCACTGTCGTCTCGCTCGGGGATGCCCAATCGATGGTCGCTGGACGTGCACTGTCTGGTTATGAAGAATTCGAATTGCTGGCCCGCGTTTCCCTGAGCGGCTCTCCAGCCGCAACGCCAGGCGACTGGTTCGGTACCTTGATCGTGCGACCGGCGGACAGCCCCGCGGTTTTCCTGTCGATCGACCAGAGAGTGCCATAGTGGCTTTACCGAAGTCGCTCGAAGGCAGGCTTCGAATCCCCCTGATTGGCGCGCCGATGTTCATCGTCTCGGGACCCGAACTGGTTATCGCGCAGTGCCAGGCTGGCATCGTGGGATCTTTTCCGGCACTTAACGCGCGGCCGCAGTCGGCGCTCAGTGAGTGGCTGAAACAGATCGAGGACGAACTCGGCGAATACCAGGAAGCGCATCCGGACGAGCCGGTCGCGCCCTATGCGGTCAATCAGATTGCGCATGCCAGCAATCCACGTCTTTTTAAAGACGTAGAGACCTGCGTCAAGCACGAAGTGCCCATAATCATCACCAGCCTCAGGCCCCCTGAAGAAATTGTTACGGCGGTTCACTCCTATGGCGGGCTGGTATTTCACGATGTCATCAGCCTGCGACACTTGCCTTCATCAAGGAAATCCGGCGCGAGTTCGACGGCGCCCTGATTCTTTCGGGTTGCATTACGAGTGGCATGGATGTGGTTGCCGCGATAGCGTTGGGAGCCGACCTTGCTTACAGCGGGACACGCTTTATCGCCACGCAGGAAGCCCGGGCAGTGCCAAGTTACAAGGAAATGGTGGTAGATAGCAAAGCCGACGGCATCGTGTATACGTCGCTATTCACGGGTGTTCACGGCAGTTATCTCAAAGGCAGTATCGCCAACGCCGGAATGGATCCCGATAACCTGCCGGAAGGTAGCAAGAGTGACATGGATTTCGGCAACGAAGAGATTAGTGCAAAAGCCTGGAAAGACATCTGGGGTGCAGGCCAGGGCGTGGGTAACATTGACGAGATCATGCCGGCGCGGGACCTGGTATTACGCATGGAGCGCGAGTATCGAGAAACCCTGGCCCACCTTAACGCGGCCTAGTCATGCATATCGTTTTTTATTCGTACCTGTTCGTGGCTCTGGGTGGCGCGCTTGGCGCAATGGCGCGATTAGCACTGAATGTTTTCCTAACCTGATCGGTTGCTTCGTGATGGGGATTCTTGCGCAACTAATCGCCAATACGTCGTGGTTTAACGATGCCGGCATCATTCCTGATCAATACCGACTTCTATTTGCAGTGGGCTTCTGCGGAAGTTTCACGACGCTGTCATCGTTAGTGCTGGAACTCAACACAATGATCCAGAAGAACGAGCTGTTTTATTCTTTCACGTATCTCGTTAGCACACTGGTCGGTGGTTTCGCTTGCTTCTATTTCGGCGTCGTCCTGATGAAGGCCGTTTTGCAGCTGCAAAATAGTTAGGTGATCTCGGCAGCACTTAGCTCAAGGACCTCGACGATTCGGTCGAGCCAATCGAGGTGTTCGGGCTTCATGAGTACCGAGCGCAGACAAGTGATCGTTTCAGAATTCGCTTTTATGCTCGGGGCATAGCGCTGCACCAGTTGAACAGGTAGCTCGATCATCGCGAGATGCAGGTCGTGTTCGGCGGCCTTAGAAAACACGCGGCGGGCGCGCTCGCTTGCGCTGCGGCTGTCGGGCGCGTCGATCGCATACACGACGATATCGAGTTCAGGCTCCATCAATGGCACGAAGTACTTGCTGTCCCGCAGCCTTTTCCAAAAGTCGCGCGCGGCGTACAGGCAATCGTTGAGCATCGCGGCGAATTCACCTTCGCGCACGAGCGGCAATAGCCGCTGTGTTGCCCAAAGGGCGACAGCCGAGGCGCCCGGTCGCGAGCACTCGAGACTGATCTCCCCGAGGTGGAGTTCCGCCGAACTGAAATAGGTGAACGGCGAGCTGTGTTTGTAGAGTTGACCCACTGAGGGGTCCCTGAACAGGATGCAGCCACAGCCATAGGGCTGCAGCCCGTGTTTGTGCGGATCAATGACGATGGAGTCGACGGCGGCGAGGCTGTCGTAGACAGCACGAGTGTCGTCGTGCAGTTGCCCGGCGAGGCCGAAGTAGCCGCCGTAAGCTGCGTCGGCATGGATTCGAAAATCGTACTTTGACTGCAAAGCGACAAGGTCGGGGAGCGGGTCAACCGCGCCGAGGCCGGTATTCCCGATGGTCGCAACGACCGTCCCGATATTACCTTCGCGCAATAGCAACTCCAGTTCAACAATGTCCATTCGTCCATCGCCGGTGACTGCAACTGGAGAGAACGGCAGGCCGAGAACCTCGCTGATGCGACTGTGCGTGTAGTGCGATTGCTCCGACGCGACGATTCGTTTGCCCGGGTGCAACCGTCCCGCGACCCAAAGCGCTTCGAGATTGGCCATCGTTCCGCCACCCGTCAGGTGACCAAGCGGCCCATCCCAGCCGAACATTCTTCCGAGTTCGATGACGCACTCTTTTTCCATGGCCGAGCTCGCCCGGCCGCCATCGAGCGCGTGGTTGTTCGGGTTCACCCAGAGCGACATCGCATAGGCAATACGTGCAACAGGATGGGGTGGTTTGAGCATCTGTCCGGCGTACTGCGGATGGTAGTAGGGGAAATTGTCGTGCATGCGCGTCGCGACTTCCTGCAGTACGTCTCCGACAGCTCCGGCATCGAATTCAGTGCTGAACTCGGGCAGGTCTGAATAGCCCTCGGCCAATTTGTCGAGAGCATTTCTCAGCAGGGTCAGTTCTGTCGTGTCTGTCATCCGTGGTTCCTGTTACCTTCGCCGCGCAGCATATCGTAAACTGCGCGTATGGACCTTATCGCGATCGCCGTGCCGTTTTTTATGCTTGCGCTAGTCATCGAGCTGATCATCGATTGGAGAAAAGGCAGCGGGCTTTACCGCAGTAACGACGCTATCAATAGCCTGAGTGCCGGAATACTCAGCACCACAATTGGCTACTTCACCAAGTTCTTGCCGCTGATCGCCTGGGGATTCGTGCTGCGCAATTTCGCACTCATCGATATGCAGCCGGAGTGGTTCGATCTCTCACCGAGCGGATTGCTGCTCTGGGTAACCGCGGCGCTCGCCTGGCTCTGGGTAACCGCGGCGCTCGCCTGGGATTTTTGCTACTACTGGTTCCATCGCTTCAGTCATGAGATATCAGTGCTCTGGGCTGCGCATGCGGTGCACCATCAAAGCGAGGACTACAATCTTTCGACCGCGCTGCGGCAGACGAGTACCGGGTTCCTGTTCGGCTGGATCTTCTACACGCCGCTATTTCTGATTGGATTCCCGCTGGAAGTTCTCATCACGGTCAATGCCATTAACCTGATCTACCAGTTCTGGGTGCACACGCAAATGGTCCGGCGGCTGGGCGTTCTCGACCGGATCCTGGTGACGCCTTCGAATCATCGCGCACACCATGCTCAGAATGAGCGCTATATCGACAAGAATTACGGCGGCATGCTGATCCTCTGGGATCGCTTTTTCGGGACCTTTGAAGATGAGGCTGAAGAAGAACCAGTTGTTTTCGGGGTACGCAAACCGTTGGCGAACCTGAATCCGTTTTGGGCCAACCTGCAGGTCTACGACTACCTGCTGTTCGATGCCCGCAAGGCGTCCCGGTGGCGCGACAAGGTCGCGGTCTGGTTCCGCCGCACGGGCTGGCGGCCCGCGGACGTCGAGGAGCAGTACCCCAGGCAAGCAACCGACATGTCCCGTTTTCAGAAGTTTGATCCACAAACAGCGCCGCAGCAGCGGTATTACGTCATCGCCCAGTTCACTATTGGCATCGCCGGCGCACTGATGATTGCAGAGTTGTATGTTCAGAAAGGCATGCAGGCCGTGCTGATCCCCTGCGTTCTGCTATGGCTCCAGCTCTTCACCCTGGGTTTGCTGAACGAGGGTCGTTCCTCGGCGCGTCGCCTTGAGTGGCTGCGTTTGCTGATCGCGGTCCCTGTACTGTTCTGGCTGTTGCAGGCCACGGGCGATGGACTGCAGCTGCAAAACGTGGGATGGATCATTGTGGCCGTTTATACAATGGCATCCGCGGCCTGGTTGGCGCTGATCCCAAGGCCTGCTAGAGATCCGGTAAGTCAATTATAATCATAGAGCTACGACTGCAATCTCAAGTAAATTATTGGTTGCAGGGAGAACGTTGATGGGCACCAGGAAGAACATTCACTCAGGCGCTCCGTGGGAGTTCAAAGCGGGCTATTGCCGCGCCGTTCGCGTTGGACCGCACATCATGGTCTCGGGAACTGCAGCCGTTGGCAAAGATGGCGAAGTCGTTGGTGCCGGCGATGTTTACGCCCAGGCCAAACGGTGCATTGAGATCATTGCCGGTGCGCTTGAGGAAGCCGGGGCGGGCCTCGAAGACGTCGTTCGCACCCGCATGTTCGTCACGGATATCAAGCAGTGGTCTGAGGTGGCCCGGGCGCACCAGGAAGCTTTTGGCAAGGTGACACCAGCGACGACCATGGTCGAAGTCTCAAAGCTCATTGATCCCGCAATGCTCGTCGAAATCGAAGCGGATGCGTTGCTCGAGGATGACTAAGATCCTGCTGCGACCGTCTGCCATAGCGCTGATCCTTGCGAACCTGGTGCCGTTGGCGGGTGTGCTGCTGTTCGATTGGCGGGTATTCGATATCTTGATGCTCTATTGGGCAGAGAATGTCGTTATTGGTGCCATCAATGTACTGCGCATGAGTTTGTGCAGAGCCGCTATCAAGTGGTTTCTGATGCCGTTCTTCGTCGTGCATTACGGCATGTTTTGCTTCGGGCATTTGGCCGCAGTGACCGCCCTGTTCAGTGACTCCATGGGCACCGCAACGGCGTGGCAGTACTTTTTTGGAATGCCGTTTGCTGACGCCTGGAAATCGCCTCTCTGGATAGGTATCGCTGCGATTGCGGCGAGCCACTTATTTTCATTCTTCGCAAACTTCATCGCAGACGGAGAGTATCGCCGGACGAACGTCAACGACCTCATGCAAAGACCTTATGGACGAATCGTCGTATTACACGTGGCGATCATCCTCGGGGCTGCCCTGATCCAGTGGCTGGGCAGCCCCGTCTTGATGCTGCTCGTGCTGATCGCCGCGAAGATCGTCTTGGATCTGCGGCTGCACCTGGCTGAGCGTGAAAAGTTTGCGGACGAAGCTGTGACGCGCTGACTGTTACTCCGCGCCGGTGCCGGTCTCATCCCTGGGTCGCCGGCGATCCTGCTTGCCATGATGCTTGCCTTCGCGCCGGTTCTCGCGGGCTTCGGCACGCTCTTCCTCCGACATCGATTCCCATTGCGCGCGCCGCTGGGCTTTTTTCTCCGCGTGTGCTGCACGCTTGATTGCCCGTTCTTCCTCAGACATCGATTCGCATTGTTCCCGCCGCTGGGCATGTCTTTCCTTGCGTTTCTTGCCGGCGTCTTCAGGCCGGTTTGCGGCCATGCGCTCGCGTAAGGCCATGCGATCCTCGTCCGACAGTGCTTCTCGATCACTGCGCCATTTTTCGCGCATTGCGGCGCGTTCGTCGGGTGACATGCTCTCCATGTAGGTGCGGCGGTCTTCCGGACTGAGGTCTGCCATATCGGATGCCGACTGTGTATAGCCCGGTACAGGCAGGAATAGCGCCAGCCCGGAAGCCAGCAGGAGCAAGCGAAGTTCTTGCATCTGGTATTCTCCTCAGTTGAGACGATTCCGCCTTGCAGCGGCTCATTGTTTGACGCATGGATGTGTACTGGGTTGACATGAATATTCCGAGAACATTCAAATTTGGTTACTCGCTTTTGATCGCAGGCCTGGTTCTCGCGGCGTGCGCATCGCGACCTGAACTCATGGCCAGAAGTGCTGTTGTACCGCCCGGCGCAGACTTGTCCGGCCTCTGGCAGCTTCGCGAGGAACCCGGCTCGAAACCCATTCCAGGAGCGAACCCCGAACCTGGATTTCGGATACCGCCGACAAATACAAGCCGGAACACAGGCGCACGGCGGTCGAAACGCTCGTCGGGTACAGCGGCAACGATGTTTCTCGAAACAGGTGCATCACTGAAAATCTCGCAAACTCCCGACGGTTTGTTCATCAGTTTCGACCGGGCCATCGTCGAGGAGTACCGGTTTGGGGAAAACCGTATCGTCTCCGTGGGCCCGATCGAGGCGCAGCGGGTATCGGGATGGAAGGAGATGGTTTTTGTCGTCGAGACGCTCGATGACCAGGGAGAAATATATTGGTATCCCGCGGTGATGACGAACGGTCTTCGTCGCGGCAGCGCTTCGACCGCATCTAGTGTCCTGGTGTGTAGCTGCGCAACGTCGCCCGCACGCGCAGTTTGCCCTTACGATGCTGTTCGATAACAACCGGCAGGTAGCCTAGTTCCTCAGCGCACCAAAGCGTCGTTACCCTGGAGGAGGTCTCCGTCTGATGCTGGATGCCAATTGCCGTGAACTTACCAGCCGGAACGTCGATCTGTCGCGTGCCGATCGAGCGCACATTCAGGGTTTTGAGCTTATCGGCTTCGAACAACTCGTACTGTGTTTTGAGCTGATCGTTAAGCAGGTCATGCATAAGTGCATATTGAATAGACACCCGATCCTGCCTGATTCGATCCAGGTCCGCGTGAAACTCTTCATCATTGACCGTGCCGCTTGCCTTAAACGTATTCCAGTCAAACTGAATGTCGGCGCGCGGGTCGCCTTTGGCGAGCGTGTCGTTGGTCTGGTAGGAAATCGGATAAACGCCATCATCGCCGGCGGCGAACTCGGAAACTTCGACGATTTCGCCGTGAGCAACAATTCTTGACATGCCCGTTGGCTCAACGAAGTGCCTGGCGACGTAGCCGGAATCGGTGGCTTTAAGCGTCGTACCGAGTCGGCCACCGACAACACTTATCTTGATTCTGTACTCGGCCGTGTGCGGCGTCAGCGTTCCGCTCGCCTGCGCAGCGCCCGCAAACAAGCTGGCCGCCAACAGGAGCGTTGTCAGCCAATGCAGACTTCGGGTAGTTCGGCGGTAGTGCCCGTTCATGCACGCACCTCTTTAAGGACCTGCTCTGATTCTCGCATAAGTGACATGACTGCTTCCTGAACGGCCAGACGGTGCGACTCCAGCTGGTCAAGCGGCGCATCGGCCGGTATCGGGTAGGGCTGCCCAATGGCCAGTACAAGGCGTGAAAAGGGCTTGGGCACCATGAAATCGTCCCAGCGATTCAAGTACCAGGCGTGCTCCGCTGCGCAAGCGATCGGAATAATGGGCACCCCCGCAATGCGAGCCATGAGGACGGCGCCGGCCTTGAACTCGTATTTGGGACCACGAGGACCATCGGCAGTCGTAACGATGGAATACCCGTTCTTCATCATGCGCTGCATGTCACGCAGTGCCAGAGCGCCACTTTCATTGGCCGAACCGCGAATAACTTCCGCGCCCCATGCACGGGCAATACGTTCCGGCACTTCGCCGTCGACCGACCCCGAAACCAGGAAGCAGGCCTTGAATCCCCGCTGTACCCACGAGCGAATCAGCATCGAGCCGACGACCTGGTGCTGGTGCCAGTAGCAGGGCGCACACACGGTGCCGTCCTTGATGAAGGGCTCAATGCGCTCGGCACTGATGACTGCCTCGACCCGGTAGGTCGATGTCAGCAGTCGTATCAACGCCTGTAGCACGGGCAAGCCCAGGAAGTAATAGATTCGACGCGCCGGTGTCATGCGACGTTGCGAAGCTTTGCTGCGACGTGACTCGACCGAGTCGGAGGTTTTGGGGCGCTGGTTGCTCAAAATGGGACCCGGCGGAAGAAGTGCATGAGTTTGCAGTATCGGTTCGACGCCGGTCAATGTAATATTGCGCCTGCATTTCCTGAGTCCCACCGAACCCCCATCTGCAGATGACAGAAGCCCAGCTCGCATACAGGCAGCCGCCCGGTCCTGACCAAGCCATTACGCTCGGCATTGACCAAGAGACGCTCGCGACGCTCGAGGCCCTGCAGCGCGAGTTCGGCGACATGGTCAGCATGATCAAGCCGAACGGACGCCTCGCGTACTTCGTCAACGATTCCCACGAGGTGCGCCGCATCCTGGTGCGCCGGCACAGCAAGTACCACAAGGGCCCCGGATTCGAACGCGTCAAGATGCTGCTCGGCAACGGCCTTATTGTCAGCGACGGAGATGTGTGGAGGCGCTCGCGCACAATGATCCAGCCAGCATTCAGCCGACAGAATGTTCATCGCCTCATAACCGTCATGGTCGAATGCTGCGACCGCCGTGCCGTCCATTGGGCCGACCTTGTTGCGCGCGGCGAGAACGTCAATATTACCGAAGAGACGTCAGATTTTGCCCTGGAGCTTATCCTGATCAGCATCTTCGGCAGCGATTACCAGGACCGTATTCTGACCCAGGGTGAAAATCCGTTCGCATTTCTCAGCCGGGACTCGACTCGAGACCTGGGTGTCGTTTTGAAGATTCGAAAGCTGCGCGAGCTGTTGATGAGTATTATCGACGAAAGACGCAGCGGCGGCGGCGGGGATCACTTCGACTTCCTCTCTATGTACCTTACTGCCGTTGACAAGAAGGGCCAGCCGTTCACAGACGCCGAGTTGCTTGACGAACTCATGACATTGATTGTGGCCGGCTTTGAAACATCGGCCAACACGCTGAACTGGGTCTGGTACCTGATCGCGAAAAATCCCGACATCGAGGAAAGACTGGTTGCAGAAGCGCGGCACGCATTGCCCGGCGTTTCTGCCGTGAACGCCGACTCCGTGAACTCGATGCAGTACACTCAACAAACCTTAGAAGAAGCACTCAGATTGTATCCGCCGGTCTGGCTGTTTACGCGACGCGCGCACGACGAAGACGAACTCGATGACTACGATGTTCCACCGGGAACCGACATCTACCTGTCCCCGTTCATCCTGCACCGGACCGAACGATACTGGCCTGACCCGAACACCTTCGACCCGGAGCGATTCGCCCCGACCGACAAACCGAGCAAGGACCGACCGTACTTTCCGTTCTCGCTGGGCCCCCGACGCTGTCTCGGCGAGTATTTTTCTTTTCTGGAAATGAAGGTGCATCTGGGCCTGTTGCTGCCACGTTTTCGCATGCGTCTGCTGGATGACAAAGAACCCGAACTCGAATTGGGTATCAATCTTCGTTCAGCGACTGATATCTACCTGCAGCCCGAGGAGCGGTAAGCCACACATGGAGCTTTACAACACACTGACCGACCTGCTGCAGGACGCACGCGGCAAGGACGGCGAAATTCGATTTATCGACGGCGAGAATGATGAAAGTGTCATTCGCTTTCCCGACCTGTGGGATCGGGCGATCGCGCTGCTTGGCTCCTTGCAGGCCCGTGGTATGCGGCCGGGTGATGAGCTGATCATTTTCAGCAAGTCGAATGAGAGTTTCGTCGTGGCATTCTGGGCCGCCGTGCTCGGCGGTATCGTGCCGGTGCCGGTCGCAGTTGGTATCAGTGATGAGCATCGGCTCAAGTTGTTTCGCATCGTGTCACAGCTCCGAAAGGGAACGCTGTTTACAGAAATGGGGCTGCTGGAACGCTTGCTCGAATTTTCGAAGCAACGGGAGCTGGATGACATCACGCACTTGCTGGAAACCCGCACCGTGCTGATGAGCGACGTAGAACCGGAATCGCATGGCGAGGTATTCACAGCAACGCCCGACGACATCGCATTCATACAGTATTCCTCGGGTTCGACGAGTGATCCGAAAGGCATCGTACTTACGCATAAAAACCTGTGCATCAACATCCGCGCAATTGTCGAGGCAACTGGCTGGAACAAGGACGACCAGAGCCTGAGCTGGATGCCGCTGACCCACGATATGGGGCTGATCGGTTATCACTTGAGCGTGCTCGGCGTTGGCATGAATCATGCCGTCATGGATACCAACGTATTCGTCAGGCGGCCGCTGTTATGGATGAGCAAAGCCGATGAACTTCGCGCGACGCAGCTGTGCTCGCCTAATTTCGGCTACAAGCACTTCCTCAAACTGTTCGCGCGCAAGGGCCTCCCGGACATGGATCTCTCATGCGTCAAGTTGATCCTGAACGGCGCAGAACCGATTTCATGGGAGCTCTGCGAGGAGTTCCTGGCGGCGCTTGCACCGCACGGTCTGAAGCGCACGGCGATGTATCCCGTGTACGGGCTGGCCGAGGCAACCGTTGGCGTGTCATTGCCGAAACCCGGCAGCGAATATTCGCGCATCACGGTAGACAGGCACAGTTTGCGGGTCGGAGACGGGTACCGGGCCGTGGACCCCGGCGATTCGGATGCTGTGAGCTTTGTCAAAGTCGGCACTGCCATTCGCGATGTTGAAATTCGTATTGCCGACGACCAGGACAAGGCTTTGCCCGAAGGCATGATCGGAAATATTCAGCTGCTGGGTGGCAGTGTGACCGAAAAAGTGTACGGCGACGAAGCGGCGACAGCCGAGCTGTTCACGACAGACGGCTGGCTGCGCACCGGGGATTGCGGCGTGTTCGTTGACCAACAACTGGTGATCACGGGCCGTCAGAAAGACATCATCATCGTCAATGGTCAGAACTACTATCCGCACGACATCGAAGAGATCATCGCGGGGCTCGAGGGCATGGATCTCAACAAGGTCGTGGTTGCAGGCGCGACGCCCAAGGGCGGACAGACCGAGGAACTGATCGCATTCATTCTCTACCGGCAGGCAGTGGAAGATTTTGTGCCAGTGATCCACCAGGTACGAGCGCTGGTCGGCGAGCAAACGGGCCTCGAAGTCGATACGGTAATCCCGGTTTCACGTATTCCAAAAACAACCAGCGGCAAAGTGCAGCGCGGCAAACTTCTGGAATCCTACCTGGACGGCGAATTCGATGAGGTTCTCAGCCAGCTGGCGCCCGATGACGCGGGTGATGCCGCAATCGACGACGACGAACTTGTCGCCGAACTAATTACGATTTGCCGCGAGTTTTCGAAAGATCGTAAGATCGGGCCGGAAGACAACCTGTTTGAAGTCGGCGTGAGTTCGCTGACCTTGACCGAGATCGTACTGGCGGTTGACGAGAAATACCCGGGCAAACTGGATATCAGCGATTTGTTCGATTATCCGACGTTGCGAGAGATCGCGGCGTTCCTAAGAAGGAATACCACACGAGAAGACACTGGATACCTCCGATGAGTGGATTCGCGAAAGAACGGGCATCAAGCGCAGGCACATCGCCGGCGACAACGAGACCACGTCGACGATGGGCGTGCAGGCGGCGAAACGCGCCATGGAAATGGCGGGCGTTGGCGCTGAAGATATCGATCTCATCGTCCTCGGCACGGCGACCCCCGACAAGATCTTCCCTTCCACCGCCTGCATCATTCAAAGGCAGCTGGGCGTCAAAGGCTGTGGGGCTTTTGACGTGCATGCCGTCTGCAGTGGTTTTGTGTACGGCCTGGATCTTGCCAACCGGTACATCCAGACGGGTGGTGCCCGAACGGCACTGGTCATCGGGTCCGAGACCCTGTCCCGGATCACGAACTGGGAAGACCGTGGGACCGCTGTCCTGTTCGGCGATGGGGCAGGTGCCGTCGTCCTGCAGGCCAGCGAGGAGCCCGGCATTTTGTCCACGCACATTCATGCCGACGGTGAGTACGAAGAACTGTTGCAGGTCAAGCAAGGTGTTTCAGTAGGTTTCGACGTTACGAAGGCCGGCGGCGCCTATATCACGATGGAAGGTAACGCCGTTTTCCGGCGCGCCGTCGCAACGTTCGACAATATCGCCCGTGAAACCGTCGCGGACCTCGACGGTCACCTGGACGACATCGACTGGTTCATACCTCATCAGGCCAACATGCGCATCATCAAAGCGGCGGCAAAAAAACTGCAAATGCCGATGGAGCGCGTGATCGCGACCGTAGACGAGCATGCCAATACTTCCGGGGCGTCCATCCCGCTCGCGATGGACCTCGCCATTCGTGACGGTCGTATCAAGCGGGGTCAGACACTGCTGTTGGCCGCCTTCGGGGCCGGCTTCACCTGGGGGTCAGCGATGCTCCGCTATTGAGTCCCGAGCGCCCAGACCCCGACCAATTCGACATAAGCTGGAAAACAGGCCGTTTTGCGCCACTTTAGTGTGACCCGATTCACACTTTGAGGGCCATGCTGTCTCTATACTGCGACAGTAACTACTGTCTCCAAACGGAGACAACCACCGACCAAATTCTACGACGACATGCCGCTTTCGGAATCGAATGTGTCGCTCAAACTGGCCGATATTCAGAAACAGTGTTCGCAGCTTCTGCAGGACACCGAAGATTCAATCGAATTAACACTCGAGGATGCCGTAATTCCCGGCGATGCGTTCAATCCCTACGATCGCGCCTGAAGCCCTCGTTCGCTCGTCCTAAGCAAATACCGACAACAAGCGTTGCCGCGGCTCGATCGACCCCGATTACCCGCGACGTTTGCTAGTATCCCCCTGGTGACATCAAGACCATCGGACCAGGGGGTTTAAGTATGGCTATCGAACTGACGATCAACGGTCAGGCAGTTTCACTCGACGTAGACCCGGATATGCCTTTGCTGTGGGCGATCCGCGATGTCGCGGGTCTGACGGGCACCAAATTTGGCTGTGGCAAAGCGCTGTGTGGCGCCTGCAATGTGCACTTGGACGGCCAGGTAATGCGGTCCTGTGTGATCCCCGTGTCAGCGGCCGTGGGCCGCAAGTTAACGACCATCGAGGGCCTGACTGAAGACGGTAATCATCCGGTCCAGGTGGCATGGCGGGAGCTCAACGTCGCGCAATGCGGTTACTGCCAGCCCGGCCAGATCATGAGTGCCGTGGCGCTCCTGGAACGCAATCCGAATCCGAGTGATGACGATATTGACGCGGCAATGAGCGGCAATATTTGCCGCTGCGGCACCTACACGCGCATCCGCCAGGCAATCCACAAAGTTGCGGAGGACCGGTCATGAGCGAACTTCGACATATCAGCCGCCGCGAATTCCTCAAACGTACGGGACAGGCCGGTGGCGGACTGGTCCTGGCACTGACATTCACGGCAGGCTGCGGACGGGTGGCCCCCGGTCCCGCCGGCCAAAACACCGCCTCGGTTGCGCCCAACGTCTACGTTAACGTTCGTAACGACGGCATCGTCGAAATATTCTGCCATCGCTCCGAAATGGGGCAGGGCATTCGTACCTGCCTGCCGCAGATTATCGCCGACGAAATGGATGCTGACTGGGATCGAATCGAGCTGATACAGGCGCTCGGCGATGCGAAATACGGCGATCAGAATACCGACGGCTCGACGAGTATCCGCAACCAGTTTGACCTGTTGCGCAATGCCGGGGCCACCGCGCGCGAGATGCTGATTGCGGCCGCGGCAGCCGAGTGGGGCGTACCGGCAGGGGAGTGCAGCGCCCGCGAGCATGCTGTGCATCATGAGGGCAGCGGCAAGTCAGCGGGCTTCGGCGACCTCGTGGACGCCGCCGCGAAGCTCGAAGCGCCGACTGAAGCACCCTTCAAGTCCCGCGAAGACTACCGCTATATCGGTAAGTCGATGGATACCATCGATGGATTCGCTTTTACAACGGGCCAGGCCATCTATGGCATCGACACGGTCCTTCCAAAAATGCTGTATGCCTCGATCGAACGCTGCCCGGCATCTGGCGGCACCGTCGTGTCGTTCGACGACGCCAAGGCCAAAGCGGTCCCAGGTGTCGTCGACGTAGTGAAGCTTCCCGATCCAACGTCGCCAGTGTTGTTTAACGTTCTGGGCGGTATTGCCGTACTCGCCACCAATACCTGGGCCGCACAAAAAGGCCGCGAGGCGCTGCAGATCGAATGGGACCGGGGCGCGAACGGCACGCATGAATCGGCCGCCTACCGCAAAGCGCTGGTGAAGTCTGCCACGTCGAGCGGCAACCCGATTTTGACTCGCGGTGACGTGGCTGCGGCTTTCAAAGCGGCCAATAGCGTACATGAAGCCGTCTATTACGCACCCTACCTGTCCCAGGCTCCGATGGAGCCGCCGGCGGCCATAGCGCGGATCACGGACGATGGCGGGTGTGAAGCCTGGGCCTGCACGCAAAACCCGCAGGCCGCACAGGACACGGTCGCGGCGACGCTGGGCATCGACAAGGAAATGGTCAAGGTCCATGTGACGTTGCTGGGCGGTGGCTTCGGGCGCAAGTCCAAGCCCGACTTTATTGCCGAAGCGGCCTGGCTTGCACGGGAAACCGGGAGGCCGGTCAAGGTCACCTGGACGCGCGAAGACGATATCCGCCACGGGTATTTTCACTCGGTCAGTGCGCAGTACCTCAAGGCGGGTCTCGATGCCGACGGCAATGCCACCAGCTTTTTGCACCGCAGCTGTTTCCCGTCGATCATGTCGACGTTCGACCCGAGCGCGACCGGACCCGGTGGCTTCGAACTCGACCTCGGTCTACTCGATAACCCCTATGACATTGCGAACATGCAACTCGAAACGGCAGATGCCAAAGCGCACCTGCGCATCGGTTGGCTTCGCTCAGTCTGCAATGTCTTTCACGCCTTCGCGCTGAGCGGTTTCGTCGATGAGCTTGCCCACGTTGCCGGCCAGGATCCCAGGGACCATTTGCTCAAGCTGCTCGGCAAGCCGCGCCAGGTCGACCCGGCCGACGACGGGGCCAAATATACTAACTACGGTCATCCGCTCGAGAACCACCCGATTGACACAGGTCGAATTGCCGCGGTCGTTGAAAAGGTCGCCGACATGGCTAACTGGGGAAGGGCGCTGCCTGACGGGCATGGCCTCGGCATTGCCGTGCATCGTTCTTTTCTGAGTATCGTTGGCACGGTGGCCGAAGTGAGTGTCGACAAGAACGGCAAACTGGTCGTGCACGATGTCTGGACTGCCGTTGATGCCGGGACAGTGATTAATCCGGATCGCGTAACGTCGCAGATGGAGGGCGCCGCAATTTTCGGCATGAGTATCGCCCTGCACGGCGAGATTACGGCTAAAGACGGGGCTGTCGTGCAAGGCAACTACGATACCTATCCGGTTGTGCGAATGAGCGAAACGCCGGATGCCATCCATGTTCACATCATGGAATCGACGGCACCTCCGGGCGGCGTGGGCGAGCCGGGCGTTCCGCCGGTTGCGCCCGCAATCGTGAACGCCTATTTCGCGGCGACCGGCAAGCGAATTCGGGAATTACCGTTACGGAATGCCGGGCTGACCTGATCCCGTGAATCGCTGCGCGCCTTTTCTGGTGTTGATCTGCAGTGCCAGTCAGGCGTCGCCGTTATTTGATGAACACGACGTCCTTGAGATTACTCTCGAGGGCCCCGTGTCCACGTTGTTGGAAGACAGCGAAGCGCGCGGCGAGCAACCCTTTCGCCTTACCCTGGGCGACCAGGTCTTTAACGTGGGCGCAAACCTGCGTGGCAACAGCAGGGTAGAGCTCTGTCACTTTCCACCAATCCGCCTGAATTTTTCGAAAAGCGACGCACAGGAAACCGTTTTTGCAGGCCAAAGGAAACTCAAACTCGTCACACATTGCAAGGGCGGTGCAAATTACGAAAAGAACTTGCTGGAGGAGTATGCAGCGTACCGCATTCTGAACGTGCTCACGGACATGAGCTTTCGGACACGTTTGCTGCATATTCGATATGTGGACAGTGAGCACCCCGATCGCGATGCCGTTGTGCGCTATGGCTTCCTGATTGAGCCTGAGAAAGCCCTTGCAGGGCGCAACGGCGGGACCCTGCTCGATCTGCGCCACGTTACGAAACCGCGGCTCGACGAGCCGCATGCGGCGATCGTCTATGTTTTCCAATACCTCGTTGGCAACACGGACTGGTCACTTGTCAGGGCGTTCGATTCTGAAACGTGCTGCCACAATGGCGAGCTCGTGGGTATCGATGATCGGCAATACTATGTGCCCTACGACTTCGATATGGCGGGACTCGTCAATGCACGCTATGCGGCGCCAAATCCAGACCTGCGTTTAAGACGTGTGACCCAGAGAAGGTATCGAGGTTACTGTTCCACGACCGAGGCCGTTCGGGACGCGCTCCAGTTGGTGATTAGCCACCACGATGACATCCTGAAAATCATCGCAGAACTGCCGGGCTTTTCTGAAGACGACATCGCATCTTCATCCCGGTTTCTGGAGGGGTTCTTTAAGGGCGCCGCAAACGAAGAGAAGCTACTGCGTGAGTTTGAGCGTCGATGCCTGAAGTAACAATCGTTCGGCCGTGAGCAACACAGCCCTTTACCTGATCACGGTCCTGATCTGGGGGTCGACCTGGCTGGCCATCGAGTTCCAGCTCGGCGTGGTTGAACCCGAAGTGTCCATCGTCTACCGCTACGCAATTGCGTCTGCAGTGCTCTTTATATACTGTAAAATCAATAAATTAAAGCTATTATTTGATCTAAAGTGTCATGTGTGGTTTGTGCTTCTGGGCGCGTCTCTTTTCGGCCTCAATTATATCTTCGCGTATCGCGCACAGGTCCACATTACGTCAGCCCTGGCGGCCATCGCGTTCTCCTCGATGCTGTGGATCAACATCGTACTTTCCCGCCTGATATTTGGTACCCGCGCAGGGCGGCGCGTACTGATCGGTGCCTTCCTCGGCATCCTCGGCATTATCGTGCTGTTCGCACCGCAGGTAAGCGAAGTTTCATTGTCGGATGAGGTTTTCATCGGCTCGATTCTGGCGCTGCTTGGAGCCCTCACGGCGTCAATAGGCAACATGGTCTCTCAGGGCGCACAAAAACGCGCTTTACCGGTCATGCAGGCCAACGCCTGGGGCATGCTCTATGGGGCGCTGCTGACGGCCATCATTGCCCTGTTTCAGGGGCACGCATTCACGTTCGACGCGACTTTTACGTACATCGCGTCACTGGCTTATTTGGCACTATTTGGCTCAGTGGTGGCGTTTGGCGCCTACCTGACATTGCTTGGCCGGATCGGTGCTCACAAGGCGGGTTACGCAACAGTCATGTTCCCGGTTGTGGCACTGGTACTTTCCATTCTGTTCGAAGGACTGGGCCTCGACATGAGCATTGTGTTGGGCACAGCCCTGGTCCTTTTGGGCAATCTGCTGGTATTGAAAGAAAGATGAATAACAAACGCGATCCGATCGAAGACCTGGCCCACCTCCGTCATGAATTCGGCGAACACGGCGGCGTCAACATGTCGATCGAGGCGAGCACGACGTTCACCGTTATCGACCCGAAGACGATGCCGGACCTGTTCGAGGGACGCAAAGGTCCGGCCAAGGGCTGCTACCTGTACGGCCGCCACTTCAACCCGACGGTATTCAACCTGGGTCGGCAGATGGCTGCGCTCGCGGGCACCGAAGCCGGCTACTGCACGGCCAGCGGTATGGCCGCGATCTCGGGGGCCATACTGGGCTTGTGTAATGCCGGAGATGAAATTGTTGCTTCCAATACGATCTATGGCGGCAGCTACGCGCTTTTGCACGACTTCCTGCCCGCGAAAGCGCGCATCAGGACGACGTTTGTAGACATCACAGATCTCGATGCTGTGACCAACGCCATCACGGCGAGAACAAAACTGGTCTTTACGGAAAGCATATCGAATCCGACATTGCGCCTTGCAAACATGCCGCGGCTCGCGGCTATTGCGCACGAGCGTGGCATGCCACTGGTCGTCGACAACACCTTCAGCCCTCTGCTGCTCAGGCCCGCGACATTGGGTGCGGATATCGTGGTTCATAGTATTACGAAGTTCATCAGCGGTGCCTCGGATGTCATTGCCGGTGCGGTTTGTGGCAGCGAGAGTTTTATCGGCCAGCTCATGGACTTGCACATGGGGCCGTTAATGCTGCTCGGACCGACAATGGACCCGCACGTAGCCGCAAACGTCAGCCTGCGCATTCCGCATCTTCCGCTTCGAATGGCCGCGCACGGGGAGCGTGCCCTGCAACTTTCAAGGCGACTCGACGCGCTCGGACTCAATGTCAGCTATCCGGGTCTGCCGCAGCACCCTGATCATGAATTGTTCAACGAACTACGATCCAGCGAGTACGGTTACGGCGGTGTACTGACACTGGATGTGGGCGACGCGGAAACGGCCAATGAGCTGATGTCGCATTTGCAGAACGAGCAGCGCTTCGGCTACCTGGCCGTCAGTCTCGGTTATTTCGATACGCTCATGTCCTGCTCGGGCTCCAGCACCTCAAGCGAGTTGAGTGACGACGACAAAGCCGCGGCCGGCATATCGCCTGGCTTGGTGCGCATGGCCGTTGGTTACACGGGCACGCTGGAACAGCGTTGGGGACAACTGCTTGCGGCCCTCGAGGACACGGGTATTGTAAAAGCCGGAAAAGCGCAGGCACGAACATGAAGAGCATCAGCGTCAAGACACTGCTCGTGTTCCTCGCCGCCGCACTGTTTGTTGCGTGCCTGCAAGCCGCAGACGATCCGCGCCTCGAAGAGAGTCGGGCACTGGTGCAGTCGTTTGGTACCACTTTGCAGGGCGAACTGAAGAAGGGCCTTGCAGAGGGTGGACCTGTGGAGGCGATCAGCGTGTGTAAAGACAAAGCACCTCAGATTGCGTCCGAGTTGTCGCGGCTCAGCGGGGCTAAAGTGCGACGAACGAGTCTTCGTTTTCGCAATCCCGCGAACGCACCGGAGCCTTGGGAAACGAGCGTATTGCTCGAGTTCGAACAGCAGGCGATTGGGGCAGAAGCAGAAACACCGTCGGAACACTTCGCGGAGGATGCTGATGGCACGATTCGCTATATGGCAGTTATCAAGACGGGCGCTGTTTGTCTTACCTGCCACGGCGCGCCACTGTCGCCCGAATTGGACGCAATACTCGATGCCGGCTATCCTCATGACCGGGCGCGTGGTTACGCACTCGGTGATGTTCGAGGCGCTTTCAGTGTGACCTGGCCTGCGTCCGATGATGCATCGAGCAGGTAATGGAAACCGACAAGCGAGAAAGCGGAGTCAAGATCGGACTTGCACTCGGCAGCGGCTCGGCCCGCGGCTGGTCGCATATCGGCGTGTTACGGGCGCTCATTGACCGGGGCATAGAGCCGACAATAGTGGCCGGATCTTCGACGGGTGCGCTCGTCGCGGCGTCCTATGCCAGTGACCAGCTCGATGCGCTCGAGACCTGGGTGCGAACGCTGACCAAAGTCGACGTGTGGCGGCTTCTTGACGCGACCCTCAGCGGCGGCGGCGTAATGCGTGGCAATCGACTGATGCGAACAGTCGCGGAGCACCTGGAGGATCGGGCCATCGAGACTCTGGCCCGACCGTTTGGTGCGGTCGCCGTGGACCTGTATACGGGCAAAGAGGTCTGGATCCAGAAGGGTTCCATGCTGGATGCTGTCCGTGCTTCCAGCGGGTTGCCCGGCCTGTTCACGCCCATGCTTCACGATGGCCGCTGGCTCATCGATGGCGGCGTCCTCAATCCGGTACCCGTCTCGATGTGCCGAGCACTGGGCGCCGACTACGTTATTGCCGTGAAACTAAACCGGCCCGCTAACGAGAGCCGCCTGGGCAAGAGGAAAAACCCGGCCAAACCTCCGCGACAGGAGGGCAGCAGTCCGGAGGAGGGAGCCGAACTGTTCGCGCGATGGACCGGTTTGCTGGACAGTTTTGTGAACTCAATTCGGGCAGATCGCGAAGCCAGCGAACCCGGCATCGCTGAGGTCGTGTACAACGCAATCAATATCATGCAGGCCCAGATTTCATCCAACCGCATGATCGGCGATCCGCCGGACCTGGTCGTTACGCCACGCCTCGATCATTTTCATTTAATGGACTTTCACCGCGCCGC
>CAMYLB010000134.1 GCA_947259145.1 uncultured Woeseiaceae bacterium
GTTTTGCCCGACGGGATTGCGGCCATTGGCCGCATGTCGCCGAATGGATTCGTCGTTGATCGTCTGACGAAGGAACTGACCTCGGCGACAGACTGGACGTTCGACGCGAAAAGCTGGGGGATCGTTGTCGCAATGACCATTAGCGGCCTCGGGATTTGCACGTGGCGCCTGCAGACCGGATTCGCGAGGCGCTAGGCGATGCGACAAATACTGTTCATCGCCTGGAACGACGCGAAGTTTCAAATCGGGCAAGGTTCGACTCTGCTGTGGGTATTTGTCATGCCGCCGATTTTTTTCTATTTCATCGGCACGGTAACGGGCGGATTTTCCGGCAGTATCAGTGGCGGGCAGGCAACGCCGCTTGTAGTCGTGGCGGAGTCGCCAGGATTTCTACAGGATCAGATCAGCCTGCGGTTGCGGGAGAATGATTTCGAGCCGGAGTGGGTTGCAGAGCTTACCGTTGCAGAAGGTGAGGACCCGCCACCTCGCACACTGACATTTGCGGCAAACCTGTCAAACGAAATCAAGGCCAGCAACCAGGTTGCGGCCAGCTTCGATACCAAAGCTTCGGCGCTGTCGCGTAACTTCGAGATCATCCGCATTCAGCGTAGTTTGTATACCGCGTTGGCCGACATCGTAGTCGCAGATGCCAATAGCGAGAGCGAACTTTCGGCCGCCGACCTGCTGGCACTCAATGCGGAGCCGCGCATCTGGAAACTCGACGTATCCCCGGCCGGGCAGCGTCAGAAAATTCCAAGCGGTTTTGAGCAGGCGATCCCGGGCATTCTCGTCATGTTTACGTTGCTGGTGCTCCTGACGAGTGGTGGTTCCTTGCTGGTTCTTGAACGCAAGCAGGGATTGCTGCGGCGGCTCGCATCCGCGCCGATGTCACGAACCGAAGTCGTTGCGGGAAAATGGGGAGGGCGCATGGTGCTCGCCGCATTTCAGGTCACGGTCGCGCTCGGTATCGGCACGATTCTGTTCAACATGAACTGGGGACCGGATCTTGCGATGGTCATCGTCATTCTGGCCGCCTGGGCGGGTTTTTGTGCGTCGGCTGGCTTGCTGGTTGGCAGCATTGCGAACACAGAAGGGCAGGCGGCCGGCCTCGGCGTACTGGCGGCCAATGCCCTGGCGGCACTGGGCGGCTGCTGGTGGCCGATCGAAGTCACGCCGCCATGGATGCAGACGCTGCAGCAGTTCATGCCGACGGGCTGGACCATGGACGCTTTGCATAAACTGATCAGCTTCCAGTCAGGTGCTGCATCGGCTTTGCCGCAGCTCGCAATCATTGTCGGTGCCACAGTGCTTGTTGCCGCGCTCGCGGTGAACCGATTCCAGTACGAGTAGGGAATCCAGGACAGTCCGGCAAGCTTTGATCGTCCTTTTGCGATTCTGGGCTGGCACAAATAATATTAGTAAAGTATAATTAAGAGAAATCTAATGTATAGGTCTTGGCTTTAGCCGGCATGAACCCGAGGTTTTGCAATTGAATCAACTACTTAAGAGATATTTCCTGACAATGGTTTTGGGGCTTCTGGCCCAAGCCGTACTGGCTGAACCGTTTCCGACCGCAGATGTTGTGTACGAAGTCGCACCGCGCGAGCGCATCTGGGATGGCCGCATCGAAGCGGTGATCAACGATTTTGTCGACGCGGGGCAGGTCGTCATGCGTTTCACAGATACGGAACAACGTGCCGCGATGACGCGTGCCGAGGCTGCGCTCGAAGAAGCACGGGCGCGATATGCCGAGGCCGATCAGGAGTTCAAACGTTTCTCGAGCATGCTCGAGAACCAGACGGTATCGCGGGCTCGCTTCGATCAGTCCAAAGCCAACCGGGAAGCCGCACAGGCGCGCCTGAACGCAGCCCGTTCCGGCGTTGCAACGGCGAAGGAGCAGCTGGAATATACGGTCGTGCGTGCACCCTACGCCGGCATCGTCGCGAAGCGACATGTCGAGCTCGGCGAACTGGTGTCACCTGGACAGCCGTTGATCACAGGATTGTCGCTACAGTCGCTGCGCGTCAACGTAGACGTGCCACAAAGCATGTTTCATGCCGTTCGCACGATCGGCAAGGCGTTCGTGTACATCGACGATGAGCGCATCGCCGGCACGGAATTGACGTTCTTCCCGGTTGCCGACATGGCCGCGAATACGTTCCGCGTGCGCGTCGACCTGCCGGATGGCGGCCCGACGTTGTACCCGGGCATGATCGTCAAAGTCGGATTCGTCGTCGGCGAGACGAAGCGCTTGTTAATCCCGGCGGCAGCGGTCGTGCGGCGCAGCGAGCTCAGCGCTGTCTACGTGGCAATTGACGATCGGGTAACGCTCCGTCAAGTGCGTCTTGGACGTCGTTACGGTGATTCGATCGAAGTTCTGGCGGGTTTGAGCGAAGGCGAGGCCGTTGCCACAGATCCTGTAAGTGCCGGCATCTACCTTAAAGAAACCGCTGGAGCGCAGTAGGTGTCGACTGAACGGAAGCTCGGTTTTTCAGGATCGCTGGCGAAGAAATTCCAGGACTCGAAGATAACACCGTTACTGGCGATGACCGGGTTGCTGATGGGCGTGTTTGCAATCATGGTGACACCACGCGAAGAAGAGCCACAGATCAACGTCACATTCGCGAACATCTTCGTACCGTTTCCAGGGGCCAGCGCCGTAGAAGTCGAGAACCTCGTCGCCATTCCGATGGAGCAGGTACTGGCGGAAATCGAAGGCGTCAAACACACGTATTCGGTTTCACGGCCCGGCATGGCGGTGCTGACGATTCAGTTTAAAGTCGGCGAGGACAGAACGGCTGCCATTGTTCGCTTGTACAACGCAGTTTATTCGAATCAGGACTGGCAGCCGCCCGGCAGTGGCGTATTGCAGCCGCTGATTCAGCCCAAGGGCATCGATGATGTACCGACCGTGACGGTAACGCTGTGGACTGAGGACGAGTTGCGTGGCGCGCACGAGCTGCAGCGCGTCGCTCACTCGATCGAGGCGGAAATCAAACGAGTGCCGGGCACGCGCGACGTATACACGGTCGGCGGTCCGGACAGCGTCGTGCATGTGCAGCTCGATCCGCAGCGGCTCGCGGCCTACGGCCTTTCGCTGGATGCGTTGCGCTACGCGCTTAAGGTCAGCAATGTTGCAGCTCACGCGGGCGCTATCGTTTCTGAAAACCGGACTGTTCCCGTAACAGTTGGCACCTTCCTTGCCGATACGGACGATGTTGCCGCGCTGATCGTCGGTGTCAGTAACGGCAAAGCGATTTACCTGGAGGATGTTGCCGACGTCTCGGCCGGGCCCGATCATCCCGAGCAGTACGTTCGCTTTGGCACGGGCGCGGCAGCTGATGAAATTGGCCTGACGCCCGGTATCGGGGCACCCGCGGTAACGCTGGCCATCGCAAAGAAGCCAGGCACGAATGCGGCGAGCATGGCGGAGCAGGTCATCGAGCGGCTCGGCGAGCTCAAAGGGATCTTCATACCCGACGGTGTCGAGTACACCGTGACGCGTAACTACGGCAAGACCGCCGACGACAAAGCCAAAAAGCTGATACAGAAGCTGGCTTTCGCGACGATCTCGGTCATCCTGCTGATCATGGTGTCGCTGGGCTGGCGTGAGGCCGTTGTGGTTGGGTCCGCCGTCGTTGTCACGCTCATGGTGACACTGTTTGCCTCCTGGGCATGGGGCTTCACGATCAACCGTGTTTCGCTGTTTGCGCTGATTTTTTCCATCGGCATATTGGTCGATGACGCGATCGTCGTCGTTGAAAACATTCATCGACATATGGCGATGGGCGACAGGTCACTGTTGGAAGCGATACCCCCGGCCGTCGACGAAGTCGGTGGCCCGACCATACTCGCGACTTTCACCGTGATCGCGGCACTGCTGCCGATGGCTTTCGTCACGGGCCTGATGGGCCCGTACATGAGTCCGATACCCATCAACGCGAGCATCGGCATGCTGCTGTCGCTGGCTGTCGCCCTGATCATCACGCCATGGGCGTGCCTGAAACTGTTGCCACACACGCATGAGACAAATAAAGAAGATGCCTCGGCCCTGTGGCTGGATCGCCTGTTTCGCAAGGTTGTTGGCCCATTCCTGCGCGGCACGGATGGCAAGCGCTCGCGTCGCTGGTTATTGGGCGGCGTTCTCGTTGCGATCCTGCTCGCCATGGGATTGGTTGTCGTGCAGGCCGTCGTCATGAAGATGCTGCCGTTCGACAACAAGTCTGAATTCCAGGTCGTGCTCGACATGCCCGAGGGTACGACGGTCGAGCAGACCGGGCGTGTGCTCGACGACATGGCGCAGTACCTCAGCGAGATACCGGAAGTCACGGACTACCAGGTCTATGCAGGCACTGCGGCGCCGATAAACTTCAACGGCCTCGTGCGCCAGTACTACCTGCGTGAAGGTTCCAACGTCGGGGATATCCAGGTGAACCTCGTCGGCAAGTCCCACCGCGACCGCAAGAGTCATGAAATCGCGATCGCCGTGCGAGGGGGTCTCAATGAAATAGGCAGCCGTTTCGGTGGTTCAGTCAAAATCGTCGAGGTCCCCCCTGGCCCTCCCGTGCAATCACCGTTGGTCGCCGAGATTTACGGCCCGGATTATGCTGGCCAGCAAAAGATCGCGGGAGAACTTCGCCAGCTGTTTGCGGCTACGGCGGACATCGTCGACATCGATGACAGCGTCGAAGTGTCGGCGCCACGACTCGTCGTTTCGATTGACCGGAGCAAAGCGGCATTGCTGGGCGTCTCACAGGCCAGCGTGACTCAAGCACTGCAAACGGCTCTAAGCGGCGAAGATGTCACCTACGTGCGCGACGGCTATCAAAAATACCCGGTGCCCGTGCGCCTGGAGTTGGCGGTTGCTGACAAATCCGAGCTGGACAGTCTCCTGATGATTCGAGTGGCCGGCCGTGATGGCAATCTTGTCCCCCTTACTGAAATTGTCGAGGTCCGCGAATCCGAATGGGAGCAGACTATTTATCATAAGGATTTGCTACCGGTTGTTTTCGTCACTGGCGATATGGCGGGCCGCTTCGATTCCCCGCTGTACGGCATGTTCGACATGGTGGGCCGCATAGGAGACGAGGCACTGGATGGTGAGAGGCTTGAACAGCGTTTCATCACTCAGCCGGAAAATCCTTACGACTACAGTCTGAAATGGGATGGCGAATGGCAGATTACCTACGAGACCTTTCGTGACATGGGCATCGCGTACTCGGTCGGATTGATACTCATTTATCTCCTGGTCGTCGGGCAATTCCGGTCTTACACGGTACCGCTGATCATCATGGCGCCGATTCCGCTCACGATTATCGGTGTCATGCCGGGTCATGCCCTGCTGGGCGCACAGTTCACGGCGACTTCGATGATCGGCATGATTGCTCTCGCCGGCATCATTGTGCGGAATTCGATATTGCTCGTCGACTTCGTGCGGCAGGAGGTTGATGCCGGCGTCGAATTCCAGGAAGCCGTGATTCGGGCTGGCGCCGTGCGGGCGAAACCCATCGCGCTGACGGCGCTGGCTGCCATGCTGGGTGCATTTTTCATCCTCGACGATCCGATCTTCAACGGACTTGCCGTGACACTCATCTTCGGCATCCTGGTGTCGACTGTTTTAACGCTGGTTGTGATTCCGGTTCTTTACTACTCGTTCGCCTACAAGTCGGAACAATGAATCAAAATTTTCGTTAGAATCACTGGAGAACCAACGTTGACCGGCGTTTGACCTGAAGGACGAGCTTGAAGAAGTCGCTGATCGCACTTTCCCAAGACGCGCTGGGCAGCCTGCGTGACCTGATGCCGATCGTAATTGTGATCGGTGTGTTTCAGATCTGGGTCATCAAGCAGCCCGTATCCGGTTTCATGTCGTTAATCATCGGTGCCCTGTTCGTTGTTGCCGGCCTCACTTTCTTCATTTTCGGATTGCGTATTGCGCTGTTCCCGATCGGCGAAAGTCTCGCCCACTCGCTGGCCAAGAAAGGCAGCGCATTCTGGCTGTTTGCATTTGCATTCGTGCTCGGCTTCGGCACAACAATAGCGGAACCGGCACTGCTGGCCGTTGCAGCCGAAGCTTCGGAGGTGGCCGTTGACGCCGGTGCCATCGCGGCGACGGAAGAGGCCATGGCCAGCTATGCGCTGGGCCTGCGACTCGTGGTCGCGCTGTCGGTCGGGGTGGCATTGCTCATCGGCGTCTTGCGCATCCTGGCCGACTGGTCGCTTCCCGTCATGATCATTGGCGGTTATGTCCTCGTCGTGCTTGTCACCACCATCGCTCCCAGGGAAATTGTCGGCGTGGCCTATGACTCGGGCGGTGTGACGACGTCGACGGTCACAGTACCGTTGGTTACGGCGCTCGGCGTCGGTCTCGCCAGCTCATTGAAAGGACGGAACGCGATGACGGATGGCTTCGGGCTGATCGCATTCGCTTCGCTAACGCCAATCCTGTTTGTGCTGCTGTACGGGACCATTCTCGAATGGATCTGATTCTCGAAACGCTGCAGTTCATCGGCAACAGCGCCATCGATGTGATGCCGATCGTTATCTTCCTGTTCGCGTTCCAGCTGTTCGTCATTGGCGGCCGGATCCCGAAATTCAAAAGAATCGCCGTTGGATTCGTATTCGTAATCGTGGGACTAGGGCTATTCCTTGAAGGGCTCGAACACACGCTTTTTCCGCTTGGACGATTGATGGCACAGCAGCTGACCGATCCCGAGTTCCTGCACGCGACGAGAGTTAGCGTCGTCGGCCCACTGAATTGGGGAGATTACCACTGGGTATATATTTTTGCGGCCGCTATCGGCTTCAGCACGACGCTCGCCGAACCGGCGCTGATCGCCGTGTCGATAAAAGCGAATTCCGTATCGGGCGGCGCAATTGGCGTTTGGGGGCTGCGGGTTGCCGTGGCGATCGGCGTCGGATTCGGGGTCAGTCTCGGCTGTTATCGAATTATTTCCGGTCTGCCGCTGCACTATTTTATCGCGGCCGGCTACATGGTCGTAATCGCGCAAACTATAATCGCGCCGAAGATGATCGTGCCGCTGGCCTATGATTCCGGCGGCGTCACGACATCCACTGTAACCGTGCCATTGATTACGGCGCTCGGCCTCGGACTGGCCGAGGCGGTACCGGGCCGCAGCCCTTTACTGGACGGATTTGGGCTTGTGGCTTTCGCAAGCCTGTTTCCGATAATCTCGGTGCTGGCTTATGGCCAGCTGGCCGTCCTGCGACAACAAATAGATTTTTCCGATCACGAACATGACGAATTGCAAGAGGATAAAGACCATGCACTTTAAGCTGATAGTCGCCTTTGTCGAAGACGCGAAGACTGACGACGTAATGGAGGCCGCACGCGAAGCAGGCGCGACGGGATGTACCGTGATACCGAATGCCCGCGGCGAAGGCATCGAGGAAAGCAAGACTTTCTTTGGGCTAACGCTGAGCTCGCAGCGCGACGTTGTGTTGTTGCTGGTAGAGCAGCACCTGAGTCGCCATATCCTGGAACATATTGGCGATGTTGGTGAGTTTGACAAGAAGCCGGGTACCGGAATTGCGGTCCTGATTGATGTCGAAGACGCCGTCGGTGTCGTGCATCAGGCGCAGGAGCTTGTAGATATAGTGGAGGAAAACCTATGACCGTTCGAAACTGGGGCCCGGTGCGAGACTGTATGCGTACCAACGTGACCGAGGTCGATGGCTCGATCGATGTCCTTACAGCGTTAAAGACCATGAAGAAAGTCGGCGAGACCAGCTTGATTGTTAAACGTCGAGATGAGCATGACGAGCATGGCATGCTGCTGTTCTCGGATATCGCGAAACAGGTTATTGCCAAGAATCGCGCGCCTGAGCGAGTCAACGTCTATGAGATTATGGCCAAGCCGGTACTCACGGTCAGGCCCGACATGGATATTCGTTACTGTGCACGGATGTTCGAGAACTTCGGCATCAGCCACGCGCCTGTCGTTGAGAATGACAAGATTATCGGCATGGTCAGCTACTACCGGCTCGTGCTGCACGGCCTGCCTGACCTCGACTAAAAAAAACCGGGGTCGAACCGAGGTTTCCAAAACCTCGGTTCGACCCCGGTTTTTTTCGAGCCGCTGCTACAGTGGCTCGAATCGAGCCTGGAAGAAACGCAGGTAATCAGGTTCGTAGACCATCTTCAGGCCACGAATTTTGTCGCGCCGCTGGTAAAGATCGATGACGGACTCGGCGACCACATCCATGTGCGCCTGCGTATAAACACGCCGCGGAATGGTTAGCCGCACGAGTTCCAGTTTCGGCCGGCGGTTTTTCCCCGTCACAGGGTCGCGTCCCGCGGAGACGTTGCCACGCTCCATCGAGCGAATACCCGATTCAATGAACAGCTCGGCGGCCAGCGCCTGCGCCGGGTACTCGTCCTGGTCGATGTGCGGCAAAAAGCGCCGCGCATCGATAAATATGGCATGCGAGCCAATCGGCTCGACGATCGGAACGCCCGCGGCTTCGAGTTTTCGCCCCAGGTAATAGACCTGCCCGATGCGGGCCGCCATGTGCTCTTCGGTAACAGCTTCGCGGATACCCTGCGCCATGGCTTCCATATCTCGACCCGCCATGCCGCCGTAGGTGTGCAGACCTTCGTAAACCACTACGAGGTTCTGCGCTTTTTGAAATACTTCATCATCATTGCAGGCAAAAAAGCCGCCGATATTAACGAGCGCGTCCTTCTTGGCCGACATCGTGCAGCCGTCGGTCATGTCGCAGATTTCACGCAGTATGTCCCGGACCGGCTTCTCCGCGTAGCCGGCTTCGCGTTCGCGAATGAACCAGGCGTTTTCGATAGTGCGGGTGGCATCGAGCATGATCGGGATGTCGTGCTTGTCGCAGAAAAGACGCAGCTCTCGCAAATTGGCCATCGAGAACGGTTGCCCACCGGCCATATTCACATTGCCCTCGAGGCTTATGTAGGGCACACGATCGGCGCCGACTTCGTCAACCAGCGCGGCCAGTTTGCCGAGGTCCACGTTGCCTTTGAATGGAAACGTATCTTGTGGGTCGTGCGCCGCGTCGACTATGACATCGACGAATATGCCGCCCGCCAGTTCCTGGTGCAGGCGCGTCGTCGTGAAGTACATATTGCCGGGCACATAGTCGCCTTCCTTGATGAGAATCTGCGACATCAGGTTTTCGGCGCCGGTGGTAGAAATTCTCGCTGCCGGAGTAAGCCTCGTCGCCGAGCATCATTCCGGCCCACTGCCGGTCACTCATCGCGGACGTGCCGGAGTCGGTCAGGAGATCGATGTAGACATCCCTGCTTCGCGTCAGGAAGGTGTTATAGCCCGCCTCGCGAATCGCCGCCATGCGCTCTTCGCGTGTGGTCATCTTCAGCAGCTCGACCATCTTGATTTTGTAGGGTTCGGCCCAGGTACGTTTCTGGCTGGTCTTTGTGTCCATTCGCAACACGTTAATCCCCTCTCAAGCGGCACGCGATACGTAGAATTACTGCGCAGGCGCAAAAGGACGTTTGCCTCTGAGGGTTAAGTTGGCATAATCGCGACTCAGCTGGTCGTTTCCGGCCAGATCGTGTCATTTGCCCAGAAGCAATAA
>CAMYLB010000135.1 GCA_947259145.1 uncultured Woeseiaceae bacterium
GCAACGTTGTGCACGACGTACTTGAAGATCTGAACTTCGTCGGCTTTTTGCACCAGCGTGTTGAACTTTGTACCAATCTCGCACTGTCCGGCCGTCGCGACCTCGTGATGGTGCACTTCGGTCACTACGCCCATCTCTTCGGTTGCAAGGCACATGGCGCCACGCAGATCGTGCAATGAGTCAACGGGCGGGACGGGAAAGTAACCGCCCTTGACCGTCGGGCGGTGGCCCGAGTTGCCGTCTTCAATGCTGCGGTCGGTGTTCCAGGCGCCCTCGTCGGAGTCAACCTTGTAGAACGCGCCCTGCATGTTGTCATCCCACGCAACATGATCGAACACGAAGAATTCGTTCTCCGGACCGAAATAGGCCGCATCGGCAACGCCGGTCGATTTCAGGTACGCCTCGGCGCGAGCCGCGAGCGAGCGCGGGCAACGATCGTAGCCCTGCATCGTTGACGGCTCGACGACCGTGCAACGCAGGTTCAGCGTTGGCTCGTCCGGAAAGACATCAAGCACCGCTGTGTCCGGGTCCGGCATCAGGATCATGTCCGATTCGTTAATCCCCTTCCAACCTGAAATGGACGAACCATCAAACATCTTGCCGTCCTCAAACAGGTCGTCGTCGACCGTGTGTGCGGGCACTGTTACGTGTTGTTCCTTGCCAATCGTATCGGTGAAACGAAAATCGACAAATTTGACCTCTGCCTCTTTGATGAGGGCGAGTACCTCTGCGGACGTCATGGATCTTTCCTCCAGGTTGTTGGTGCGCGAAATAACGGGGTCGCACAATGCGACCCATTAGACGCTGTTATCTGCATTTAGCGTGCCAAGAGCGCGCTCCGCGTAATACCTTGTTTTTTATCCGTTTTCTCAAGACCAGGCCGGCATAATCGCACCGTTTTGGTGCGGGCCGTGTGTTTGTCGCGCCATTCTAGTGCAAAACGAGCCGGCCCGCACCCGGTTGGGGCATCGGGCGCTGAATTTATTTCGGCACTGGCGGCGAAGAGCCTCCTACATGACGCCCGCAGCCGTTATACTTCGCGCCTTTCTGCGACCGTGACGCCTTAAATGAGCGCCAACACATCAACGACAAGCCTGAGTTTTCAGGACCTGATCCTTGCGCTACAGCAGTACTGGGCGGAACGCGGCTGCGTCATCCTGCAGCCCTATGACATGGAAATGGGCGCAGGTACCTTCCACCCGGCGACGTTTCTGCGTGCGGTCGGCCCGGAGCCATGGTCGGCGGCCTACGTCCAGCCCAGCCGGCGACCGACCGATGGCCGCTACGGTGATAATCCCTTTCGTCTGCAGCACTACTATCAGTACCAGGTCGTCATAAAGCCCTCGCCCCTCGATATTCAGGATATGTACCTTGGCTCGTTGCGCGCCATCGGTATCGATCCCCTCGTACACGACATTCGATTCGTGGAAGACAACTGGGAGTCCCCAACGCTGGGCGCCTGGGGTCTTGGTTGGGAGGTTTGGCTGAACGGCATGGAGATTTCCCAGTTCACCTATTTCCAGCAGGTTGGCGGGCTCGAGTGTCGTCCGGTTACCGGCGAGATTACCTATGGTCTTGAGCGCCTCGCCATGTACTTACAGAACGTGGAGAGCATTTTCGATCTCGTCTGGACCGACGGACCCCTGGGTCGTATTACTTACGGTGACGTCTATCACCAGAACGAAGTTGAACAGTCCCGCTACAATTTTGAAGAGGCTGACGTCGAGATTCTGTTTGATACGTTCGAGCATGCGGAGCGCGATAGCCAGCGACTGATTGAG
The DNA here is from genome assembly GCA_947259145.1 of uncultured Woeseiaceae bacterium. Classification (GTDB taxonomy): domain Bacteria; phylum Pseudomonadota; class Gammaproteobacteria; order Steroidobacterales; family Woeseiaceae; genus UBA1847. The sequence continues at coordinate 1,782 of CAMYLB010000135.1, forward strand.
CTGGGCCTCGCTTTACCCGCCTATGAGCAAATGCTCACGGCATCACATACCTTTAACCTGCTCGATGCCAGGCAGGCCATCTCGGTGACGGAGCGACAGCGCTTCATCCTCCGCGTCAGGACAATGTCGCGCGCAATTTGTGAGGCTTACTATGCGAGCCGCGAAGCATTGGGTTTCCCGATGACAGCGTCGGCAGCTAAAGGCGCCCCGGCAAAATGAGCAAGGCCGATGATTTTCTCGTCGAGATCGGCACCGAAGAGCTGCCGCCCAAAGCGCTGCGCTCATTGATGGAAGCATTCGGCGCGGGCCTGACCGCAGCCATCGACGAAGCACAGCTCGATCATGGCGCCGTGCACGCCTATGCGAGCCCGCGCCGCCTGAGCGTGCGAATTGACGACCTCGCCCGCCAACAGGAAGACCGCAAGGTCGAACACAAAGGCCCGCCGATCAAGATAGCGTTCGACAAAGACCGCAAGCCGACAGCGGCCGCTGAAGCGTTCGCAAAAAAATGCGGCGTGGGCGTCTCGGACCTCGGAACGAACAAGACGGACAAAGGTGAATGGCTGGCATATGACGCCGTAGAGCGGGGCAGTAGCGCTGCCGAACTGATGCCGGTTTTGATCGAGGGCGCCCTGGCTGCGCTGCCCATTCCGCGTCGCATGCGCTGGGGCGCGGGCAACGCCGAGTTCGTACGCCCGGTTCACTGGATAGTGATGCTGCACGGCAAGGACGTCATTGAAACACCGGTAATGGAAACTGCGTCCGGAAATGTATCGCCTTGAAAAAAAGGGTCACGTAATCGCTGACTTCGAGCGCCGGCGCGAGATGATCAGAGACGGTGTAACCGCGGCGGCGAACGGTGCCGGCGGCCATGTCGTCGACGGCGAATCTCTCTACGACGAAGTTGCCGCACTTGTCGAGTGGCCGGTTCCGATATTGGGGCGCTTCGATGAAAAGTATCTCGAGCTTCCTCGCGAAGTCGTCATCTCGACGCTGACGAGCCATCAACGCTACTTTCCTGTTGCCGATGACGAGGGCGCGCTATTACCGCGCTTCATTACCGTTGCCAATCTCGAGAGCAAGGACCCCGATCAGGTCCGCGATGGTAACGAGCGGGTGATTCGCCCGCGCCTGGCCGATGCCGCGTTTTTCTGGGACGGCGACCGCCGCCAGACACTGAACGGCCGAAGCGCCGCCTTGAACGACGTTATTTATCAGCGCGGCCTGGGCAGTCTTCATGACAAGAGCCGGCGCACCGGGGCGCTCGCCGGCTGGCTGGCCGCGGCGCTCGACCGCGACAAGGATCACGCCGAGCGCGCGGCCGCGCTCGCGAAATGCGACCTGCTAAGCGGCATGGTAGGCGAGTTTCCCGAATTGCAGGGCACTATGGGCCGCTACTACGCGCTCGCCGACGGTGAACCGGAGGGGGTTGCTGAGGCCATTGGCGAACACTATCGGCCGCGCTTTGCCGGGGATGACCTGCCGACTACAGAAATCGGCCAGGTGCTGGCGGTCGCGGACAAACTGGATACGCTGGCCGGCGTTTTTTCGATCGGCAAGACACCGAGCGGCAATCGCGACCCATTCGGGCTGCGTCGCGCAGCACTCGGAATTGTCAGGATCCTGATCGAATGTGGCCTCGATATCGACCTCAAAGCGCTGATCATGAGGGCTGTCGACCAGCAGCCCAAAGGCAAGATAGAAAATGACGTGCTCGCGGCGGACCTGTACGCATTTATCAGCGATCGGCTGCGGCGCTATTTTCTCGATCGCGATGCGGGACTCGCCGCGGAAACCTTCGACGCCGTTATGGTGCGCGAGCCCGAATCGTTGCTTGACTTCGATCGGCGCCTCGCCGCCGTGCAGACCTTCGCCCGCCTCGAACAGGCCGAGAGCCTGTCGGCTGCAAACAAGCGTATCGCGAACATCCTGAGAAAGGCGGGCAACCCGGATGGCCTGAAGGTCAAGAAGAAACTGCTGCAACACGATGCGGAACAAGCCCTGTTCAACGCCCTCTTGAATGCCCGCGAAAAGGTCGCGCCGATGATCAAGGGCCGTCGTTACGCGGAGGCCCTGAACGCGCTCGCCGACCTGAGAGACCCGGTTGATCATTTCTTCGACGAAGTCATGGTCATGGCCGAGGACGAAGCCCTCAAGAACAACCGTTTGGCGCTTTTAGGCGATATTCGGGCGCTTTTTCTCGACGTTGCCGACATTTCCCGGCTGTCGTTGGGTTGACGGTGGTGCGTCGCGCGGCCGCGAAAGGCCTTGTCATTCTCGACCGGGACGGCGTGATCAACCGCGACTCCAGTGATTTTGTGAAGTCCGCCGCCGAATGGATTCCGCTCGAGGGCAGCATCGGCGCGATAGCCGCCCTCAGTCGCGGCGGCTATACGGTGGCCGTCGCGAGCAATCAGTCGGGGCCCGGGGGCTCTTCGACCGCAATGCGCTTCGCGCCATGCATCGCAAACTCCGGAAGCTCGTTTCGGCCGAAGGCGGCCACATCGATCGTATCGTCGTTTGCCCGCACGGTCCCGGCGACGGCTGTGAGTGCCGCAAGCCTGCGCCGGGCCTGCTGTATCGTCTCGCCCGTCACTATCGCAGCGATCTCGCCGGCGTGCCGGTTATCGGTGATTCACTGCGTGATCTTCAGGCAGCAGCTCGCGCGGGCGCGCGCCCTGTTCTCGTGCGCACCGGAAACGGCCGGGCAGCGGAGCGGGCGCTCGACGGCGAGTTAGCCGCAACGGAAGTATTCGATGATCTCGCTGCGGCCGCCGCGGCATTGTTGCTGGAGTGACAGCATGATCCTCTGGCTGCGTTCGCTGGCGCTTGTCATTGTTGCCGGTTCCGCGGCGATCATCTCCGCCACAATACTCCTGTTGTCGTTCTGGGCACCGGCAAGCTGGGCACGAATCGTCCTGGTCGGCTTTTGCCGTTTTGTTTTGTGGGCCGGAGATTTTATCGCCGGCATGAAACTTGTCATCGAGGGACAGGAAAATATTCCCGATGCACCGAGCGTCATCATGATCAAACACACAACAATTTTCGAAACCTACGGGCACGTTCCGATCTTTCCGAAAACGGCCTGGGTCGTAAAGCGCGAGCTATTGTGGGTCCCGGTTTTCGGCTGGGCCATCGGTCTCCTCCTTAACCCGATCGCCATTGACCGCGGCAAGGGTCGCTCCGCGGTCAGGCAGGTCATCGACGAAGGTAAGCGACGACTTGCCGAGGGAACCTGGGTCACCATTTTTCCGGAAGGCACCCGGGTGCCGTATGGAGAAACGCGCAAGTACGGCATCAGCGGCGCGGCACTGGCCAAAGAGGCGGGCGTACAGATTGTGCCCGTTGCTCACAATGCCGGAGACTTCTGGCAGCGCAGGGGGTTTTCGATGCGCCCCGGAATCGTCCGTTTCTGCATTGGCCCGCCCGTCGACGCGTCGGCACAATCGCCCAAGGAAACAAACCTGATTGTGCAGGCATGGATCGAAAGCAAGATGCACGAAATCAGCGCCGCGTACCAAGACAAGACGACGGCAAGCAGCGCCGATAATTAATTGCCCGCGGCTATTCTCTAGCCGCTTTCCGCTGCTGATGCTTCAGCGAGCAACGTCAATTCCTCGGCACCGGCCTCATCGATCGCGAATATTTTCTTGATACGGCACCCCCGGATCGTGTCGGTGCGCGGTCGCAGCGTGTTTTTGTCATACCGTATGTCCGGTATCACGTCGTCGTTGAACTGGGGCGGGCATCGCTGAAATTCAACCAGGTAAACGTCTTTGCGGGTTTTCAAAATCGCGTAGCGTTCTGTAAGTTCGGACGTGCCGAACTGGTCTTGCGTTCTTATTCTATCTAGCTCCTCGAGCTCGGACAGCACCACAAAATCGGAAATCGCTTCGTCAACCCCCGACTCCCGCTGCGCCGCGCAAGCAACCAGTAGTGCAAACAACAGAAGCGCTATGAACGATTTCATTTTTTGTCCTCCTGCTTTACTGGGGCCGCCGCAGGAGCTTTTCGTTCTTCTGCATACAGGCGCTCAACAAATTCGGTGGCGCGCGGGTAGCCGGCCTCCCAGGCTTCGATGTCCTTCAGCATTCGAATGGGCGCCTTGTCGCGATCCAGTCGAACCGCGTCGGCTTTGCCGCCGCCGTACCGGGCCGGCTGAAGCCACAAACCGGTCATGGCAGCGAACGCGATATCCGTATAGTTAAGCGCGTCACCGCCGAGTAAGGACCTGCGCCCGTCGTTCAGCCGGTCATTGGCCTCGCCGAGTCTTTCCTCAATATTTGCGACGGCGCGCGCGTGGTTTTCGTCGGTAATTCGAAACGATTTCCGGATCAGAGCCCGTAGTACCGGGAACAACAGCCGCAAGCTCTGTCGCTGCCAAAATGGTGTCACCGGATTATTTGCGCCCCATGCATGCAGCGTAAGTTCACGATCATTCAGCAGGTGGTAGTACACCCAGACCTGCAGGCTGACCCCATAGCGGTCGAGTCGCGCCTCGAGTTCGACACGCTCTGTTGTGGGCTCAAGAAAGGCAGCCGCCTGCGGGTCTTCAACCGCGTAACGGCCCCAGAGATAGCGCAGGATTTCGGCCGAGTTACCGATGCTCGATTGAACGATGCCGGTGCGGACCTTGAGTTGCGGGACCGTTCGTCCTCGAAAGAACGCCCCCAGCGCGCCACCGGACGTTTGCTCAACGTAGTCGAGGCCCAGGCGATCCATGCTCCAGCGCACCTTTTCAACAAAGTGGCTGGCGGAAATGGTCGCAAGAACCAGGTCGGGCGTTTTTTCCGGCGCTACGAAGCCACTTAGAACGATGACCCAGCGCCACAGCAAGAGTAATATGACGACGAGTATTGCGGCAGGAACAGACATTCCAAACCACGCAACGATGATTGGCGCAAGGGCCACGAATACCGCGTGAACGAACAGGCGGTGTCCGATCATATGTCGAGGTTTTCTACCGTCAACGCGTTCTTCTCAATGAACTCGCGGCGCGGTTCGACCTGGTCGCCCATGAGTGTTGTGAATATTTCGTCGGCCTTGACGGCGTCTTCGATTTTCACCTGCATGAGTCGCCGCGTCTCCGGGTTTACGGTTGTGTCCCAGAGCTGGTCGGGATTCATTTCGCCAAGGCCCTTATAACGCTGTATGGATTGACCGCGTCGCGCCTCACTCATCAACCACTCTACGGCTTCGGCGAACGATTCAACCGGCGCTTCACGATCACCGCGCCTGACCATGGCGCCCTCGGACAACAGGTCGCTCAATTTTTCCGACAATGCCATGATGTGCCGATATTCATTTGTGCTAAAGAACTCGCGCGGCACGTAGCGCGTGGCGCCGAGGCCATGTTGCATTTTGGTAATGCCGACGCGAACGCCCTCGCCGTCTTCATCGCCACGATCAAGCGCGGCCAGGTAGCTGCCGCCATTGCCGTTTTCGGCGCGGTCGCCGCTGTGTTTCGGCAGCGCGGCACTTAGCTCTTCCGCCCAGGATGCAAGCGCATCGAGGTCGTCCGCCAGCTCACTCGTGACGGCCGGAAGCCGGCTCATCGTGCGCAATACAACCTCTTCGTAGCGCTTGGACAGGCGCCCAATGATGTTCTCTACGGCGATGTATTCCCGGGCCAGCGCCTCGAGGCCGACGCCGGACAACGGTGGCGCTTCGCTGTTGACGTGCAGCGCGGCATTGTCCATTGCGGCATTGAGCAGGTGCGCGTTCAGTTCTGCATCGTCCTTGACGTAGACTTCTTGTTTACCGCGCTTGATTTTGTACAACGGCGGTTGCGCGATGTAAATGTGGCCGCGCTCGATTAGCTCATGCATCTGTCGATAAAAAAACGTCAGCAACAAGGTGCGGATGTGCGAACCGTCGACGTCCGCATCCGTCATGATAATGACGCGGTGATAGCGCAACTTGTCGGGATCAAAGTCGTCGCGGCCAATGCCGCAGCCGAGCGCCGTTATCAGTGTGCCCACCTCCGCCGACGCCAGCATTTTGTCAAACCGTGCTTTTTCGACGTTGAGTATTTTTCCCTTTAGTGGAAGGATTGCCTGCGTTCGCCGATCGCGGCCCTGTTTTGCGGAGCCGCCGGCCGAGTCGCCCTCAACCAGAAACAGCTCCGAAAGTGCCGGGTCTTTTTCCTGGCAGTCGGCAAGCTTGCCGGGTAAGCCGGCGATATCGAGCGCGCCTTTACGACGCGTCATTTCTCGCGCTTTGCGGGCGGCCTCTCTGGCCCGGGATGCATCGACAATCTTCGAAACGATCGCCTTGGCGTCCTGCGGATGTTCGAGCAGGTATTCTTCCAGCCTGCCGGCCATCGCCTGTTCAACGACCCCTTTAATTTCAGATGAAACCAGTTTCTCTTTGGTCTGTGAGGAGAACTTGGGGTCCGGTACTTTCACCGACAGTACGGCGGTCAGGCCCTCGCGTGCGTCATCGCCGCTAGGCGTATATTTGTCCTTTCGGGTACTGGGCAGTTTCTCGATATAGTTGTTGAGTGTTCGAGTCAGTGCGCTTCGAAAACCCGCCAGGTGGGTGCCGCCATCTCGCTGCGGAATGTTGTTCGTATAACAGAACATGTTTTCCTGGTAGCCGTCATTCCACTGCAGTGCCGCCTCGACGGCGACGCCATCTTTCATGGCCGTGAAATGAAATACCGTGGCGTGCACCGGCGTCTTGTTGCGATTAAGGTGTTCGACGAATGCATGGATGCCGCCCTGATACTCAAAGACCTCTTGCTTGTCCTCCCGCTCGTCAACCAGGCGAATTCGAACGCCTGAGTTCAGGAATGAAAGTTCGCGCAGCCGTCGCGCGAGGATGTCGTAATGAAACTCAATATTGGTAAACGTGCCGGAGCTTGGCTTGAAGCGAAGCGTCGTACCGGTGCGATCCGAGTCTCCGATGGCAGCCAGCGGCGCCGACGGCTCACCGTGCGCGTACTCCTGCTGGTAGGTTTTGCCCTCGCGATGAATGGTCAGGACCAGGTGCTCCGAGAGCGCGTTAACGACCGAAACACCGACACCATGAAGCCCGCCGCTTACCTTGTAGGAGTTGTCGTCGAACTTGCCGCCCGCATGCAGCACGGTCATGATGACCTCGGCCGCCGAGCGTCCCTCCTCAGGGTGCAGGTCCACGGGAATGCCGCGGCCATCGTCACTGATGGTCACCGATTCGTCGGCATGGATAGTCACCGTAATTGTTTCACAGTGGCCGGCCAGCGCCTCGTCGATGGAGTTATCGACGACCTCAAAGACCATGTGGTGAAGGCCGGTGCCATCGTCGGTGTCGCCAATATACATGCCCGGCCGCTTTCGGACGGCCTCAAGGCCACGTAAGACCTTGATATTACTGGAAGTATATTCTGATTCGTCGGTCATTCCATATCCTCTTGGCGTAACCGGCGTATTGTACCAAGATCGGGCCCTGAAAGGGCCCTCAAAGCATTCTTTTTTAAGGTATTTTAGGGCTTGTGCGGCGCGTTTTTCAGCGGCCGTTTTCCGGCGCCTGAATAACCGTCAGCGCACCGTGTTCCACGTGGAACAATGCCGCCCCGGCGGGCGTGCCTGGTAGCCCCGAATCGAGGCTCGTAGCGACTACCTGGCACCCCAATCGCGACACCGCCGCCATCAATCGCCCCAACGACTCGCCATCGAGCTCTGCCGCCGGGTCATCCAGCAGCAACAGCAGTGGCCGCTCCAGCGCAGTTTGGGCCGTTTCGGTTGCTGCCAGGATCATCGCGCTGGCCAGCAGCTTCTGCTGTCCGCGGGAAACCAGCTTTCGCGCCTGTTTTTCGTCATAACTGATCTTCAGGTCGGCGCGATGGGGGCCGTGCTGCGTTGACCCCAGCTGCAGGTCACGCTCCAGCCCCTCCTCCAGCACGTCGGTCAGCCGTCGCTCCTTATTCCAGCCCTGCAGGTAGTCGAAGCCCAGCTCGGTGCCCAGCAAATCACGGCCGAACTCAGACAGGCTTTCCAGCGCAGCATCGAGGGAGCGGCGCCGGGACTCGTCGAGTTCGGCGCTCAGCGCAACGAATTCCGCGTTCCAGCTGTGAATCGTCGCATGGCCAGACCTGGCCCTGAGAGCCGCATTTCTTTGCTTCAGCGCTCGCCTGAAGCGCCGCCAGGCCAGAAGATGATCTTGTTCCACGTGGAACGCCACCCAGTCGAGAAAGCGCCGTCGTTGCTCAGGCCCGCCCGCGACAAGGTTGTGTACCTCGGGGTCAATGACCTGCAGCGGCAGCGCCTCGGCCAGCGCCGCAACCCCGCCCTCGCTGTTGCCATCTACCCGGACCTCGAGGCCGGCGCGACTATTGCGAACACCCAGGCTGCGCGTCCGCGCAAGGCTGTCGACCTGGCCGAAAAGGACAAATTCGTCCTTGCCGTGCTGAATAAGATTCGGTGTGCTGGCGCCGCGGAACGACTTACCGCGCCCAAGATAAGCCAATGCCTCCAGAAGGCTCGTCTTCCCCGAGGCGTTGGCGCCGTAAATAAGATTGAATTTCGAGGACAGCGCCAGTTCTGCATTTTCGAGACAGCGAAAATTGGTGGCCCGGAATAAGCGAATCATCGTCCTCTCTGAAGTCGCCCGAGGCCGCGGCTACAGCCGCATAGGCATAACCACGAAGGTCGAGTCCTCGTTGCCCGGCTGACGAATCAGGCAGCTCGAGTTGCTGTCCTGAACCGATAGCGTTACCTCGTCACCCTCTACCGCCCCGAGTGCATCGAGCAGATAATTCACGTTGAAGCCGATCTCGATGTCTTCACCGCTGTACTCGACCTCAAGTTCCTCTTCAGCCTCTTCCTGCTCCGGGTTGTGCGCCTGAAGCACCACGCCGCTGTCCCTGATAACAAGCCGAATGCCCCGGTATTTTTCGTTCGACAGGATCGCCGTGCGCTGCAGTGCACCTTTGAATGCTCCCCGATCTGCCTTGAGCTCGTTCGTCGATTCCTTCGGTATTACGCGCTCATACTCGGGAAAGCGGCCGTCGATCAGCTTCGATGTGAATCGAATCCCGTCCAGCTGAATGCGAATATGATTGGCCCCGAGCTCTATATTCAAATCGCCATCGCCGCCCATTAGCCGCTGCAGCTCAAGGACGCCCTTCCTCGGCAAGATCACCTGCTGCTCATCAAGCTTGCCATCAAGTTCTGCCTGACAGAGCGCCAGGCGGTGGCCGTCCGTTGCAACGGCGCGAAGGTAATTTCCGCCGGTTTCCAGCAACATTCCATTCAGGTAGTAGCGAACATCCTGCTGCGCCATCGAAAAATGCGTTTTCTCAATCAGCCGCCCTAATGCTGCCTGCGGTACCTGGATGGTCTGACCCGCTTTAATATCCTCTACAACCGGAAACTCTGCTGCCGGCAGTGTCGCCAGGTTAAATTTGCTGCGCCCCGCGCGCACGGACAGTTTTTCGCCGCTGAGGCTGACATGGATTTCTGACCCCTCCGGCACCGCGCGGCAGATATCGAGAAGCTTGCGGCCCGAAACCGTAATTTCGCCGCCGCTTTCGGTATTAACCTCCGCGTCAGCGACAAGCTCAACCTCAAGATCTGTAGCGGTCACGGACAGCTGACCATCGCGCGCAATAATCAGAACATTCGATAAAATTGGCATCGTCTGTCTGCGCTCCACAACGCCAATAACGGCCTGCAGTGGCTTCAACAGCGCTTCCCGAGCTGCGGTAAACTTCATAGGTTCCACCTGTTAATAAATATTGGAAATTTATAGATTATTATTATTATTAAGGGGCCAATGGCCTGTGCATAACTTATTTACTTCTTTATTTTTCAGTAACTTATAGTTAAAAATTCCGCCTAACAAGAACTGTGTGCCCGGTCCGTGAGCTGTGGATAGCTTGTGGATAATAATTGACTGGACCGTTTTCCACTGCTTATCCACACTATCCTGTCAGAGTTCTTAACAAATTCAAATAATCGTCGTCGATGCGTTTGTCGGTCTCTCGCAGTGACGTAATCCGTCGGCATCCGTGCAACACCGTCGTATGGCGCCATACCGAATTGCCTGGGTCGTGCGATCGAGCGGCTGCGCTTCTTCGAGAGCAGATCGCCGACGCGAATCTTAAAGTACTCGGCGACAGTTTTCTGGATGTTTTCAATGGAAACAAGACGGTCTTGTACGGCGAGCAGGTCGCGCAGCGCCTCTTTCGCGAAATCGAGATTAATGGCTCGTCCGGTAAAGCGATAGTTCGCGATGACTCGGCGAAGCGCGCCCTCAAGCTCCCGGACATTAGAGCGAATTCGCTTGGCAATAAAAAAAGCGACCTCTTCCGGAAGCGCTATATCTTCCGCCGCCGCCTTGCTCATTAGTATGGCCACAGAGGTTTCAAGCTCGGGAGGTTCAATGGCAACCGTGAGTCCCCAGCCGAAGCGCGATTTCAGGCGCTCCTCGAGACCGTTTACCTCTTTCGGATAGCGATCGCAGGTCAGGATAATTTGCCGCTGGCCCTCGAGCAGGGCATTAAAAGTATGAAAAAACTCTTCC
>CAMYLB010000136.1 GCA_947259145.1 uncultured Woeseiaceae bacterium
GACACTTGACGTCGTTCGCAGGGGCCTCGGCTTTGGCTTCGCCAAACCCTCGACCGACATGTTGTATTCTGTCGTCACACCCGAAGAGAAGTACAAGACGAAGAACTTCATAGACACGGCCATCTATCGCGGCGGCGACGTTGTCGGAACCTGGACAGTAAAGCTGATGTCAACGCTTGGACTGGGCATCGCGGGTATCTCAATCGCGATTCTGCCGTTCGCAGTCGTCTCTGCCGTGGTCGCGCTCTGGCTCGGACGCGACTATCGACGCCAGGCCCTGGCGCTAAGACAGAGCGGTATAGTCTAGCTATGCAAAACACTGGACTACTGCGGCGCATCGGGGCGATGTTGTACGACACGTTACTTGTCGCGGCACTGCTGTTTCTGGCAACTCTTCCGTTTGTCGCGATTCGCGGCGGCGAACCCGTCGAAAGCGGTGAAAACCTGCTGTACCGGATCGTTCTGGCACTGATCGTGTACGCGTTCTTTGTCGGCTTCTGGAGTCGTTCGGGCCGGACGCTGGGGATGCAGTCCTGGGGACTGCAGCTCGAAAACGATGACGGCGGCACGCCGTCAGTCACATCGGCCAGCCTGAGGTTTTTCGCGGCGATTATCTCGTTACTGCCGCTGGGACTCGGTTTCCTGTGGCAAATCTGGGACCCCGCGAAGCTCACGTGGCATGACCGAATCAGCCACACCCGAATCGTGTACTACCCGCGGCAAAAGACGAAGAAAGATCAGTGAACGGCTGCTAGCGGATACGCACAAGCGCAACAACGGTCACGAGTAAAAGCGCGAGCGACGGCAGCCAGTTGATAAGCACGGGGTTTAAATTGAAAACCTGACCGGAATTCGCGAGCGTCTCGCTACCGAGGTAGTAGGCCAGGCCGATGATCACACCAATCATCAGACGGCCGCCGGCACCGCCAGAGCGCAAGGAGCCAAAGACGAACGCCAAAGCCATAATCGGCATGATCAACACCGTCAACGTCCGTGAGGCCCGATACCAGAGTTCCGATTCGTACTGTGAGGCATCGAGGTTATTGCGCTTCAGGTAGTCGATGTAGACCATCAGCCCGCGCGCCGACAGGCTCAGCGGCTTCGACAGCGAGCTGCCCAGCAGCTCCGCATTCACCTCGAAAGATTCAACCGCAAGCGACGACTCAACGACTTGCACGCCGTCATCTCTGAACCTGGTCTCGCGCAGGTTCTCGAGATTGTCTTCATTGAATCTGAACAAGTAAATGCTGCCAAATTCGAATTCCGAGTTGACACGCTCAAGATGCAAATAGACCGGCCCGTCCTTAACCCAGGTCTCATTCCCCAAGCGAGCATCGCCTTTCTGATACCGGGCTTCCATGCGCATATCGCGTGCGTACAAATCGAGCGGTGGTCCGATGAACTCGCCAATGAGTCCGGTTATCACGAGCATCACGAGCCCCGATAATGCGACCATGCCGGACAACCTGACGACCGACAGCCCAGCCGATCGCATGACGATGATCTCGCTGTGTCCAGCAAGGGCGCCGAGACCGAGCAATGACCCTATTAGCGCCGCAACAGGCAACATTGCGAAGGCCAGAATCGGCAAACGCAGCAGGGCATATAATATGACTTGCGGCGTCTGGTAAGCCGCCTGCGTGTCGTCGAGTTCCGCGATAAACTCAAAAAGGCCAGCCAGCGCCAGTAGTACAAGGAGCACCATCGCTGTACTCGCAAGAATCGTGCGCATCAGGTACTGGCTGAGGATAGCCGTCACCGCCACAACCTCCTGTGCCAGCCGTTCTGAACTGCCAGCAGCCCCAGGGTAAATAACAGCACACAACCATGTACCCACCAGAGTCCGAGCAATGGAGATAAAGTCGCTTGCTCGATCCATGCTTTCGCGGCACTCAGCATGTTGAGATAAATGATGAAGACCAGAAGTCCGATCGCCAGGCGGCCATATCGTCCTGAGCGCGGCTGACTCCGGCTCAACGGTACGGCGAGCATCGCCAGTATGATTGTCGCCAGCGGTATGCTGACACGCCATTGCATCTCGGCAATGTGTTCAAGCTCCCGCGACTGCGCCAGTCGCGAGAACGACATGGCGCGAGGCCGGGGATCGGTAGTCCGCAGGCTCGGCAGTTGATAGGGGATGCCATGCTCTGCGAATTCGACAACCCGAAACCCGGTCGTGCCCGGGATGCCCTCGTAACGTCTTCCGTTGTGCAGCACGAGCATGCGAGTGTTCTTGTCTTCAGAGGCAAGCTGCTCGCCGCGCTCTGCAATTACTACCTCGACTCGCCCGTCATCCACGAGACGCTGCATAAACACCTTTTCCATTTGCCCTTCGGCGGTTATGCGTTCGCCATAGACAACGGCCTGGTCCGGGCCGAATACCGTGAAGCGCCCCGGCTCGATACTCGCCAAATCGGCCTCGCGTCGGGCTTCGGCACCAATACGATCGATCGCCGTCAGGGCCATGGGTGCGCCTTCGATCGACAGCCAGGCCACACTCGCGGCCAGCGGCACCAGCAGCCACATCATGGGTCGGTAGATGCCCGATGGACCAACGCGACACGCCATCATCGCGGGCATTTCACTGTCCCGGTACAAGCGTCCCAGCGCAAGCATGATGGACAGGAAGAGGCCTATCGGTACCAGAACGGTCAGGTATTGCGCCGCGGACAAGCCAATAACGTCGAAAGCGGCATCCTTGGGGAGCTTTCCCTTGGCAACGTCGCCCAAAACCCTCGCAAACTGGTTTGTCAGCAGGATCAGCAGCAGCACCATCGTGACCCCGAGCCAGGTCATGGTGATCTCACGAAAGATGTACCGATCCAGAATGCGG
>CAMYLB010000137.1 GCA_947259145.1 uncultured Woeseiaceae bacterium
CTCGGCTCGCAACAGAAAGCGTCGCGTCGCATAAATACGGAAACCGGCACCAACGTGCCCGATCTGGTCCGTACGATCCTCACCCTGGATGATCGTTGATTTCGGCTCGGTGCGGATGACTCCGGCACCGAGCGTGAAAAACGGCGATACGCGCCAATCCGGCCAGGCTTCGTGAACGACATTAACACTGCCCATCCAGCCATTCGAGAAATTACCCAAAATCTGTGAACCCCATACCTCCAGGGACACGTTTGGGTTGAACGAGTAGCCACCGTAGAGGGAAATGATGTTGGCACCGCCGAAGTCACCGGCCAGAATTCCGGTCTCCCATTTGGCGTCGGTGAAGTCATCGATCTTCGCCTGCTCGAAACTAACCTGGTCACCGTCCGGCTGCAGTGTCAGTTCCATTTGAGCGCGATCGACCCACCCTTCTTTGCCATTCGCCGCGCGAACCAGGTACCAGTCCGTGCGCTGCATCAGGATATCGACAGACTCACCACGGTCGACAACATGAAAAATCGGATAGCCGCTACCGGGGCCCGTGCGCAACTCCAGGTAGGGGTCGGCAACGGCAACAGTGCGATAGTCATCGGCGGCCTGGACCGGCGCTGTCAGAAAAATCTGCAGTACGACGGCGACCAGGCATCCGAACCAGGCGGACTTAGTTGGCAGGGGCGTCGAAGGGATTGTTGTAATACTGGGCTCCGACATCCAACCATTCCGCAACAAGGCGTCGCTCCGCTTGGGATAAAATATTGAAGTGCAGATCCGTAGGATCGTTGAATCGGTCAAAGAAATCGCTCGACAGCCTTGCGCCCAAGAACACTCTCAACGGTGGCGGACCGTTCGAGATCGGGGCCAGGATGTCGTTTCCGTCCACATCCTGTCCGATAACCTCGGTCGCGTCGACCAACACACCATTGTCCAGAACCTGAAGATTATCAGTAACTAACAGCTCGCGATAGGCGTGGAAGTGATCGGGCTCATCAACGGACTGGCCATCCTGAAGTTCCAGCTGGCCAGCCGGGACACGGGGGGCACCATTTGCAGGATCCACGGGCGTATGACAGTTGAGGCAATTGTTGTTGACCTGCAGGCCGGTAACCGGGTCGATCAACGGCACTTCCGGCGTGTCGGGATCATTGTCATCATCGAATGTGACCAGGCGCGGTTGGCTCCACAGCGGATGAATGATCGATTCATAGCTGATGACACTGCGGCAGTTCGCCTGCCAGTTCTGCTGACAGGACACCGTGGTTGGCGATGACGTCGTCAGGTCCGTGTAGAGGAAATCGATGTCCACGTTGTTGGCGGCGATAACCGGGTCCGCCGTCCAGACATCGCGGTAGATCACGTTCATCGAAGGCTCGATCGACGAACACGAGGCATCGGCACAGGTTACGCGCGCACGCACTTCGGCCATCGTCTCGCCGACAGCAGCTACCGGCCAGACCATTTCATCGGTGCCAGCGAACGCCGTCATGCCATCCAGCGCGCCGGCATAGGCGCTTTCAAACGCTTCGCGGCGCCCGTGAGATACGCCAGTGTTGGCATCGTGGCAACCATTGCATTTTAATTCCTGGCCGGCCGCCAGCGAAATCCAGTTCTGGTGACGTTGCGTAATGCGGTGGCCGTTTTCATCCAGCACACTAACCATCAGCGCCGTATTGGCAGGCACCTTCACCATGACAGAGCCGTCAGGCTCGACCATCGCATAGCCGACAATTTCCTTCATGCCAAACTGTGTCGTAACGCCGAACGCGGTGTTGTCGATATCGCGCAAGTCATCGTCGGGCTGCGACACGGCCTTCTCTATGCGCAAGAAACGTGCAAGTCGATCGGCCGCCAGAGTTTGCGAGGGATCAGCTACCGTCGGGATGTCGACGATTGCCGCGCCATCAAAGTCATAGACGCTGCGGATGTTCAGCAGCGCTTCGCCACTGTCCGCAAGCGTCACGTCCAGCGGATAGTCGTTCAAGCCGTCAAGAACGACAGGCGGTGTTGGCCGGGGGTCAGCCGAGACCACCTCGGTAAACATGAAGCCTTCTTCACCGGCGACGATCGGTAGCTGTGTATCGTCGCGGGGATCGTAAATCCAGATACCGTACAGGGGCGGCGCTACGAACAGATCACCAACAACAGGTGTCGGCGGATCATCCGGATCGATGACGATGACGTTGGCGAGGCGGTCCTCGGTACATGGCACGATCTGAACATCGTCCGTTGCGGGATCGCCATCATCAGCGAGGATTTCGACCAGGCGACACTGGCTCCAGCTGACCATCAGCCGATCAGTGCCATCCTGAATGGGGTAGACCGAAAAATAACGGCCACCGACCGACGGTACGCCCGGTACCGTCGATACTTCGTTTACGGTCGCGTCTTCCTGCGCCGGGCCGCTCAAGATGCCGATGTTGTCCTTGGTCGGCTGCGTGTTTTCAACATACTGCGGCGTAGCTGGCGCGGCTGCATAAACTGAATAATTTCACCGTTGGTGCCCGTTGCATGACTCTGCTGGCCATAAAGCAACTCCAGGACGGAACCGTCCGGGTTCATTCGATAAAGGTTTACGGCGTCATTCGACTGATTATGGTCCCAGCGGCTGAACACGATTGTGCCATCGGCCATTACAGACGGATCCAGGTCGTGGCTCTGGTTAAACGACACCTGCTTCACACTGGTACCGTCATCGTTCATGACGTGAAGATTGAAGGCGTGTTCGTTGTCATCCTCGTCTTGCGCCGGGAACCCGCCTTTGCCTTCGTCCAGCAACACCGCTTGCGACTGCGTCTGGCGCGTTGAGGAGAAAATGATGCGCCCATCCGGCAGGTACTTCGGCATGATGTCGTGGCCGATCTCGGCCGTCAGGTCGGACGTAATCACGCGTTCCAGGACGCCGGTCTCAAACGTGTATTGCCAAACATTCCAGGTCGGCAGATCTTCTTCATCCACGTCCGGATCAAACGGCACACGCATGGAGAACAGAAGACGGCTGCCATCGTAGTCGATTTCAACGTCGCGAATTGCCGCGAGGCCCTGCGATACGCTTTCAGTAATGTTGACCGCTTCAGCGCTCGGAGAGGCACGATCACGAAAGTAGAGATCGGCACCAAATTCAAATGTGATCTGCTCTCGTAAATCCTGCTGCTGGAATACGCCGTTATCGTCAACCGGCAGCGGAGACTTTATATAGGCGATCGGGAAATCGATAACGACAGGATCGGGATCCTGTCCGGTGCCGATCTGAACGCCGTCCCCTTTGCTGCAAGCGGCGACCATCATCACACAGGCCATCGACAACGCAACCATCCTGGTCGCTTTGCTCGTTATTCCGTTTCTGGATTGTCGTGGTAGCCTAAACATAGCTTTCACCTCGGGTCATTATGGCAGGGTACGACGCGATGCGGCCGTCGTACCGTTAACGCAGTCACAAACTGCGATTAACTATTCATCGAGTTTTACCCCCAAGTATTCGGGAGCCGATTGCCTCTGATTATAGGAGACGGATCAAGCTCGATGTAATGTCTCAAAAGCACGACACCAGACAAAGTCAAACCGGCATTTCGCAGCACCGTTCTGTCAATACACGATGTGACGCGGCGTACGGTTCCATAACGACGATCGCTTGCGCAACAAAAAGTGTGATTTTCGCACCACGTTCAGAAGTTGCATGAACTTTATGTCGCTTCCGATTGTTGTTTGGTTGTGTCAGTAGACGACTAGCCTGTCTCCCTTCGGCGACAGTTGCACTGTCTTTCACAATCAGTAGCTTAGGCCTCGCGTTACCAAACCTTGTACCAAAGCACCGACAATGACTTGACATATCCTCGCTTCGGGGAGCATCAGGGGTCGTCTTGTAATTGTTTGATTTATAGAATGTTTTTGAAGATTGTTCGCGGCAGGGACGAGACTGGCACAGCACTTGCTTTGTAGATTGCAGATCGATTGATTACGTGACCGAAGATTTCTGAAATCGTGATTACATTCACGGCAAAGATGAAAAAGGTCAGGCAAACTTTTCCTTGCCAAGTTGAGCAACTGATCTGGTGGACAGGAGTCCACCGCGTAAAGCGGAGCTACAAGGAGCAGCAGATTTGGCACGCGTCATACGGCGCAGCAATTATCTTCTGAACAGTCCGTTATCCAGGGTGCGTGAATCCCGGAGACGTTCGGGTACACACAAAAGCACATTGATTTGAATCGTACGAGTGATGAGCAGAAACGATATGAATAACAGGATGTGGAAAGGACACGTAAGCATCGGGCTCACAGTATTGCTGTCAGTAATACTCGCTGCGCCGGCAAGCGCCCAGACCAGGGATCAGGCCAAGCGTATTTATGATCGTCTCGCTGGCGTACCGCCTACCGAATCGGTCTTGAGCGCGATGGAGAACAACGTCGGAACGGACCCGGTCTGCGTCAGCTATGGCGTTTCAGGAGCCGCCTGCGCAGCGTACATCGCGATGGAGAACAGCAGCTTTTATAACGTGACGCTGAAAAACTTCGCGGCACCATGGACGAATCGCGACCGCTCTGTGTTTGTACCACTCAATGATTACGTCGCGACCGTGATCGGAATGATCCGTGACGACATGGACTTCCGCACACTGTTGTCGGCTGACCTGCAGTACGTCGGGCGCCCAGGGACGGTGTCGTCAGCGCCGGCCGGAAACAACAATAATCATTACGAGCAGCTGGAAGCAGGCAACCACGACCTGAAGACTGTGCTCGAAGCAACAACGCAGTCAGGCATCAACGGTATTCCCTCCACGGCAACAGCCGGCGTGATGACATCGCGCGCGGCATCCGAAGCGTTCTTTATCGCCGGCACCAACCGCGCGATGTTCCGCTTTACGATGGTCAATCACTTCTGCGCGGACATGGAACAACTGCACGATCCGCGACTGTCGCCCGATCGAATTCGCCAGGACGTCAGTCGCAGCCCGGGTGGTGACAGCCGCCTGTTCCTGAACAACTGCGTTGGCTGCCACACGGGGATGGATCCAATGGCCCAGGCGTTTGCCTACTACAACTACAATGACGCTTCTGGCGCGCTCGAGTACACCGCCGGCAATGTCCAACCCAAGTATTTCAATAACGACCTTAACTTCCCGCAAGGGTTCCGCACACCGGACGACAGCTGGACGAACTACTGGCGAGGCGGCCAGAACCGTTACCTCGGCTTCAACGGGCCGGGTACCGGGGACGACGCCGGCGCCAAGTCACTCGGCGTGGAACTCTCCAATAGTGATGCGTTCGCCGCCTGCCAGGTTAAAAAAGTATTCAAGGCGGTATGCCTGCGTGATCCTGAGACGGATGCCGACCACACCAAGGTCGGCGAGATCGTCGCGAATTTTGAAGGCAGCATCTTCAAAATGAAACAGGTGTTCGCAGACACCGCCGTTTACTGCATGGGCCAGTAGGGAGACATGACAATGACTAAGGCAATCAGAATTGCTACCCAGGCCCTTGCTCAGCGCTCGATGCGCGCAGCTACAGTGGCATTGCTATCAAGCATCGTCCTCGCGGCTTGCGGTGGTGGCGCTCAAACAACTGACAATCCTCTGTCACAGGCCCCTGGTAGCAACAACGACGCGGTGTATACCGGTCCTGTCGCTCGTGATGCAGAGGTCCTCAAGTTTCAACAGGAATTCTGGGTTAACGCGAAGACCACCGACCGCTGCGGCTCTTGCCACAATGAATCGATTGGCCAGGTGCCCATGTTCGTTCGCAATGACGACGTCAACATGGCCTACGACGCAGCGGTTACGGTAACAAACACGCAACAGCCGTCTCTGTCACGAATTGTCGAAAAAGTCAGTGAAGCGCCTATCGGGCATAACTGCTGGGTTGCAGACCCGGGTGTTTGCGGCACGATCATGACAACCTGGATCGAGAATTGGGTTGGTGCTGCCGCCGGCGGCGGCCGCCAAATCGTCCTGACGGCTCCGGCCGATCGCGACCCCAGTGACAGCAAGAACTTCCCGGCGGACCCGGCGCTGTTTCAGCAGTTCGTATACACGCCGATCCTTGCGGAGTACTGCGCTGGCTGCCACAGCTCGGAATCCCCGACAGCACAACAGCCGTTCTTTGCGGAACCGGATGTAACGAGTGCATACGAAGCCGCCAAGTCGAAAATCAATCTTGACTCGCCGGCCGACTCTCGCTTTGTCATCAAGGTATCACCGGGCTCACAAGGCGGTGAAGCACACAACTGCTGGGACAATGACTGCGCGACGGCTTCTACCGAAATGCTGAACGCGATCACGGCCTTCGCGAACTCGATTGATCCGACGACCGTCAACCCGGACCTCATTTACAGTAAGGCTGTACGCCTGGTTGACGGCACCGTCGCCTCCGGTGGCAATCGCTACGAGAATGACCAGATTGCTCTTTGGGAATTCAAGACAGGCTCGGGTTTGACCGCATTCGACTCGAGCGGTGTCGATCCCGCCATCGACCTGAACCTCTCGGGCGACGTCACCTGGTACGGCGGCTGGGGCATTACGATAGGCTACAACGAGGCGCAGGGCCCGGGCAAAGCACAGGGCTTGACGACGTCCAGTAGGAAACTGGCGGATGTACTGCAGGAATCCGGCGAATTTTCGATCGAAGCCTGGGTCGTACCGGCAAACGTGACGCAGGAGATGGCCAAGATCGTCAGCTACTCGGCGGGCCAGACATCTCGTAACTTCACGCTGCAGCAGACGCTCTATAACTATGACTTCCTGTTGCGCACGAATGCGCAGGACGCAAACGGTGACCCGTTGACCGACCTGAACGGTAATCCGCAGCTGTCCACTCCGGACGCCGATGAAGTATTGCAGGCTACGCTGCAGCACGTCGTCGCGACGTACAGCCCGATTGACGGGCGCAGAATTTACGTGAACGGTGAGCTCGTCAGCAATGCCGATCCGATTCCCGGCGGTACGTTCGTCGACTGGCAGGATACGTTTGCCCTGGTGCTCGGCAACGAAGCATCGGGTGACGGACTGTGGGAAGGCACGTTCCGCCTTGCGGCCATTCACCGCCGCGCGTTATCCGACGAACAAATTTCGCAAAACTTCGACGCGGGTGTCGGCGAACGCTTCTACCTGCTGTTCGATATCTCGGAGCGTATTAACGCGCCGCTGCAGACGTCTTACGTGCTGTTTGAAGCGCAGCAGTTCGACTCGTACTCATACCTTTTCGACAAACCTCATTTCACGACGCTTGACGGCTCGACACCGACCGGCATCAGCATGGAGGGCATGCGCGTCGCGATGAACGGACAAGAGGCACCTGTCGGACAGAGTTACGCCAACATGGACGAGACACTCGACCTGGTCGGCGCGACGCTGGACGAACTCGGTCAGCCGCTGTCGGTGCTTGGCGCGGTGCTGCCGCTCGAGAAAGGGGCTCAGGACGACGAGTTCTTCCTGACATTCGACAACCTCGACGGCGTAGTTTTCGACCGTAGCGAAGACCCGATGCTGGTTGTGACCGATTACATCGCAACGGCCGAAGAGCGCAAGTCGGATATTGGCGTCAGAACGTTCGACGAGATTGACGCGACCTACGCGGCGATCACGGGTATCGATCGCGCGACTTACCAGCGTGGCGGAAACTTCCTGGTGGATGAGACCTACCAGGAGCTGCGTCAGTCGCTGCCGGCGGTCGAGAGCATCGAAGCCGTCTTGTCGTCGCACCAGGTTGCTATCGCGCAGCTCGCGATTCAGTACTGCGATGCGGCCGTCGAGGACGCAACGATTTGGCCCGGATTCAATTTCGGTGCAGCGCCCGGCCAGGCATTCAGCCTTGCCAATCGCGATGGCTTCGTGGAGCCGTTGATTGCCCGCGCAGTCGGACACTCATCAACGGGCCCGCAGCTTAACTCGCAACCCAGCTACACGATCGTTCACGATGAGCTTGCTGCATTCAATTCAGGCGGCGGCGACCGTCCCGACAACCTCATCGATCGCTTGCTGGGAGGTACCAGTGACACACGCTCAATCGCTAAGGGTGTTTGCGCTTCGGTACTTGGCAGCGCAGCCACACTGGTTCAGTAAAGACAGGACATAAAAGGAAGTAATAGAGATGGCCATGAAACGAGACAAAGGCAACTGGGATTTGCCGCTGCTTCACACCGATCATCCGCGTAAACCTTTCGCCGGATCTCGACGCCTTGCGGGCCCCTGCTGAATGCAACATCACGGATGGTGCAGGGAAGATTCCGTTTATCTGTTTCGACCTGGCGGGCGGCGTCAACATCGCCGGCTCAAACGTCCTGATCGGCGGAGAAGGCGGCCAGAGCGATTTCCTGAGCACGCAGGGTTACGAAAAGATGGGCCTGCCGGGCGACATGGTTCCCGGACTCATTGACGCTGACGGCAATGCGTTCGCAAACTTTGACCTGGGCCTGGGTTTCCACTTCGACAGCGCGTTTCGTCGCGGCATCCTGTCGCGGGTCAGCGCGACGACCGCCGCTAATATTAGCGGTGCGGTGATACCGGCACGTTCGGATAACGACACGGGCAACAACCCTCACAACCCGATGTATGGTATCGCTCTCGCCGGTGCCAAGGGTTCGATCCTGACGCTATCGGGCTCGGAGAATACCGATTCGGGCGGCAACTCAATGCTGCCGCAAGCACTGTACGACCCGGAGCTGCGCCCAACCAAGGTTGACCGTCCGAGTGACGTCGTGAACCTCGTCGACACGGGGGACCTCGTCGGCATCCTGTCGAAAGACGATGCGACCATGGTCATGGAATCGATCTATCGCCTCTCGGACAGCAAGATTGCCGAGGTCGAAAACCTGGTGAACAGGGATGTCGACATCGACAAGGCTGTGCGCTGCGGCTACCTCAAGGCGGCGCATATCGCTGACCGCTTCGGTGGTACCCCGATCGATCCGGGTGACGATGCAATGATCGTGGACGATGCCACCGGCATCTTCAACTCGACCGAGTTCTTTGCCGGCGACCGCGACGGACGTGAATTCCAGAAGACGGCTTCGATCATGAAGCTCGTCATGAACGGCTTCGCCGGCGCCGGCTGTGTCGAGATGGGCGGCTACGACTATCACGGCGGCGCCCGCGCCGAGGGTGAGGTCAAAGACTTCCGTGCCGGCCAATGCATGGGCGCCTGCCTCGAGTACGCGGCACTTCTCGACAAGCCCGTTATGCTGTACGTCTTCAGCGATGGCTCGCTTTCCTCGAACGGCGCGATCGACAATTCGGTGGAAGGCCGCGGCAAGGGCGAATGGACCAGCGACAACTCATCGACTGCGGGTTCGTTCTTCCTCGTCTACAACCCGCCCCGGCTCGGTGGACGACCGGTTCTGCGCGGCGGCACGATAGAGGAACAGATGCAGCACCAGCAAATCGGCTATATGGACGCAGGCGGTTCGGTACAACGCGCAGCGACGCCGATGGCCAATAACGTCAACCTGCTGGTCAACTCCGTGGTACTCAACTACATGGCGTTGCACGGCGAAGAAGGAAACTTCGCTGGGCTTTATCAGAGCCTCGGTATCAGCCACGGTCTGGGCAGCAATATCGACCAGTACATAGCGTTTCAGAATATCGTCTCGGGAACAGTGCCTGCCTAGCAAGTAATAACGAGCAAAAAGATCGGCCAGCCGCGTCCTTTTCGGCTGGCCATTTTTTTTTCGTGCATAATTCCGAGCCATGACCGAACTTTCCGCTCTCCTCGCCTGCCCGCGCTGCGATAAAGCGCCGCTGGATCAAAAAGACAAGCAGCTACACTGCAAGGCCTGCAACGTTGATTTCCCGGCTCTCGACGGCATTCCCTGGATGTTTGCCGAGCCACAGGCGACGTTGGGCGAGTGGCGCGGGCGCCTGCAGTTCGCCTTGCAGCAACTTGGCAATGAGATTGCCGGGCTTGAGAAAGAACTCAAGAACAAGGACCTGCATTCGCTGACTCGGCGCCGCCTGGAACGATACAAAAAGGCCGTCGAATACCACCACCGCGCCCTGGGCAAGCTGCTGCGACCGCTCGATATGCAGTCGCTGCACGGCAACTATGCAACTTACCTGGCGCTAAGGACGCGGCTGCCGGTTGACCAGGGGCTGAACACCTACTACGCCAACATACATCGCGACTGGGCGTGGGGCGGCGAAGAAAACAGTGCGTCGGTGAAACAGATTCGGTCTGTCCTTCACGATCATGCCGAACTCGGCAACGTACTGGTGCTGGGCGCCGGTGCCGGGCGACTCGCGTACGACATTCACATGAACCTGGACTGCTCTTCCACGGTCGCGATGGATTTCAACCCGCTGCTCATGCTGGTCGCACAGACTGTTACGCGCGGTGACAAATTGAAGCTCTATGAATTCCCGATCGCGCCCCTGGCGTTCGAGGATGACGCGGTATTGCGAACACTTGAAGCGCCGGATGTTGTCGATGATCGATTCCACCTGGTTCTAGGCGACGCACTGCGCGCACCGTTTCCGGACCGCTCGTTCGACACTGTTGTGACGCCATGGCTGATCGACATTATTAGCGAGGATTTATCCGGGCTTGCGGCACGTATTAACAACCTGCTCGCCGACAACGGCCGCTGGGTGAATTTCGGTTCTCTCGCTTTTTCGAGCCCTGAACGCGCGCGCCGCTACAGTCCGGAAGAAACCAAAGCGATCGTTGCTGAAAACGGGTTCTCCGATCCTTATGTCTCACAAAAGACGATTCCCTATATGTGTTCGCCCGCCAGCCGCCACGGCAGACAGGAAAAGGTGTTTTCGTTTTCCGCCTACAAAGAGCGTGACGTAAAAAAACCGGAACGTTACAAGGCTCTGCCGGACTGGATCGTGACCGGCAAGGAGCCGGTGCCGCTGTCGCCTTCGTTCAGAACCCAGGCCATGACGACCCAGGTGTACTCGTTCATCATGTCTCTGATCGACGGTAAGCGGTCAATCAGAGACATGGCGGCAATCCTCGAGAAACAAAAGCTCATGAGTAAAGAGGAAGCCGAGCCTGCAATCCGCACATTCCTGACAAAGATGTACGATGACTCGCAGAAACAATCAGGCTTCTAGTGGCTCGACGGATTTCATCCGCTCGCGAATATAGGCCCCGATTTTCTTGATCGCCTTGCGGCTTTCCGGCATTTTGCCGACCAACAGCTGGAATACATGCCACATCTCGGGCCATATCTCGAGCTGCACCTCAAGGCCGGCTTTTTCCATCAGGGCAGCAAAGCGCGTTGCGTCGCTCAGCAGTATTTCATCGTCGCCCACCTGGATGAAGGTCGGCGGCAAACCGGCCACGTTGGCAAAGACCGGTGACACCAGCGGATTCTTCAGTTCGACTGGGTCTGTGCAGTAGTTGTCCGCAACCACGGCAAGGTCCGCCGCATCGAACCATGGGTCCTGATCGGCGCGGGTCGTCGCCGATTCGCCGCTCGCCGTCACGTCGAGGAAGGGCGACAGCAGCACCGCCGCCGCGGGCATCGGCACACCCGAATGGCGCAGCGAAAGCAGTGTCGCAACCGTCAATCCGCCGCCCGCAGAATCGCCGGCGATGACGATATCGCCAGGCTTGAATCCGTCCGCCAGCAGTGACCGGTAAACTCCGACAGCGTCCTCAACAGCGGCCGGAAAGCGGTGTTCGGGTGCCAGCCGATAATCGGGCACCAGCGCATTGATGCCGGCGGCGCGTGCGATATGGCTGACCAGCTGCCGATGCGTGTCGCAGCTCCCGATCAGATACGCACCACCATGAAGATAAAGGAGCACTTTGTCGTCGGGTGCGGCTTTCGGCCTTAGCCACTCGGCGTAAAGGCCGTTCACCGTCGTTGCATCGACAGACACTCCGAACGCATGTTTCAGGAATCGGCTCATTCGATTCAGGCGATCGCGCACTTCCACGATATGCGCCGCGTCTATCGTTGACTTGTTAATCCCTTTTACCAATCGAGACGTAATACGACGGAACATTCTTGCGCGCAGGCTACTCATCAAACAACGGTCTTTGAATGGACGAAGCCGCTATCATAGGCCGAATACGCCAGCGGGAGAACAAGCAATGAATACACTGCGGACGCCGGACTCTCGCTTCGAGAATCTGCCTGGCTACGCCTTCCAGCCCAACTATGTGGACGTAGCCGGAATACGCATGCACTACGTCGACGAGGGGCCTCGTGACGGCGACGTCGTCCTGCTGCTGCACGGCGAGCCGAGCTGGTCCTACCTTTACCGGTTCATGATTCCGCCGCTCAAGCTGGCTGGCCTGCGCGTGATCGCGCCGGACCTGATCGGCTTCGGCAGGTCGGACAAGCCAATGCGCAAAAGCGACTACAGCTACGCAGGTCATGTCGCCTGGATGCAGCAGTTCATCGAAGCGCTCGATCTCCGCGGCATCACGCTCTTTTGCCAGGACTGGGGCTCCCTCATCGGCCTTCGCGTTGCCGCTGAGAATGAACAACGATTCGCACGTATCGCGCTGGGCAACGGCGGCATGCCCACGGGCGAACAGGAAATGCCGAAAGCCTTCAAAATTTGGCGTGCCTTCGCTCGCTTCAGCCCGTGGTTTCCGATCGGCAGAATTATTCAGAGCGGGACCGTCACGGAATTGCCTGACGACATTGTTGCGGCGTACGACGCGCCCTTCCCGTCTTCAAAATACAAAGCCGGGGCTCGAGCGTTTCCGATGCTCGTTCCAAGCACAACGGACGATCCTGCCAGCAAGGCCAACCGCGCCGCCTGGAAAATTTTCGGCGAGTGGCAAAAGCCGTTTCTGACGACCTTCAGCAACAGGGATCCGATTACGCGCGGCGGTGAAGCGCCATGGCAGGAAACAGTGCCCGGTGCAAAAAACTGTGAGCACGTAAAAATTAGAAATGCAGGCCATTTTCTGCAGGAGGATAAAGGACCGGAGCTGGCCGACATCCTCATCAGGTTCGTGAAAGACGAGCTGTAGGAGCGCGCTCCTACAGCCTTACTTTTCCAGGTACTGCAGTTTGTCCTTCACCTCACGCCACTCGTCGGCATCCTCGGGCGCATCCTTCATTTCGGTAATGACGGGCCAGTCCTGGGACAGCTCGGCATTGAGCTTCAGGAAATGTTCCTGGCCGGCCGGAATCTCGTCCTCCGAGTAAATTGCCTCGACGGGACACTCAGGCTCGCACAAGGTGCAGTCGATACACTCGTCGGGATCGATCACTAGAAAATTGGGGCCTTCGTGGAAGCAATCCACGGGGCAAACCTCGACGCAGTCGGTGAGTTTGCACTTGATGCAGGCTTCGGTGACGACGAATGTCATGCTGGGTACCTCGGTGTCCGGACCGCGTAAACTATGCGAAGTCAGGCCGCTAATCAAGCCAGCGATTGGGCGAAAACGCCCGAGCAGCTGGATCGTTGGGGCCTAATCGGCTGCCAGCTGTAGCCAGCGATCGTTGACGCACTCCGCGACCCCATCGTGCTCGAGCTTCAGTAGGTGCGCCAGCAATGAACGCTCTGCCAAAGCATAGAGTTTCCTGTCGACATCCTCGTAGACCTGCGGCACGAGATCTCGCGTGGTGAGGTTCGGATTTCGGGCGAGAGCAGCTTGAACTTTGCGCTCTCTTTCGAGGCGGTGCTTGATCAACCAATCGATAGCTCGGTCGGGTTCATGAATGATCTCACCATGACCCGGGGCCAGTGCATCGCACTGCAGCTGTTTCGCGCGCTGCAACGACTGCAGGTAGTGCTTCATATTGCCATCGGGCGGATTGATGACGACGGTTGAACCGTCAATGATATGGTCGCCTGTGAACAGCCAGTTCATTGCAACATGCCGGTAGCACAAATGGTTCGACGCATGCCCGGGCGTATGTACGGCCTCGATGACGAACTCGGCGCTCACAAGCTCATCACCGTCTACGAGTTCCCGATCCGCTTTGAACGTCGCGTCCTGGTATTGGCTCTCGGATTCCGACATGCCCAGCAACTGAGCGCCCGTAATTGCGGCAAGCTTTGTCGCAGCAGGTGAATGGTCCGGATGCGTATGCGTCACGAGTATCCAGCGAATCGGCGCACCCGCGATTTTCTGAATCATCTCGATATGACTCTCAATAACGGGACCCGGGTCCAGCACGGCAACTTGCTCGGTGCCGAACAGATACGTGTTGGTACCGGGCCCTGTCATCATCGAAGGATTCGGCGCGACGAGCCGTCGTACACCGGGCCCCAGCTCACTGAATGCGGGCATATCGGGACCGAAGGAACTCACGATTTTGCGCCCGGGTAGTCTTTTTCTCCAGGAAGAACAATCACTTGCTCGCCATCGCGCTCTATGATTTTTGGCACCATGCTGGTGACGCCCCATTCCACACAGGAGCGCGCCCACTCGAGCAGCGCCTCAAGCGACTTGTGCCGCGCAATACTTTCCAGCGTTTTAATCGTTGGAAAGTGCAGCTCGACGTCTCCAACACGGCCCGCTTCCAGCATGTCATGTGCGCTAACCCAACGTGAATCCGTCAACTCGCCGCCGCAATGCATGGCTGTTTGACCTTGCGGCAACTCGGCGAGGAAGAACCTCGTCGAGTAACGTCTCGGTAATGTCGGTGGTGTCACCCAGTGACCGAAGTAGTGCAGCTTGTCGCACTGCAAATCAAGCTGATTTCGTGTGACGAAGTCCGCCCAGCGTTCGGTCCCGTCGTTCAACGCATCGCGAACCGCGCCGAGGTCTTCATCCACCTTCTCGGACGCGGCAAGTAATACGCCTGACTCTTCGAACAGTTCCCGGATCGCTGCGCTGTAAAGATCCAGGCCGTGCGCTTTTACGCCGAGTCGCGAGTTTGCGTGTCTGCTACCCAGACCGGCACAAAATTCGTGAACAGCTGCATCATCATCGTCGACGACTCCTCCTGGAAACGCGTAAGCAGCACCAAACGATGACTCGGCATGCCGGCGCACCATGAACAGTTCGGGCTCGAGCCTTCCTGCCCGAGCAACGATAACCGTTGCGGAAGGTCGAGCCGGCGCGATATCACTCAATGGCGGACGGCTCGGCATCGCCGGTTTCAACGTATGCTTTTAGCCTCTCGAGTGCTTCGGCCATAACGCCGTCAACCGGAGCGGCCAGGCTATCCAGCCCGCCCGGACGATAGCCACCGACAGCGTAGGTGAACCTGACCCAGGTGCCCGCATCGGTGTCAGAGAATTCCCACGTCATGTTCCCCTGCACGCCCATGAGGCCCAATGGACCCAGCCCACCGGTCAGGCGCAGCGTTGCGGTTGGACTATGCGTCGTCACGGTCATGTGAACCACCCCGGCGCCTTCGCCCAGGTCTTCGCAAAAACAGCCCTGCGGCCTGGCCTCGATGCGAAGTCGGCTCGCCTCGCCGGAAATCGTGTGATCGGAACTCCACCACTGATCGATTTCTGCTATGGCCGCTTGCCAGACTGCGTCGCGCGATGCGTCGATGGTCGTTTCATTGACCGATGTAAACCCGCCTGCCTCTGCATCAATTACCTCAGCAACCGCGTTGCTGCTAGCGAACAAGAATGCGATCAGCACGCAGAAGAGTGTGTTCCTCATTTGAACTCCCGTAGCAGGAGCCCTAGCTTACCGCAATCCAGATGCCGACTCAGAACAGCGAGATGGCGAGAAACACTTACCGCAATCCAGATGCCGACTCAGAACAGCGAGATGGCGAGAAACACGGCGCCGGCGAGCGCCAGGCCAAAGTAGATTTTTTTCCAGAGTGTCATTGAATCGCTCGAATAAAGTGACAAGATTCGTGTTGAGTGTATTCTTGAGCACCGCGCATGAACCCCGGCTGAAGGCGGGCCGGGAACCATAAGCCTTTGTAATAATTATTCTTTTTTTGGTTTGCTACGAGGTTTCACCCGCTATGCAAGAAGACCTGCGCGTCGTTTTCGAAAGCCGCAACCGGCAAAGTTGTACGGACCGGGCATTGGTACTCGCCGCAGCGCAGGTTCCTCATCAGATGGTTGACGACGGAGTGACGGCCGCGCTGGTCGTCCCCGCCGAGCATTCCGCGAGGGCGGTTCATGAACTACAACTTTATGACGACGAAAACCCGCCGGCTCGCCCAAAACCACGAAAACAAATCACCTACCAGGACGCTGTACCCGGGCTCATCGGCTACGTGCTCGTGATCAGCGCCATCGCCTGGCTGGCCGGTTACTCGGTGTTCGGATACGACTGGTTTGAGGCCGGGCGCGTCGACGGAGAATTGATTCGCCGCGGCGAATGGTGGCGAACGATCACTGCACTCACGCTCCATTCCGGGCCCAGGCACCTCATCGGAAACCTTGTCTTCGGTGTCCTGTTTGGCCTTTTCGCGGGTCGCCTGCTCGGGTCAGGCGTTGCCTGGCTCGCTATTATTGCAGCGGCAGCCACGGGAAACGCGGCCAACACCCTGTTGCTCGAGTCGGCGCATCGGTCGGTCGGCGCCTCTACAGCCGTATTCGCCGCCCTGGGGCTCGTCGCGGGTTACGTCTGGCGCGGGCAATTCATGGCGCAGGACCGTTGGTCGTATCGCTACGGTCCGATTGTCGGCGGCCTTGCGCTGCTCATGTACACGGGCACGGGCGGGCCCAATACCGATATCGGCGCCCACCTGCTCGGCTTCGTGTGCGGATTCCTGGCGGGAATGCTGCTCATCGCGCTGGGTCCCGTACCGACTGACCGCCGCTCGCAGCGCGTCGGTGGTCTCGCGATCCTGCTCGTAGCTGCGAGCTGGATTGTTGCATTACAGGCCTGACATCCGCATGCAATCCTGTAGAATGCTCCGCCGTTAAGTGTTGCAAGACAAATTAAGACCCAAGGACTACTGTAATGGAAGAAATCACAAGCGCTGCTGCCGGGTTCGACTGGAACGGTATTTTCGAGTTTCTGAAAAAGAACGGCATCGATTCCGGCACCGCCGTAGGGCTGGTCAAGAACATCATCGTTGCGCTTATTATTTTTTACGTGGGGCGCGTAGCCATCTCGCTCGTTGTCCGTGGCCTGCGCAAGGTCATGCGCAAACAGGATGTCGACAAGACTCTCGAGACCTTTGTCTGCAATCTCGTGCGCATAGTGTTGCTGGTCGTTGTCATCATTGCGGCGATCGGGCAACTCGGTATTCAAACGACGTCGTTCATCGCGATCTTTGGCGCCGCGGGCCTGGCTGTCGGTCTTGCTTTGCAGGGTTCATTGTCCAACTTCGCGTCCGGCGTGTTGATTGTGCTGTTCCGTCCTTACAAAGTCGGTGACTTTATCGAGGGCGCTGGCATTAGTGGTTCTGTAGAAGAAGTACAAATACTGACAACTGTGCTGAAAACCGGCGATAACAAGCAGGTCATAGTGCCCAATAGCCAGATAATGGGCAGCATCATCACCAACTACTCGGCAAACGCGACACGACGCGTCGATATGGTGATCGGCGTCAGCTACAGCGATGATCTCGATAAGGTGCGCAGCACCATTCAGGAACTCGTGGCAGCAGACGACCGTATCCTCGATGAACCTGCCTGCACGATCGCAGTTTCGGCACTGGCGGACAGCAGCGTCAACTTTGTCGTTCGGCCGTGGGTCAACACGCCCGACTACTGGCCCGTCATGTTCGGTCTGACAGAAGCGATCAAGAAACGCTTCGACGAAGAAGGTATCTCGTTCCCATTCCCGCAACAGGATGTGCATTTGTACAAGGCGTCGGCGGACTAGCGCCTCTAGTCAGCGACGTCAGGTTCGACAAAACACCATTTCAGTTTTGGAATGCGCTCTTTGAGTTTTCGCTCGAGCGCCTTGATATGCGCGACGGCTTCGTTGATGTTGAGGTCGGGGCTCAACTTGACTTTGACGGCCAGCATCGTGTCGGGTCCGAACTGTCGAGTCGTGTGAAGTTCCAACCATCAA
>CAMYLB010000138.1 GCA_947259145.1 uncultured Woeseiaceae bacterium
CCTTGATAAACGCCTCCTGGGTAATGTCCTGTGCCAATTCCGGATCTCGCA
Organism: uncultured Woeseiaceae bacterium; assembly: GCA_947259145.1. Taxonomy (GTDB): domain Bacteria; phylum Pseudomonadota; class Gammaproteobacteria; order Steroidobacterales; family Woeseiaceae; genus UBA1847. The sequence continues at coordinate 52 of CAMYLB010000138.1, forward strand.
CATATCGCATGACCAAGTTGACTATCTTGTGCTGATACTTCAGCACCAATAGATCAAACGCGCCCTTGTCGCCCCTCTGGACCCGCTTGACGAGCTTTTTGTCTGACGACTGGTTGGACATTCAGGCGCGCCCGCCAAAATATCCGCGCAGCCGGTTGACTTCGGGATAGACCGGCCGCAGTTCGATTAGTTCTCGGATATCTGCCTTATTCATCTTAGTTCTGTGACGCCGTTCCCGATACGGTCGGCAGATCGCACCTCATGCCTAAGTAGTTTGGTGTTTTTCTTGGTGCTGGCGCCATGTTAGCAGCTTCACGGAGTCCCTCCAATGTGCCGCCAGATTACCTGCAAACGACGCCAATCATCACTCTCCCGGCAACGACCGCGAACCAACTCGGCAAACTGGCGGCCCTCGCTCGTTTCGAAGAGAATCCAGCCGACGCGTCTCAGCACCGCGCTCCCGGACAACAGCCGGGCCGGCTGCCAGACGCCGTCGGGGTCGAGCAGAAGAATGTGACCGTCCACGGCAATGCGCAGGCGACAGCAATACGAAAAACCCTGGCCGGCGACAACGAGTTCCCGGGCACAAAGGAGCAGCCAGCCGACGGAGCCCGCGATCAACGCGGCCGCGTGCAGTGGCAAGGTAAGAATCAGCACGACGCCGAGCACAGCAAAAACCATGCCGGAAACCAGCACCACTCGGCGAAGCAGCGCATCAGGACGGAGTTCGGCTGAGTATTTGATTGATGACATTCGCTATTGGCTCGGTTGCTGGCGTTTGGCGTTGCAACAAGTAGCCGTTCAGTTCGGGGTCGGCAAGTGCCAAAACGGCCTGAAATGCCGCTTTTTCGTCATCATCCGCCAGCGGGTATTGCTCCTCGAGATACCTGAGCAGGAGTTCGTCAAGTTCGCGCATGCCGCGACGGCATTGCCAGCGAAGCCGGGATTCTTCGCTCAATACTTCCTTTCCGCGAGCATTTTCTTGGTTTCGGCGATGGCCTTCGCCGGATTGAGATCTTTGGGACAGGTTTGCGTGCAATTCATGATGGTGTGGCAGCGATACAGGCGGAACGGATCCTCGAGTTCGTCGAGCCGTTCGCCCGTGGCGTCGTCGCGGCTATCGACCAGCCAGCGGTATGCCGCGAGCAAGGCGGCAGGCCCCAGGTAGCGATCGCTGTTCCACCAATAGCTCGGGCAACTCGTCGAGCAGCACGCACACAAGATGCAAGCCGACGGCTCATTGATAAGCTCCTGGTCTTCTTTGCTCTGCAAACGTTCCTGATCCGGAGGCGGCGGCGTACGGGATTGCAGCCAGGGCTTGATCGATGCGTATTGCGCGTAGAAATTTGTGAGATCACCGACCAGGTCTTTGACGATCGGCAGGTGCGGCAGCGGATATATCTTGACGTCGCCCTTCACACTTTCGATTGAACGCGTGCACGCTAGCGTGTTGCCACCATCGATGTTCATCGCGCAGGAACCACAGATGCCCTCCCGGCAGGAACGACGAAAGGTCAGAGTCGGATCTATCTCGTTCTTGATCTCGAGGTCCAGTTCGTAAGTATCGAGGCGCGGGTTATCGCCAGTGCCCGGATCGTAGCGATATACCGCGAAACGACGAACATTGGCAGCACCGTTCGCAGCCGCAAAGTGTTTGCCTTTCCGTATGCGCGAGTTCCTGGGGAGTCTGAATTCAGCCACAATCAATGGTCCCCGATTAATTTAGTAGACACGTGCTTTTGGTTCGACATAGTCGACCTCGTCAGTCAGGGTCTTTTCATGCACCGGCCGATAATCAAAGCTGACCTTGCCACGATCGTCGACCCAGGCCAACGTATGTTTCATCCAGTTTTCGTCGTCACGATCCGGATAATCCTCGCGCGCATGCGCTCCGCGACTTTCCAACCTGTTCGCAGCCGACTCAATGGTCGCCGCTGCATTAAGCAAGAGGTTCTCGAGCTCCATAGTCTCGACAAGATCCGTATTCCAGACGAGAGACCGGTCCGTCACCGCAACATCGCCAAAACTCGCAAACGTCTTGCGCAATAGATCAACACCTTCATCCAGCACCTCACCGGTTCGGAATACAGCGGCGTGGCCCTGCATGACCTTTTGCATTTCCAGGCGGATTTCGGAAGTCGGCCGGGCGCCATTCGCAGTACGCAGTTTGTCGATGCGCGCAACGCTGTTTTGACCTGCGTCGGCAGCAAACGGCTTATGGCGCGAGCCCGGCGTCATTTCATCGGCACAGAAACGAGCTGCGGCACGTCCAAAAACCACCAGGTCAAGAAGAGAATTGGAGCCGAGACGATTCGCACCGTGAACGGATACACAGGCCGCCTCGCCAACGGCCATCAGGCCTTCGACGACCGACTCAGGATCACCATCTTTCAAGGTCGTGACCTGGCCATTGAAGTTGGCCGGTATGCCGCCCATGTTGTAGTGCACGGTTGGCAGCACCGGAATCGGTTGCCTGGTTACGTCAACGCCCGCGAAAATGCGCGCCGATTCGGCAATGCCGGGCAAACGTTCTTCGATAACCTCTGGACCGAGGTGCTCAAGATGCAGATGGATATGATCCTTTTCCGTACCAACGCCGCGCCCTTCTCGAATTTCTATTGTCATCGAGCGGCTGACGACGTCGCGGGACGCCAGGTCCTTGGCGTTCGGCGCGTAACGTTCCATGAAGCGCTCACCGTCCGAGTTGGTCAGGTAACCGCCCTCGCCTCGCACACCTTCGGTGATCAGGCAACCCGCACCGTAAATGCCGGTGGGATGGAACTGGACAAACTCCATATCCTGAACGGGCAATCCGGCCCGCATCACCATGGCATTGCCGTCGCCTGTGCAGGTGTGAGCTGAAGTGCAGGAGAAATACGAACGACCGTATCCGCCAGTTGCAAGAATGACCTGGTGCGAACGGAAGCGATGCAAACGGCCTGTGGCCAGGTCGATCGCAACCACGCCGCGGCAGACTCCGTCTTCCATGATCAGGTCGACAGCGAAGTATTCAATAAAGAACTCGGCATCGTGCTTGAGTGACTGCTGGTAGAGCGTGTGCAGCATGGCGTGCCCGGTTCGGTCCGCAGCAGCACAGGTGCGTTGCGCCGTGCCCTCGCCAAAACGCGTGGTCATACCGCCGAACGGACGCTGGTAGATCTTGCCATCTTCGGTTCG
>CAMYLB010000139.1 GCA_947259145.1 uncultured Woeseiaceae bacterium
GCCGCCGTCCAGTCTTGATCACGACGCTGTTCGTGACGAGAAGATCAAGGTGCTGCGCGCGCTGAAGCCAATGTCCGCCGATGAGGTTCGCGCCAGTTCTGTGCGGGGCCAATACACGGCGGGTGCGATCAGCGGTCAAACCGTGCCCGGATTTATTGACGAACTCGGTGGCGATTCCAGCACGACAGAAACCTTCGTTGCGCTCAAGCTCGAGATCGAAAATTGGCGTTGGTCAAACGTGCCATTTTATCTGCGCACCGGAAAACGGCTCAGCGGAAAGCACTCCGAAATTGTCGTGCAGTTTCAGGACGTGCCGCACTCGATATTCCCGGAACAGAAGTACAACGTATCGCCAAACCTGCTGCGAATCCGCCTGCAGCCCGACGAAGGCGTGCAGTTATCGGTCATGGCCAAAGAGCCAGGTCCCGGTGGCTTTAACCTGCGGCCTGTTTCACTGGACTTGAGTTTTGCCGAGACCTTTGGTGTTGCTTATCCCGATGCCTATGAGCGCCTCTTGATGGAGGTATTGCGCGGTAACCCGGCGTTGTTCATGCGGCGCGACGAAGTTGAAGCTGCATGGAACTGGATAGACGGCATTATCGAGGGTTGGGAGACGTCGAAACAGAAAGTCGAATCGTATGTCGCGGGGTCCTGGGGCCCGCCGGCATCCTCGTTATTGCTCGATCGTGATGATCGCGCCTGGTACTCGGATGACAAGCTATGACCGAACACTATTTTGAAACGAGGCTCGAGGCTTCGACAGCGGCGGCGAAACGCATGGCCGAGCTGGTGGCGAAAAGACTGGATAACAATGGCGATGCCTCGATAGTTGTCAGTGGTGGAACCTCGCCGCAGCAATGCATGGCCGCGCTGGCCAATGCGCCCCTGGACTGGCCGCGTGTGCAGGTTCTTCTTAGCGATGAACGCTGGGTTCCTGCGGACCATGAAGACAGCAACGAAAAACTGGTGCGCGAGACATTGCTCGTTGGTCCGGCGGCAGTAGCGCAGTTCTTGCCGGTTTACGCCGCAGGCACCTCGCCCGAAGAACGCTGCGATGAGTTGCAGGATCCTTTGCCGGTGCTGCCATTTTCGTGTGCATTGATCGGTATCGGCACTGACGGGCATTTTGCTTCACTGTTTCCCGACGCGGAGCAGTTACAATCCGGGCTCGACGTCGAGAGTGGTCGCCTCTACGTGCCGATTACGACAGCTGCGAGCCCGCATCCCCGCATCAGCATGACGCTGGCTGGAATTTCACGCAGCGACGAAATTGCCTTGTTGTTCTTTGGTGACGAAAAGCTGGATGTTTACAATCAGGCAAAAGCGTCGGCAACGGCGTATCCCTTGTCGCGCCTGTTACGACAAAAGGGCGCGTCCGTAAGGCTGTTCTGGGCGCCGTAATGGAGGTCAAGAAAAAGTGAATCCGATTATTGAGAGCGTTACCGATCGCATCGCGAAACGCAGCGCGCAATCTCGTGGTAACTACCTCGCGCGCATACATGCAGCGGCGAGCGATGGCCCGGTCAGGGGCGGGCTTGCCTGTAGCAATCTTGCCCATGGTTTTGCCGCTTGTGGTTCTGCGGAGAAGCAGGCACTCAAGGGAACCGTCGTGCCGAACATCGGCGTCGTTACCGCTTACAACGACATGCTGAGCGCACACCAGCCTTTCGAGAACTATCCGGCGATCATCAGAAAGGCAGCGGCAGCGCGCGGCGCGGTTGCCCAGGTTGCTGGTGGCGTGCCCGCGATGTGTGATGGTGTCACGCAGGGTACGGATAGCATGGATTTGTCGCTGTTCAGCCGTGACGTAATTGCTCTGTCGACGGCTGTCGCGCTATCGCACAACATGTTCGATGCCGTTTTGTGTCTCGGCATATGCGACAAGATCATCCCGGGCCTGCTGATCGGCGCTTTGTCATTCGGGCACCTTCCCGTTGTGTTCGTGCCTGCCGGTCCAATGGTCTCGGGGCTCGGCAACAAGGAGAAAGCCCGCATTCGCGAGGAGTATGCGGCAGGAAAAATAGGGCGTGAGGAACTGCTGGAAGCGGAATCGGCGGCCTATCATGCGCCCGGTACGTGCACCTTTTATGGCACGGCCAACAGCAACCAGATGCTCATGGAATTCATGGGCTTACAGCTGCCCGGGGGGTCGTTCGTTAATCCGGGAACCCAGCTGCGCGATTTGCTGACGCAAGACGCTGTTGGCACGGTACTCGAGGCCACACATCTCGGCGACAAATATTTGCCGCTGGCGGATCTGCTCGATGAAAAAGCGATCGTCAACGGCATCGTCGGTCTGCTGGCGACCGGCGGCTCGACCAACCATACGATCCATCTCGTTGCTATCGCCGCCGCGGCCGGCATCCAGATCGACTGGCAGGACTTCTCGGATCTTTCTGCTGCCGTGCCACAGCTGTCGCGCGTCTACCCGAACGGCTCGGCGGACGTCAATCATTTCCACGCGGCAGGCGGCCTCGGATTCCTGATTACCGACATGTTGGATAACGGGCTGCTGCACGAGAATGTCAATACGATTCTTGGACCGGGGCTGCGCAATTTCTGTCGCGAGCCGAAGGTGAAGAACGACAAGCTGGACTGGCAGGATGTGCAGCCGGAATCGCTCGACGCCGACATCCTGCGCCCGTGTTCCAAGCCGTTCAGTGCGCATGGCGGCCTGCAGCTCGTGACCGGCAATCTCGGCAGAGCCGTCGTCAAGACTTCGGCTGTTGACTCTGCGCATCATTCCATCACGGCGCCCGCACGTGTCTTTCATTCGCAGCAGGCGTTCGTCGATGCGTTCAATAACGATGAATTGGAGCAGGACTTCGTTGCAGTCGTGTGCCGACAGGGGCCTCGCGCCAACGGCATGCCGGAGCTGCACAAGCTGACGCCGTATCTCGGCGTATTGCAGAACCGGGGCTTCAAAGTCGCATTAATCACGGACGGCCGAATGTCCGGGGCGTCGGGCAAAGTGTTGTCGGCAATCCACGTAACGCCCGAAGCGGTCGCCGGCGGTCCTGTGGGGAAAATCCGCGACGGTGACCTGATTTGCATCGATGCTGAAAAGGGCATCCTTAACGTGAACGGAGAGGATGGCTTTGCCACACGGGAAGCATCGGACCCTGGCGCTGCCTGGCAAACTGGCATGGGGCGAGAACTTTTCGCGGCATTCAGGGAGCGGGCCACCGGCGCGGAACAAGGCGCCACCCTGTTCGGAGAACGTTGAGCATGTCGGCATGGCCTGGCGGTGCTGTTGAATCGTCAATACGGGACCGCACTGTATGAAAGACCGTTGTCTGCTTATAGGTGACATTGGCGGAACCAATGCACGTTTTGCATTGGCCACGCCGGACAGACCCGGCTTTCATGACGTCCTCGAACTTCAGTGCGCAGACTTCGCGTCCGCCGATGACGCTATCAGCCATTATCTCGCGACGACGAAAGCCGGAGCACCCGATGCCGTGTGCCTTGCCGCGGCCGGTCCCGTCGTCAACGACACCGTCAAAATCACGAACAACCACTGGGATATCTCGGCCGCCGAAACCCGCGCAGACTTCGGCATCGAGGCCGTGCGTCTCCTCAATGACTTCACCGCGATCGCTTATTCAATTCCGTTGTTGACCGAGAACGAGGTTTGCACCATCGGACCCCATGAACACTGGTCGCTACCTGCAGAACGTTTTGACGTCGCCATTCTCGGCCCTGGGACGGGCCTCGGAGTCGCCGGGCTGTGTCGTCGTGGAGACGCGCTGGTAGCCATCACGGGAGAAGGCGGACACGTGGGTTTTGCGCCCGAAGACCAGCTGCAGACAGAAATCCTGAACGTGCTTCGCGGAAAATATGAGCGCGTGTCGGCCGAGCGGCTCATCGCTGGGTCGGGTCTCGGGAATATTTACGAGGCGCTCCTGAGTATTCGCGGTGCGTCCGGAATCCGGCTGTCTGCAAAAGACATATTCGCGGCTCGCGGTACCGATAAGCACGCGGCCGAGGCGATCGATGTGTTTTTCGAGCTGCTGGGTCAGGTGGCGGGCGACCTGGCACTGACACTGGGCGCCGTAGACGGTGTTTACATCGCCGGCGGCATCGCGAAACGCTACCCCAAGATTCTGGAAGACAGCCGTTTTCGCGGCGGCTTTGAGAGCAAAGGCAGGCACCGTTCGTTCATGGAGCGTATTCCAACGCGGTTGATCACCTATGACCAGCCGGGGCTGCTTGGCGCCGCCTACTGTGTACTGGAGCTGTCGTCGTAGGCGCCGGGTTCGCGCCTGGGTGTTGATGTGATGCCGATTGAGTGCCGCGGAAACTGATCCGAATCGATGGTCTCCAGGTAGCCGTGCCAGGCCGCGTAGCCTATTACGGGTACGATCGCGATAAGCCCGACGAACGCCGTCAGCACTCCGATTAATAGCAAAACGACGACAATCGTCAGCCAGACAATCATGGCGCGCTTGTTGCGCAATACGGCATTAATCGACGTCACGATGGCCGTGATGCTGTCTACATCGCGATGCATGATCATTGGTAAGGAAAACGCGCTTGCCGAGAATGTGATGGCGGCGAATATGGCGCCAATCATCGAGCCGAAGCCCAGGTAAGTGAGCAATTCCCCCAGCGTTGCCTCGCCGTCCGTCGGGAAGAACACGGTCACCATGACGGCGGCCCGCGCCCACACCATGAAGATTACCAGTAACGCGAGTGCGAATATCATCTCGTTGCCGAAATGCCGCTGCAGCGCCGCGCGAAGACTGCGTGTCATCAGTGGTTCCTGACCGCGCTCCAGCTGTGCGCTGATCGCATACAAGCCGATGCAGGTCAGTGGTGCAAGGAAAACGAAACCGCCCAACATGGCAAACATGATCCACTGGCTGCCGCGGAACCATGCGAGCAGGCACACGATGCCAATTAGCAGCGCGACGACAAGGCCATAAGCAAGGCTCTGCCGAGGCGCCCGCATCAGGTCCGAGATGCCGAGCTTCAGCCAGCGAAAGGGGGCCCAGGGCGATAGTTTCTTGCAGGGCGCCACGAAGGGCATTTCATCGCGGCTGACTTTTTCTTGCTCTGCATCCGTCATCGCCGTGCCCTCAATCTCATCTTCTATAAAGTGAACGCTTTGCCCCGCGGCGTGCTTACCCGGAGTTGGCCGGGTTCCCGAGAATGCGGACCGCCACCTGTTGGCCCGTCACCGAGAACGCAATGTACTCGTACTGCACGCCTTCCCGGGCCACGAATTCCTGAAATGCGCGGAACTCGTGTTGCTGCCAGCGATGGAAGTTGTAGTACTCGTCAAAAAGCACGATGGCGCCCGGCTGTAGCCGACTGGCGAGCGCCTCGAAAATAGTTACGGTCGACGAGTACAGGTCACAATCGACGTGCAGGAAGGCAACGGGCTCCGCGTGCTTTTCCAGAAAACCGGGCAGCGTTGCATCAAAGTAGCCGACGTGAAACTCGACGTTCTCGGGCACCTTGGGCATTTGCTTCTGTGCGAACGAGCCGATCGGATTGCCGTGCCAGTGTTCCTGTATACCCTCGAAGGAATCGAAGCCGTGCACCTTGCCGTCGACATTGGGGGCAATCCAGCGCATGGACTTGCCGCGGCCAACCCCGAATTCAAGGTTTAAACCCTTCGTCTCGATGCGGCTCAATGCGTAGCGTACGAGCTCCGGGTGCTTTTCAAAATAAGGGGCGTCGACCATGTTGGCTTTGACGTATTCGAGCGTGCTCTTCTTGGCCTCGAGATTCATGTCGACCAGCAGGTTGGACGCATAGTGTTTGAGCATGAAGCGGCGAAACAGGAACTCGCTCGGCGTTCGTTTGTATAGTGGCATTGGAGCACTCATTGAAGCAGCAAGCGGACGCCGGATAAGTTATCACATGCACAGGATGCCCGCTGCCGGAAACTGTCCCCGCGGCGCCGGCAAATGCGAAGCCAATAGTGGTAAGCGCCAATGGTTTTTATACGGTTTCTCGACTATGGTCAGGGGAAGTCTCGGCGAACCCCAAACCCAAGGAGGCCATTGAGATGCGCGTTATTCTGGTACCTGTCGCTGATCGACCCGAATGTGCGATTGCGCTGAAAGCCGCATTCGATCTTGGCAAGCGCGTTGGTGCGTCGGTGAGTGGTTGCCATATTCGCCCGCACCGTCACCCCGAAGTGTCGCTGTCAATGGCATTCGCGGACGCCGTTTGGCGTAAGAAAAGCACGAAAACAGCGTCGAAACATGCCAGGACGCTGTACGAGCAGGTTGCTGAGCAAAATGGCTACGATTTTATTCGACGAGCGCGGGTCACTCCCGGTGCGATGTGGTCTGAGCGTGTTGGGTCGCCGGGCATTGTCTTGAGTATCGTCGGGCCGGTCTCGGACCTCATCGTGGTTTCGCGGCCGGCTAAACGCGGCGGCGTTGCCGACATGTTCATGAACGCTGCGCTGATCGAGTCGCGGTGCCCGGTGCTGATCTTGCCGAAGAACGGGCGCAAGACGTTGGGCACGAACGTCTGCATCGCCTGGAACCAGAGCAGCGAAGCGGCGAAAGCTGTCAAGGCCGCATTGCCCCTGCTTGAGCGGGCCGAGAAGGTCACGATCGTCAGCTGCGGGGCGGAGGATCATATCGGACCGAAGTCGGCACAGCTGGCAGCGTACCTGGCTCACTGGGGTATCAGGTCAGAACGTGTCAAAACCCGTGGGCGCGATGTCGAGGCGGAACTGCTCGCGAGCTACAAGGAGGCCGGCGCAGACTTGCTGATCGCGGGTGCTTACAGTCGCAATCGCTGGCGGGAAAAGATCTTCGGCGGCATGACGGAGTACCTTATTCGCAAGGCACGAATGCCGGTGCTCATGTGGCATCAATGACCTGAGCCCGGATTCGACGAGCCAAAAAAAACGCGTACAGCTTTCGCTGTACGCGTTTTTTTATTGACAGCGGGGCGGCCACAAGCTGGCCACAACGCTGCCTTTTCAGCTTAACGCTCTATAATGCGTAGCACAACGCGGCGATTCTGCGCCTTGCCGGCACGCGTTGTGTTGTCCGCAATCGGCTGCGACTCGCCGTAACCACGTACGGACATGCGATCTCCCGCTATGCCGTTGGACGCGAGGTAATCGCGGACCGTCGTAGCGCGGCGTGTTGACAGGCCTTCGTTGTAGTCAGCAGCACCATCGCTGTCGGTGTGTCCGGCCACTTCGACCGTAATCGTCGGATTCTTCTTCAATGTCGCGACAGCGTCGTTAAGGACGCTCGTCGCGCCTGCCGCGAGGCGGTCCGAGTTGGTCTGGAAGTTTACGCCGGGCAGCCTGATTTCGGCCTTGATCTCGCAGCCTTTGATGTCGACCTGGACGCCCGGAGCGCTGTTCGGACATTCGTCGAGACGATCGACTACGCCGTCTTTATCGCCATCGAGCTCGCAGCCGTTCGAATCGACCTTGGCGCCTTTGGGCGTATTCGGACATTTGTCCTTGGCATCGCTTACGCCGTCGCCGTCACTGTCCATCGCGCAACCACTGGCATTAACGGAAACGCCTTTGGGCGTACCCGGGCACTTGTCTTTCGAGTCTTTGACGCCATCGCCATCGCTGTCGAGTTCGCAGCCGTAGGCATCAACGCGCGTGGCGCCGAACGGAATCTGCAAACCCAGGCTGAACAGATTGTCATGTGTGTCGTCAGTTCTGATCGTGTCGATGCGATACCGCCACTCGCCGCGCAGGGCGATGTTTGTATCGGACAGGTCGACCAGGAAGCCTGCGCCGCCAGAATACATGCCGCCGTCTTGCGATGTCGAGCCAGTGGGTTCGATGTCGAGGTAGCCAACGCCGACATGCAGGTAGGGGCTGAAGCGTTCGGCGCGGCGGAATACGCCTTGCAGATCAATGCCAATGCCCATGTGCTCCTGGTCAGGTCCACCACCGCTCTCGCCGCTTAGTGAAGCGGCTGACAGGAATGCCTCGATATTGAAAGCGTTGTTTAGGGCATAACCAAAGCCGAATTGGCCACCTCTGATACCGTCTTTAACGCCGCGGTCCGTATCGTCATCAATGTAGGAGCCCATTACAGAAAAATAGCCCTGTCCTGGCTCGGAATCCGCAAAAGCGCTGCCGGTAACCATAAACGCAATAATGGCCGCTGTAGCAACGCGGGTAAGAGTTCTCATAACATTTAGCTCCGTAGGTTTAGTCCCTGTGTCGCCGTACACGACGACGAGTCGGGTTCCGGCATTCGATCACCGAATAGGCAAGCACGGGAGAACCAAAGTCACTGCCCCCGCACTGTGCGGGGATTCTATCATCTGGACACTGCCAATGTGCAAGGATTGGATATTCGTCATATTGCTGCAATTTGCCAGGAATCCAGGCGGGGAAAGGACCCCGGTCTCTGAAAATCGTGTATTTGGCCATGAGTTAAGGAATGAACAGTGATATAACGACATCCACCAACAAGAAGGAGAGAAATTTAATGAGTGTTGCAAAGACATCCGAAATCACAGCATCGTCTTCCAAGAGCTTCGAAGACGCTATTCGCAACGGAATTGGCAAGATGAGCAAGACCGTCAACAATATTGAAAGCGCCTGGATTAAGGAGCAGAAGGTCGTCGTCAAAAAAGGCGAAGTTGAGGCGTACCGCGTGACGATGAAAGTCACGTTTATTGTGAAATAATATTTAGCATTTGGTAAATTATTGAAGCATGACAATCTGAAGGAGACAGCAATGCCAGGTAAGTTTGAAGT
>CAMYLB010000140.1 GCA_947259145.1 uncultured Woeseiaceae bacterium
AACCGAGACAACGGGCGGCAGCACCATTGACGTCACCGACATCCTGGATGTTGGTGGACCCAAGACCGGTCGACTGGCTTGGGAAGAACTCACGCCGTAGGCTAATCAGAGCTCAGGAGTCATTACATGAAAAAGTCATTCTTCCTAGTCCTAGCGATTGCTTTTGTGCTCACCGGCACAGCAATCGCCGCGGATTTTCCAAGCTACTATCCGGATAAGGGATTTCAGAACACGGGCCGAGTCGACGCCGTGTATGCCCAGGACAACAGAATTATTATCGGCGACATTTCTTACCAAATGTCAACGTCGGTCGTCGTTCGCTCCTTGTCTTCCAAAAATGATTCCCTTGCGCGCGTGCGCGTCGGTGCGAACGTCGGGTTCAAAACTACCCGCGGAGACGTGATCGTGGAGTTCTGGATGTTGCCAGCAAATTACGACAGGTCAAAACGGCGGTAATCGGCACCTCGCAATACAACTTTTCGGGAATACAGGGTATGAAGAAACAACAGGGCTTTAGTCTGATGGAATTGATGATCGTGGTAGCCATCATCGGCTTTCTCGCGGCGTTTGCGTATCCTTCCTACCAGGAACAAATGCGCAAGACACGCCGCGCTGATTGTTCGGGTGCTCTCGCAGCCCTCAGTAGCGCGATGGAGCGATACTACACCGTCAACAACACGTATGCCGGTGCAGGAGTGGGGACCCCCCCAACCGCACCCACGATCTTCGCAGACTCGTGTCCGGTTGACGGCGGAACAGCGACTTACAATCTGACGATCCAGGACGCAAACGCGTCAACGTTCGAGGTACGGGCGGCTCCGGTCGGTGTGCAAGCGAATGACAAATGCGGAACGCTGACGATGACCAATACCGGGTTCAAGGATATTACGGGCGAAGCCGCAGGCATGACGCGGGAGAAGTGCTGGCGGGTTCAAGGATATTACGGGCGAAGCCGCAGGCATGACGCGGGAGAAGTGCTGGTAGCAAGGTCTCCGCGACGCACCTAAGTACATCCCCGAATGGCCCGTTCTGCGGGGGTCTTGAGACTATACGCCATGGCGCCTTGCACCGTGCGCCGGCTTAAATTCTCGAGGGGTCAACGCCATGCGCACGTTCTCACGCACCTTTCTCGCAGCGTTCATCGTGCTGTTCTCTCCCCTTGTCTGGGCGGGTGATTTTCAGAAAGGCTGGGCCGCCTACAATTCCACGGATTACGCAACGGCGTTAAGCGAATGGCAGGAGCTGGCCGACGCCGGTGATACAGACGCCTGCTACGGCATGGGCTTGTTATACGGCAACGGTTTTGGCGTTGATATGAATGACGACCTGGCCCTCAAATATTACGGCACTGCCGCGACACAGGGACACGCAGAAGCGCAGTACAACCTCGGCGTAATGTACCAGAATGGCTGGGGCGTTCCGATGGACGAGGAAGAGGGCATCAAGTGGTATCTACTGGCCGCCGACCAGGGAATAGTCGGAGCACATTTGGCGCTTGGCCGGGTTTACGGGATGGACTACTCAGAAAAATACGATCCCGTAACGGCCTACAAGTGGTTCAGGCTCGCCACGAATTTCGGCGATATTGACGCCAAGTCGAAACTGGAGTTTCTCGAAACCCGGATGACGCCCGAACAGGTGGCTGAAGCACAGGGGAATTCAGACGCCTGGATGAAGAATCACGAGAATCTAAAGACCAACCAGTAGCTTGTGATCAGTTTGCAGCGGCGTCCGGCTGTCGTTCGGGCGCCGCTTTCTTGAATGCGGATAGTTTGTTGCAGGCCTCGGTACTGGCGACGAGTTTCGAATATTTGTCGATCGGCACTTTGAATCGCTGCGCGTTGTACATCTGCGGCACCAGGAAACAATCGGCGAATGTTGGTTCGTCGCCGAAGACATAGGGCCCATTGCCGGCCAACGCTTCCGCTGCCTTGAATCCTTCGTGAATCCAGTGTCCGTACCAGTCGCTGCCGGCCTTTTCATCCGCGCCCAGTTCGGCTTTGAGGTACTTCAACACGCGCAGGTTGTTGAGCGGATGAATGTCGCAGGCAATCATGTTGCAGAACGCGCGAACCCGGCTGCGTGCGGGCTCGTTTTTCGGCAATAACGGCGTCTGTGGATAAGTCTCCTCGAGGTATTCGAGTATTGCCATCGATTGCGCGATCGCGATGGCGCCGTCTTCGAGGAACGGCACGAGCATCTGCGGGTTGATCGCACGATACGCATCCTTCTGGTGCTCCGATACACCAGGCGCCAAAGACACCGGCACGATCTCATAGTCGAGACCTTTCAGATTGAGTGCGATACGTACGCGGTACGCGGCCGACGAGCGCCAGTAGCTGTAGAGTTTGACTGGCATTCAGGTTTTGTACTTTTCGACGACCTGGTCGATCGTACCGAATATTGACCGGCCTGACGCGTCGTTCATTTCAATGCGAACGCGGTCACCGAATTTCATGAACGACGTGCTCGGTTTGCCGTTTTCGATCGTTTCGATCGTGCGGATCTCGGCGATACAGGAGTAACCGACGCCACCGTCCTCGATGGGTTTTCCCGGACCGTCATCCAGTTTGTTAGAGACTGTTCCCGAACCGATGATTGCCCCGGCGCCCAGTGGACGTGACTTCGCCGCGTGAGCCACAAGCTGGCCGAAATCGAAGGTCATGTCGATGCCGGCATCCGGTTTGCCAAAGGCAGTATCGTTAAGGAACGAAAGCAACGGCAGATGCACCTTCGCGTCACTCCAGGCATCGCCGAGTTCGTCCGGCGTCACGGCTAGCGGCGAGAAAGCGCTGGACGGTTTCGACTGGAAAAAACCGAAGCCTTTGGCGAGCTCACCGGGAATCAGGTTTCGCAGCGACACATCGTTGACAAGCATGATTAACTGGATATGCGCTACAGCATTGGTGGCCGACACGCCCATGGGCACATCGTCGGTGACAACGACGATCTCGGCCTCGAAGTCGATGCCCCATGCTTCATCGATCACCGGGATGTTGTCGCGTGGGCCGAGAAACGAATCGGAACCACCCTGGTACATGAGCGGGTCGGTCCAGAATGTCGCGGGCATCTCGGCGCCGCGGGCCTTGCGCACGAGCTCTACGTGGTTGACGTAAGCAGAACCGTCGGCCCACTGGTAGGCGCGCGGTAAAGGAGAGGCACAGGCTGATTCGTCGAATGAATCGCCTTCACCCGCGTCCACTCGCGCCGACAGAGCTTCGAGAACCGGGCGTTTCTTTTTCCAGTCATCGAGGGCGGACTGTAAGGTCGATGCGACGTCGTCGGCGGGGAGAAAGCGCGTGAGATCCCGCGATACAACAACCAGGCGGCCGTCGCGGCCGTCTTTCAAGGATGCCAGTTTCACGATACGTCCCCCCTGAATTCCAGCTCATGCAGCCAGGCTGCGTGGCGCGGTGCTTTTTTCGTGTGGCTCCATTCCAGAAGCATGGCGGGCGCCACGCGCTTGAGTTCGTCGACCTGTTCCTGCGTGTGCGTATTCGCAACGAGTTCCAGGCGATGTCCGTTGGGATCGAAGAAGTAGATCGACTGAAAAATGCCGTGATTGATGGGTCCGATAACGTCGACACCTTCCGCCCGTACGTGTTTTTTTGCCGCAAGCAGCGCGTCGTAGTTCTCTACTTCGAACGCAATGTGCTGGACCCATTTCGGCGTGTTGTGATCGCGATCCATTTCCGGTCGTGTCGGCAGCTCGAAGAATGCGAGGACGTTGCCCATGCCGCAATCGAGGAACACGTGCATGTAGGGGTCTGGCTCCTTGGTCGACGGCACCTGGTCTTCCGCGAACGCGACCGTGAATTCCATGTTCAGGACGCGTTGATAAAACTCGACCGTTTCCCTGGCGTCGTTGCAGCGGTACGCGACGTGGTGAATTCGTTTGAGATTCATTGCTTGCTCCTGTCAGGCCTCGGCATCGACAACGCCGCGCGCAATCTGGTAAGCCTTCGTCCTTCTTGCGTTGAATAAACTCGAAAAACGTCGGACCGACCATGTTTGCTGAGAATATTTGCAGCAACAAGCGTGGCTCGCCGCCTGTTGTCGAGCCGTCGAGCAGGATACCGCGGGACCGCATTTCATCAATGGGCTCGCCGTGGTCCGGCAAACGTTCCTCCAGCATCTCGTAATAGGCCGCAGGGGGCGCGGTCATGAACTCGATACCCCGTTTTGCAAGGC
Source organism: uncultured Woeseiaceae bacterium (assembly GCA_947259145.1). Taxonomy (GTDB): domain Bacteria; phylum Pseudomonadota; class Gammaproteobacteria; order Steroidobacterales; family Woeseiaceae; genus UBA1847. The sequence continues at coordinate 4,192 of CAMYLB010000140.1, forward strand.
GATCCCAGCATTCATAGAGGTCGTCACAGGAAAAGGCGATGTGCTGGATTCCCTCACCGTTGAACGCCATGAGGTACTCCTCTATCTGGCCCGTGCCCCGCGAAGCTTCTTCGTTCAGCGGTATGCGGATACGGCCGTCAGGGGCGGTCATGGCTTTCGACAACAAGCCGGTGTGCTTGCCCTTGATGTCGAAGTATCGAATCTCGCGAAAGTTGAATATGTTTTCGTAAAACTCGGCCCAGAAATTCATGCGACCGCGATAGACGTTATGAGTTAGGTGATCGATTTCCCGAAAGCCACAGCCCTCCGGATGTCGATCTACACCCTCAACAAACTCGAAATCGATGTCATAGATCGTAGAGCCGCGCTCGTAGCGGTCGATCAGGTACAGCGGAGCGCCGCCGATGCCCTTGATCGCGGGCAAACGCAGCTCCATCGGCCCGGTCGGGATATCGACAGGCTGTGCTCCCAGTTCCAACGCGCGCGTATAGGCACGGTGAGCATCTTTGACGCGAAACGCCATGCCGCAGGCAGACGGCCCATGCTCCTGTGCAAAATAATAAGCAAGGCTGTGCGGCTCGCGATTGAGGATGAAATTGATATCGCCCTGGCGATACAGCGTCACGTCTTTCGAGCGGTGATTGGCAACCTCGGTGAAGCCCATCAACTCGAACGCCGGTTCGATGGGATTTTCGAACAGATCGGTCATTTGGAACCCTCTTTACTCTGCCTGACCTGCAGATCTTTTCGACATTATGAGCGTTTTCAAAGAGAAAATGTGGTCAAAAAGGCAGAGATCGCGGACCGGCAGGACGCTCGCCGGAATCGCGTTTCGCTGCTTAGCGTGAGACCAGCAGGGCAATAGACTGTCCGGGCACCATCACCTCACGGCCGTTAATCGTTGCCTCGGGGCTGCGAACGCTCGAAAATGCGACGTGCCAGTTTGTCGCAATACTGACGATCGGCAGTTGCAGAACGGTTGGTTCATCGTATCGGTTCATCAAAATCGTGATCGCGTCGAGCCCGCCGCTGCCACTGACTTCCTCGATCAGCACGGAAAAAGCGCGGCTCGATGCCCACTCGTCCGCCTGCTTCATTTCCCCGTCCTTGTTGATCCAGCGGATTTCAATGGTGCTGTTTTCCCGCTTTAGCGTCCCATGCACGTAGTCGTCGATGCGCAACAAGGGTGTTTCACGACGCAGCAACACGAGCTCCCGCACTTGCTCCATGAACTCGAGATCCATGGCCGACCAGTCGAGCCAGCTGGTTTCATTGTCCTGTGCATAAGCGTTGTTGTTGCCGTGTTGCGTATGACCAAACTCATCGCCGGCAAGCAGCATGGGTGTTCCCTGTGAGAACAGCAGCGTCGCCAGCATGTTCAGCCGCTGCCGACGGCGCGTCTCAATGATGTCCCGGTCATCTGATGTTCCTTCGACGCCGTAGTTGGCGCTCAGGTTATGCGAGTGACCGTCTCGGTTGTCTTCGCCGTTTGCTTCGTTGTGGCGCCGTTCGTAGCTGACGACGTCCATCAGCGTGAAACCATCATGACAGGACACAAAATTAACGCTTGCAAACGGCGGTCGTTGACTGGCTTCGAAAAAGTCGGCCGAGCCATGTAGCCGGCTGGCGAACTCGCCGCTGGTTTCCGGGTCGCCGCGCCAGAAGGCCCGAACCGTATCGCGGTAACGATCGTTCCATTCGGCCCAGCGCGGCGGAAACTTGCCGAGCTGATAGCCGCCGGGACCGGGGTCCCACGGTTCGGCGATGAGCTTCACGTGCCGGAGCTTGGGGTGGTTGCTGATGTCGACCAGGAATGGGTGTGTCGATGAAAAGCCGTCGCGGCGTCGGCCGAGGATGGTCGCGAGGTCGAAGCGAAAGCCGTCGACGCCCATGTCGCTTGCCCAGTAGTCGAGACTGTCCAGAACCAGCTGTCGGACCTGTATATGGTCGAGATCGACCGTATTACCGCAGCCCGTGTCATTGACGTAGGCACCATGATCATCAGGCTCAGTGCGGTAGTAGGTCAGATTATCGAGGCCACGGAAACAAAGCGTGGGTCCCTGGTGATCGGCTTCACCCGTATGGTTGTAGGCAACGTCCATGACGACTTCGAGACCTGCGTCATGCAGTGTGCGCACCATGTCGCGAAACTCGGTGACAGGGTTGCCGCGAGCGTAGCGCTGCATCGGCGAGAAAAAGCCGATCGTGTTGTAGCCCCAGAAATTTCTCAGGTTCATTTCGGCCAGATGCCACTCATCAATAAATGTCTGCACAGGCATCAGCTCGATGGCGCTGACGCCGAGCGATTTCAGGTGAGCCAGAACATCCTTGTGACGAAGTCCATCGAATGTGCCTCGTGCGGACTTTTCGAGAGCGGGATGACGCATCGTGAAACCGCGAACGTTGCATTCGTAAAAAACGGTCTCGCCCCAGGGAACGGCGGGGCCATTGGGAATCTCATCGTCGAAAGCGCCTCGCACGACGCTTCTCGGCACGAACGGGGCACTGTCGTCGGTGTTGGCGTGAAGTTCGCCGTGCTCGATCTTGTAGTCGAAAACTGCGGGATCCCATTTGAAGTCGCCAACAATTTCGCGGGCGTAGGGATCCAGAAGCAGTTTCGCCGGATTGCAGCGCAGACCATTGGCTGGATCGAATGGGCCGTGAACCCGAAGGCCGTAGCGCTGGCCGGGACCGCAGCCGGGCAGGTAGCCGTGCCATACGGCGCTACTGCACTCCGGCAGGTCGCGCTGTTCAATTAAACTGCCGTCCTGGTTGAACAGGCAGAGCTCGACTCGCTCGGCAACGGCCGAGTACACCGCAAAATTTGTGCCGGATCCGTCCGGAGTCGCGCCAAGGATTTCCGGGTTGCCGGGCCGCATCAACGTTTAGGCAAGGAGATCGGCTCCAGCCGCCAGATGTCTTCGTTATAGTCGCGCATCGTGCGATCGGTCGAGAAGCGGCCCGATGCCGCCGTGTTGAGAATGCTCATGCGTGTCCAGTGCTCGACATCGCAATACGCCTCGGCCGCGGCCGTTTGCGCATCGACGAAGCTGCGGAAGTCGGCGGCGGTCATCCAGGGGTCAGTCGGTTCTCGAATGGACTGGATTACCGGATCGAATGCGTTGACTTCGAAACGGCTGAAGTGGCCGCTTTCCAGCAGCTGCATGACGCGGCTGAAGTCCTTGTCCGAGTCAATGATCGTGCGCGGATCATATCGACCGCGCAGCTCGGCGATTTCGTCAACGGTCAGACCGAACAGGAAGAAGTTCTCACTGCCGACGGCCTCGCGAATTTCCACATTCGCGCCGTCAAGCGTGCCGATGGTCACGGCACCGTTCATCATGAACTTCATATTCCCGGTACCCGACGCTTCCTTGCCCGCCGTTGAAACTTGCGCCGACAGATCGGCGGCCGGACAGATGACTTCCATTGCGGAGACGTTGTAGTCCGGGTAGAAAATGAGCTGCAGCTTGCCGTCCATCGCCGGATCGGTATTGATCACGCGAGCGACGTTGTTAATGCACTTGATGACGTTCTTCGCCATGACGTAGCCAGGCGCCGCCTTGCCGCCGATGATGATTGTGCGTGGCACAACATCGATGCCGCGGCGAATGCGGTCGTAGAGATACACCGCATGTAACACATTCAGGAACTGGCGCTTGTATTCGTGGATGCGCTTGACCTGCACGTCGAACATTGTGCCGGGATCAATAACCAGTCCGGTCTTTTTTTGCACCGCAAGTGCGAGCTTTACCTTGCCGGCCAGTTTGACCGAACGCCAGGCTTTGCGAAATTTCGCGTCGTCGACGAATTCCCGCAGCTTCTCGAGTTCGGATAAATCCGTGATCCAGGTGTCGCCGATTTTGTCGGTAATCAGTTTGGCGAGGCCCTTGTTACAGGCAGCCATCCAACGTCGTTGCGTGACACCATTTGTTTTGTTGTTGAATTTTTCCGGCCACAGTTCCGCAAAGTCGCGAAACAGGCCTTCCCGCAGCAACTTCGAATGCAACGCCGCAACGCCGTTTACCGAGAAACTTCCGACGATCGCCAGGTACGCCATCCGAACCATCGGTTCCTGGCCTTCCTGGATCAGCGACATGCGGGCGATGCGGTCGTTGTCACCGGGCCAGCGCTGACTGATCTCGACGATAAAGCGCGCATTGATTTCATAAATGATGTCGAGAATTCTCGGCAGCAGCCGGCGGAACATCGAGACAGGCCACCTCTCGAGCGCTTCCGGCAGCAGGGTGTGGTTCGTATAAGCCATGGTATTTCGTGTGATTTCCCAGGCCTGGTCCCATTCCATCAGGTGCTCATCCATGAGCAAACGCATGAGTTCGGCGACGGCAATGGCCGGGTGGGTATCGTTCAATTGAATGCAGTGTTTTTCCGCAAATTCGCTGAGGTCCGGACCGTAGTTCTTGATTCGGTTGCGCAACTGATCCTGCAGGCTCGCCGAAGCGAGAAAATACTGCTGCCGCAGCCGCAGTTCCTGGCCATTCTCGGTCGCTGCGTTTGGATACAGCACCATCGTGATGTTCTCGGCCTCGTTTTTTGAAGCGACCGCATCCGCGTAGCTGCCGGCGTTGAACTCTGTGAGGTCAAACTCATCCGTGGCGGATGCCGACCACAACCGCAGTGTGTTGACGATGCCGTTCTGATAACCCGGAATGGGTATGTCAAACGGTATTGCCAGCACGTCCTCCGTATCGATCCACTCGTAGCGCGTGACCCCGGTCGGATCCGTGTAAACGACGCTGCGACCACCGAAGCGCACGGTCTGCGCGTACTCGATTCTCTCGATTTCCCACGGGAAACCCTCGCGTAGCCAGGCGTCCGCTTCCTCGACCTGGTAACCGTTCTCGATGCGTTGATGAAACATGCCGTAGTGATATCGTATGCCATAGCCGATGACCGGCAGGGCCAGCGTTGCACAACTATCGAGAAAGCACGCGGCCAGGCGACCAAGACCGCCATTGCCCAGGCCGGCGTCATGTTCGCGTTCGTACACGTCCTCGAGTGCGATGCCCAGGCGGGAGAGCGCCTCGGACGTTTCATCTTCGATACCAAGATTGAGTAACGCGTTCGATAACAGGCGGCCCATCAGGAACTCAAGCGACATGTAGGCGACACGGCACTTGCCGGCGCTTTCGGTCGCCTTGCGCGTTTCCGCCCAGCGCTCCATCAGCCGGTCGCGTGCTGCGAATACGAGCGCCTGGTAAAGGAAGGGGGAATTGAGGCGGATCGTGCGCCGTCCCAGCAGGCGACTGAAATAGTGGGTGAAGTCGTGCAGGATCGCATCGGCGGTCATCGGCAGATCGGGCGCCTGTAGCAGCTCGATATCGCCGATGCCAGTCGTGTCGTCAGGTGTTGCGGCCATGCATCAGTCTCCGTCAGGCGCCGCCGTCCACGGGCGCCGGTTTCAAAATCACTGCCGCAAGCGGCGGCAGGTGTAATCGCAGCGAGTGCGGCCGGCCATGATGGCCGGGCGAGGTCGCTTCGTAGCTCGCCATGCCAACGCCGCCGCCACCATACTTCTCGTCATCGCTATTTAGCAAAACGCGGTATTTGCCCGCAAAAGGTACACCGATCTGGTAGTCGTTTCTCACGATTGGCGTCAAATTTACGACGCAGACGACAATGCCTCCGGATTTGTCGCGCCGCAGCCAGCTCAACACGCTGCTGTCACGGTCATCCCACTGGATCCACTCAAATCCATCGCCACTGAAATCGACCTCGTGCAGCGCCGGGGTGTCCTGGTACAGGCGATTCAGGTCGCGCACCAGCTGTTGCACGCCCTGGTGCGGTGCATACTCAAGCAGGTGCCAGTCCAGTGACCGATCGTGGTTCCATTCGTGGCGCTGAGCGATCTCGTTGCCCATGAACAGCAGCTTCTTGCCCGGGTGGGCAAACATCGTCGCGTAGTAGGCTCGTAAGTTCGCGAACTGCTGCCAGTCGTCTCCGGGCATGCGCCCCAGTATCGAGTGTTTGCCGTGCACGACTTCGTCATGCGAAAGCGGTAGCACAAAGTTCTCGTTGAATGCGTAGACGAGACCGAAAGTCATTTTGTCGTGATGGTGTTTGCGATGGACCGGGTCTTCGGACATGTATGACAAAGTGTCATTCATCCAACCCATATTCCACTTGTAGGTAAAGCCCAGGCCACCGGCATGAACGGGCTTGGACACACCTGGCCACGCGGTGGATTCCTCGGCGAACGACGTGGCGCAATGCGCGTGAACCTCCGTATTGAGCCGGCGCAGGAACGCGACCGCCTCGAGGTTTTCATTGCCACCTTGCTCGTTTGGCAGCCACTCGCCTTCCTCACGCGAGTAGTCGAGATACAACATCGAAGCGACGGCGTCGACGCGCAGGCCGTCGATGTGAAATTCACTGATCCAGTAAAGCGCGCTGCCGATCAGGTAGTTCATGACCTCGCGTCGGCCATAGTTGAAGATTAACGTACCCCAGTCTGCGTGCGCGCCTTTGCGTGGGTCTTCATGTTCATAGAGCGCTGAGCCGTCAAAGCGGCGCAGGCCATGATCGTCATTCGGGAAGTGCGCCGGCACCCAGTCCATGATGACGCCGATGTTGTTGGCGTGGCAGCGATCGACGAAATAGCGAAATTCATCCGGGGTGCCGAATCGCTGGGTCGGCGCGAACAAACCGATCGGCTGATAGCCCCAGGAACCGTCGAACGGGTGTTCGGATACGGGCATCAGCTCGATGTGAGTGAATCCCATGTCCACAACGTAGTCCACGAGTTCGTCGGCGAAATTCCGGTACGACAGGTAACTGCCGTCGTCCTTGCGGCGCCACGAACCCAGATGTACTTCATAAATGCTAATGGGCTTGCCAAGATTCGGCTCGACGGTAAGGCGTTGCATCCAGTCGCCGTCCTGCCAGTCATAATCGCTGTCGAAAACGACCGACGCGTTTCCGGGTGGCGGCTCATGGTAGCTCGCGTACGGATCGCCCTTGAGCGGCAGCAGCTTGCCGTTCCTGTCCTGAATTTCGTATTTGTACAAGGCGCCGTTGCCGACGGCCGGTATGAAGATTTCCCAGATGCCATTGCCCGGATGCAGGCGCATGACGTGCTGCCGTCCGTCCCAGCCGTTGAAGTCGCCAATGACGCTAACCCGCGATGCGTTCGGCGCCCAGACGGCGAAACGGGTGCCGGCTACGCCCTGTAGCTGGCGCAGATGCGCGCCGAGCTTTTTGTAAATGTAGCGGTCCGATCCTTCGCCCAGCAGGTACAAATCCATTTCACCCAGAGCGGACGGAAAACGATAGGGGTCTTCGATGACATAGGACAGGCCCGAGCCGTCCGTTATGCGCAGTGCGTAATGCCGTTTGCGAGGTGGCAAGGGCGCTTCGAACAGGCCGCCGGTGTGAATCTTTTTCATGTTGGCAATCGGTGCGCCTGCGGCGTCGACCAGCTCTACCTTCGCCGCATGCGGCTGCAGCGTGCGCACAACGCGTCCCTCAGCTTCCGTCTGCGGGCCGAGAATGGCGAACGGGTTGTTGTGACGACCGGCGACGAGCGCCTCGTATTCACTTTTCCTGTCTGATTTAGCGGTCATTGCCCTCGCCATATAACGTTTCGATAGTAGTTTCGGCAGCGGCCGCCCAGTCGAATCGGCGGGCCACCGCAGCCTGGCAGACATTCTGCCATGCAATTGGGTCGTTGGAACGAATGTCCAGCGCACGCGCTGTCGTGTCGACGAATCCTCTGGCCTGTTCGTCCGGGCTGTGGCCATCGAAAACGAACCCGGTAACGGCATCTTCTACCGTGTCTTTGAGACCACCGACGCCATGAACGATGCAGGGCTGCGCGCTGCGCATAGCGAGCATCTGGCTGATGCCACAGGGTTCGAAACTTGACGGCATCAGGAAAAGATCGCCGGCTTGGTACAGTGGTGCGGTCAGGTTTTCGGAATAACCTTGCAGAAAAACGAGATTCGGTGCCTGCCGAGCCACTTCCAGGATGCGACCTTCGAGCTGTGGGTCTCCGCTTCCGAGTACTACGATTACGCTTTTCGGGCCAACGGCTTCGGCAATGCGTCCCAGCGGCGTGCTGCCGTCGTCGAATTCGTGCAGCAACAAGGTCGCTTTCTGTTCGACGAGCCT
>CAMYLB010000141.1 GCA_947259145.1 uncultured Woeseiaceae bacterium
ATGCAGCCACTCGGAGTAGTGCACGACTTCTTCGGGTATCAGCAGCTTGCCGTCGACGAGACGACCCAGCTTGCCGAGGATCTTCTTGACGCGTTCCCGTAATTTGGCAGACTGCAACAGGTAGCCGCGCACTTCCTTGTAATTGCCGAAGGATGTGCCGCAATGCACCAGCGGGTAGAAAAAACCGTCAGGCAAGCCCTGCGCTTTCGCTGAAACGTAAGCCTGGTGGAAATTCCGCAGGAAGACGGCGGCGAGACTCTCGAGATTACCAATGCCCGAACCGTGATAGTTCCAGGCGGTGCAGGACGTTTGATCGGTCTCATCGAGATAATCGATGTCCATCTCGTTCATGAGCCACAGCAGTGAAGCGGGATAGCCCGGAATGTTGCCGCACTGTCCGCAGGACTTGTGGTGCCAGAGACGTGTGGTCGGAATCTTCTTGTCCCAACCGTACAGCGTCTTGGCCATGACCGGCTTGTGGTCATCGGTCACGCGATGCACGACAATCTCACCTTCTTTTTCGAGCTGCCACATGATATCGCGCACGTCTTCAACGCGGTCCTTGTTGGTCAGCATCGAGCGTTTGTTGATGATCTGCTCGACCCACACGGTCGCAACGTGGGCGTCTTTCTTCGAAAGATTCGCGTCGGTCCATTCGGCGCCGTGGCCAGTAAACCGCCCTTCGCCGTTACCGTTACCGTTACCGTTACCATTACCTGTCGTCATAAGTTTCTCTCAGTCTCAGATTTAGTCATCATCCTGATCGTCGAGCCAATCCTCATAGTCATCACGCTTTTCATCCATGATGTCGAGGATTACATCGAACAGGTTTTCGTCAATGGTCTCAAGACTGTCGAGCACGCCGGTTTCTTCCCAGATCGTGTAAAGCTCGACGGAGGTCTTGAGATTGACTTCCCACGCGGTTTTCGTCGTATGCAGCGTGGGCATGGGGATTGCCTTGCGAAGCAGCTCCAGCGGAGCATCGACCTTGGCAACATTGGGTCCCCAGTCGGCGAAGCCGTCGGGGGTAATCATATCGGGGGATAGCTGGTTGCCCGTTGAAATGAGCTTGAGCATCACGCGGCTGAACGGGCGCAGCACATTCTTCGCGGATTCCATGCCGTGCTTGATAGCGGTCTCGCGCATTAGCATGATGAGGCCGCCCGGCGAATTGCTGAACGGGCAACGCGCCGCACAGGTATAGCACTGCGCACAGGACCAGATCTTTTCCTGCATGGCATCATAGATGCCTTCGAGATTCTCGGTCCAGAGCAGCTGCACGATCTCGCGGGGACTGAAGTCGTAGTAATGGGCCGCCGGACAGGTCGCCGTGCAGATGCCGCAGTTCAGGCAGCCATTGAGCTCGTGGTCGTAGCGCATGTCCGCCTGGATATCCTGAAAGATCTCCTCCAGCTTTTCCCGCCCGACAGGCGGCGCGTCCGATACCGGATCGCCGATGTGTTCCTGAATTCGGGACGTCGCTGAATGGGACATGTTTTGAGCCTGTGTGATCTAGTAAGACAAAACCTTGCAGTCGCTTTCCATGACTTCTTCGATAAGGTGCGCGCCACCGACAATGCCCTCACATTCGGGAATCAGGTCTTCCTTGGTCATATCGAACAGATCGAGATTAGGCGAGCAGCAGAAAAACTTCACGCCAGCTTCGTGAGCGTCCTGGATGAAACTGAGTACTGATTTCGGCGAGCCTTCCTTGACGAAAAGTTTCTCGGCCACGCCTTTTTTCATGAGTCGGCCCGAGGTGGCCGTGCATATGACGTCGACGTCGTAGTCCATCGCCGCCGCGACGGTCGCCTGGAAGATGGGTGCGCCGAGCTCCTCGCCGTTTCGAGGGTCGGTATTGGCCATGACGATGATGAGTTTTTCAGCCATTTTCTTCATTTCCCTGCTGTTAGATGCTGTCTAACAGTCAATTAGCATATACTAAATTACCTGTGTGTCCAGTTTCGGATCGGCCTGAACGGCCGCTTTCGGTGAGGACATCAGGGACGTGCACTGCACGAGACCGGTCATAATCGGCACCAGTTCGTCTTCGAGGACAGGCTGCAGCTCGCGCAACTGCTCGAGTTTCGCGACCGCGCCCTCCGCGACCTCTTCGAATTCCATAATCAGGTCTTCGACCATGCCTAGCTTAATCCCGGGATTACCCGAAAAACCATAGGCATTCTCACCAACCTGCCAGACCAGCGGTCGACCCGCATCATCCTCGGCCAGCACTTTGGCGCTCGCCGGCGGCACGGGCCAGTCGCGCATATAAATGACCTGGTGAAATGCTTCGGGCAGAAAGCCGTTCAACGCATCGTCCGCCGTGCGGGTTGCGCTCAGCATCTCGAACGTCAGGTCACGACTCTCCGAGCCACCGCCCGCGGCGATGGCCAGTACCTGGGCGCCGAGACCAATGCCGATCACAGGCGTGCCCTGAAGCAGCAGCGCGTCCGCCGCGACATCGTGGGCCGGCAGCTTGCGCCCGCCAGCGAACGGCCTGAAATATTGGAAACGGATTCGGCGCCCTTCGAGATGATCTTCCATCAAGCCCAGGTACTCACCTGACGTGTGCTGTACGACAGCAACAACATTCATGGGCACGTGACCGCTGACGGCGAGCACGAACGCGTCGTCGTTGGTTTTGCAATCACCCATTGGCGGCGACCTGTGCGGACTGGATCGCGTTATTGATCGAGGTCGCAAAGTCATCGGCCGTAACGCTCAGCATGCCGATGTCCGTGTCTTCAAAAAACTGATTGATACGAGTCTCAATGTCCGACAATCGCGTTCCCTGCAAGTGCGCTTCGAGATCAAAAACGACACGCGGCGGCGTGACGAAGAAATCCCCGCTGATCAGGACCCGCTGCAGTATACGGCGTGTCGGTCCTTCGAGTTTGACGTAGGACGTGATCGTGCCGCCCGCTCCTGTGTGAGTACCCGCAAGCACATCGTCGGAACCGGCGGGGTTGTCGATTTCGGCAACAAATTCGTCCGTGCCGATCTCGTCGTCGAAAAATTGTTTTGCCAGTTTTTCTTCTGTCGGCGAAATTTCACCGGGCTCGGCACTGATACCCAGGTGTTTCTTGAAGCCCGTAATCAACGCCGCTTTAATCGTCTCCATATCCGGAAGATCATTACCAAGCAATTCCTTCAGCGTCACGACGCGCTGCTCGGCCGAGTCGAGTTTGTGTTTGGCAAGCTTGCTTCGCGGCACGTTGAGCGCTTTGACCATTTGTTGCGCGTTCATGTCGACGAGCACCGTTCCCTGGTAGATCAGGATGTCGCCGTCGAAAAAACCACCGGTGCCACTGATCTTGCGGCCGTCGACCTCGATGTCATTGCGCGGCCGGAACTTCGCATTGACGCCGAGCGAAGACAGTCCTGCTGCCGCGGCATTGCAGATTTCGCGGGCAATATCCGGCAGTGCAGCGAATCCCAATGACGAGCGGTGAAATACGAGCTCCCAGCCCAGCTGTCCCTCGTCGAGATAGATGGCGCCGCCCCCGGTTATGCGTCGCACCGTCCCGACGCCGTCCGCAGCGCAATAATCGAGATTGATTTCGCGGCTCAGGTCCTGGTGCCGGCCAATCAGTGCCGTGGGTGGAAAACGCATGAAGCGAATCGTGTTCGGTACTTTGTTCTGTTGCCGCAGTTCGATCAGCGCGGGGTCAAACGCTATGTTGGAACGCCCTTCACGAACGCCCGTATCGATGATTCTGAATGCTTGAGACACGCGGGTAGTATGCGCCGAACCGCTATTCGAGCGTCACGGGAATATCGAGCTGCTTGCGGATGCGCTTCAGGTCTTTCTTTTTCGGCTGAAACGGATAGCTCGCAATATCGCTCGGCGGGGAGTCACCGTAGGGACGATCGCAGGCCGAGATATCGTCCTGGAACTTGCCCGGACACCCGGAGGTTCGGAATGCGATGCCTTCGTCGATAATGACAGCAAGCTCGGCTTCGGCAATCCCGTAAGCGGTCACACGCCCCTGATCATCAAAACGCATTTGCCCGACTCGTACGCCCCGGTAATCAATCAGGTAACGCGCAAGCTGGACGCGGCGCCACTGGTCGCGAGGCGTTGCCGGCAAATGATCCATCAGCGATCCTTGCTCCGGGAAGAAACAGAACATGTGACTGTGACCACCCAGATCGACGAGTTCCTGGACCAGGTGAAGCACTTCGGACTCCGTCTCACCCATGCCGACAATAATATGAGCGCCAAACTTCTGCGGCCCGAAGATGTCGCGCGCCTCGAGCATGATGTCCCAGTACTTCGACCACTTGTGCGGTGACTGCACGCCTTTACCTCGCGTGCGATCGAACAGCTCGGGCGTTGCGGCGTCAAGCGCAACCGTGAAAATGTCTGCACCAAGATCTTTAGTGCGCTGCACATCGTCGCGCGACATCGTTGTCGGATTGGACAGAATGGAAACCGGAATCGCCGTTGGATCGATACGATCCGTCCATTGTTCAAGCACCGTGAACGTGTCGTCTTCCGAGCGCGGATGCGTGATCATCGAAATGCACATACGATGAAACGGACTTTTGTCCGGGTCTCTGGCAACAATATCGATGATGTCTGCCATCGGCACAGCCGGCCAGTCGACGCGAATAAAATTTCGATCCGCGTAGTCACGATCGGCTTCGCGGTGTCGTGCGAGACCGCAGTAGGCGCAGTTCGCGCGGCAACCTTCGGGGTACGTCAGCAATAAGTTGAGGCAGCGCGTGCATTCACAGCCGTACATGCGTCCGCTCATGATGCCCAGCGTGATTGCCGCTGCTGTCGATAGCTGCACGTACTCGGGCGACTTCATGTGCGGCGCGAGGATGTTGTTGTTCGGCAAGTAAACGCCCTGCGGCGGAATGTCGTTCGCTTTGACGTGCTTGCCATTCTTGCGATCCACCGGCGTCTTAAGCGGCGCGCGCGGTTCCATGACGTCAAACGGGTTGTGGTCCCTGCCCGCTTCGCCGTTGGTCGGCGACGGTGTGGTTTTGTGTTCAATACAGCTCATAGTCTTTGTTCCTGGTTGGACGTCATCACGCCGCGAACGACGACTGCATTGTCGTTTTCAAATGGCTGCCCAGTTTAATTGAGCAACAGGAATGCGCCTGCTCGAAAGGACGACCGATCGTGTGTGCGACCGATACCGCACCGTCGGCGGGGAACGCGATGCCGTCCAGCCCTGCCATGATTGCGTAAGCATCAGTGACGCGTTTGTGCATGCCGGGCGGTCGCGCGCAACCCAGCAAGACCTGTTTGTCGGGAAGACGCTCACGCGCCTCAAGGAAAATACGCCCGACATCGGTAGTCGCGGGCGTCACAAACGTGCCGGGTTTGGCATAGAAAGGCATGATCACGACAAGCACCAGCGCGGTGACATCGTAACGGCTGACGATATCGAGCGCATTCGCCTCGCCGAGGATCTGGCCATAGTGCAAACCGATAACGATATGCGGCGTCACTTCCATTGACGTGCTGCACAGAGCGGCCAGTGTCGTTTCAAAATCTTCGACCGGGCGATCCAGCTTGTACACGTCGTTGATGGTTTCCTGTGCGCCGATCACATCCATCATGACGGTATCGACACCCGCCGACTCCATCTCCTTCGCCCGACGTTCATCCAGTAACGCGCTGTGTATCGCGATCTTGAGTTCCGGGTAGTCGTGCTTCAGTTTTTCCACGACAGGCATGTATCGGCCGTAGGAGATCTCATTCTTCTTGTTCGAACCGCCCGACAGCAGGAAGCCGTTGAGCTCCTGCGTCTCGATCAGGTGCCTCGCTTTCTCGTCGAGCATGGCCGGGTTGGTCGCCGGGATCATCGGCTCGAGGATCTTCTTCTGACAATGGTCGCAGTTCAGGCCGCAGGCTCCCGCCGTAATCGAGAACGCCGGAAAACTGTTTTTGCCGCAGCCGCTCAGTTCGGTGCTCGAATATTCCTTGAACGTCGGCGTCGAAAAGCGGATCGGTCGTCGTTCATGCCCGTTGGCCCGGCGCTCGAACTGCTCGACCAGCGTCGCATCAAATTCTGCGTCTTCGAGATCTTCGATTCCCGACAGTGCTTCGAGCCATGCCATTCAGTATTCCTCGATTATTCTGCCAACCCGACGCTAAAGCGCTAAAACCGCGATTGCGTATTTTCAACCATCAATTTTATCTCGTCGCGAATCGCGCCGGGATACGGACAATCCGCCATCGTCCTGAGCCATTCCTGGTTTATGTCTTCTTCGTCAATCAGGTCGCATTCCATTCGCCGCATGAACTCGCAGGCTTCCAGCGGCAGGCATTCCGGCATCTCCTGACCCGAGATGCGCCCCCACATTCCGGCCCAGTAGCGTGTCACGGTCCAGGGATTATAGCCACCGCCACCCAGCACGACGATCGGCACGTTGAGCGCGATGAGCTGGTCAACGACGTCCCAAAGCGCGACGTTCGTGAGCTTCATCTGTGACAGAGGGTCGCCCGCAAGGCAGTCCGCACCGCAGCAAATGACCAGCGCGTCCGCGTCCTGGGCCTCAAAGAGCGGCAGCACGGCATTTTGCACCAGGTAGTCGAACTCACTGTCATTGAGTTCCGGCGGCACGCTGAAATTGAACGCGCCGGCGTGCCGGTGCGAATGCGTGCCGCTGAACGGCCAGCGATTCTGCTCATGTATGGAGACCGTCGTTACCCGCGGCTCCTCGTAAAATGCGTCCTCAACGCCGTCGCCGTGATGGGCGTCGAAGTCGACGTACATGACGTGCTCGCAGCCTTGCCGCAGCATTGTCGTGATGGCAAACACCGGGTCGTTGAGGTAACAGAATCCCGAGGCACGATCGGATCGGCCATGATGCGTACCCCCGGTAGGATGAAACACCACGTGCCCCGCCGCTGCCAGCTCCGCTGCCAGGATCGAGCCGCCGACGGTCATCGACGCGCGCTCGAAGAAACCGGGAAAAAGCGGGTTCTCGAAGGTGCCGACCTGGTAACGCTCGCGGACATCGGGCGCCACCGACCCTGTGGCGTTTGCGTATTGAAGTGCTCGTATATACGCATGATCATGGAATTGGAGCAGCTGATCGATACTGGCGGGATTACTCTCGCGGAAGTCGGCTGCATCGAGCCACCCCAGAATGCCAAGGAGATCAAGCACGGCCGAATGACGCACAATATTGAGTGGGTGGTTGAAGCCGAACGCCGGGTTTCGATAGATGTCGCTGCCGACAAACAGCGGTGACGGTCTCGCGGTCATAGCGGAGCGTTGCCCGAAGAACGAGCCGGGATCGTTACTGCTCATGCTTTCAGACGGCAAACTTTGCACGCGATACGGACCCGCTAAAGTACTGATTGAGAATATTATATTTCACTAATAAAGACAATTCTGATAGTCTAATATGCGCTTTTTTGCATGCCCCGTTAACGAGAGGTGTAGATAATGTCCGCCGAAGAAAAAAGCATGTCAATCATTGTGACCAAAGGGTCACTGGACTGGGCTTATCATCTCAACCTGCAGCTTACGGCCGCGGGTAACCCGGCGATGAAGATGCCGATGATGGGCGCACACATGGGTCTTCCCAACCTGCTGACGGCTGTCCCGGGCGTTGATGCGGCCTGTACGAAAATGATGAAGAACCTCATGAGCAAAAAGGGCGTGGCGCCGATCGAAGAATTACGCGAACTTGCGATCGAAGCCGAAGTACGCCTGATCGCCTGCCAGATGACGATGGATCTATTTGAATACTCACTCGAAGATATGATCGAGGGGCCGGAACTCGGTGGCGCCGCAACCTACATCGAAGTCGCTACACAATCCGACATTAACCTGTTCATCTAGTTCTGCGTTGGCAGAGCAACATGGAGTAACAAGAAATGGCTGACCATACACTCGACGCAAAGGGCATGAACTGCCCCTTGCCGATCCTCAAAGCAAAGAAAGCGCTGAAGGAAGTTCCGACCGAAGGGACACTGGAAATACTGGCGACAGATCCGGGCTCGGTTGCCGACTTCGAGGCATTCTGCCGACAGACCGGTAACGAACTGATGGAGCACTCGGAGGATGGCGGCATCTATCGCTTCCTGATCAAGAAGACGGGATAAGCAACCTTCGAGGGCACTCCAACCTCTCAGCCTCCGGCGTCAGCTCTCCTTGCCAGACTGGCCAGGCGGGTCGCCTGGGACAGGCGGTGCAACAGGTAGACGGGCCGTCCCCGGGCCTCGGTCTCATCGATGCCCTTGCGCAGGTCGACGGCAACGCTCGGCATGACGCGAGCCTGCGTGCCGGCCCATTCGCGTTCGATCAGCCAGTGGACATGACCACAGGTCAGGCCCGCGACCTGCGGGTGGCGACTGACGACATCGGCGAGCGCGACGGCCTCCTCGGGCCGACGGTAGCCGCCGACGTAGTGATCATCGATGTCGAACGGCGGATGGTGAATGAACAACAGGGTCGGCTGATCCGGTCGGTCACTCAGCACTTTCTCCAGCCAGGTCTGTCGCGCCGGGCAAAAAACGCCCTTGCGCTCGCCACGCGATGTCGAGTCAATCGCGACGAGTCGTACCGCATGTTCCTCTATTACGTACTGGAGGAAGTCGCCGCTTCTTGGCAGATGCGCATGGTCGCTAAACGCGGCACGCATTTCGTTTTTGTCATCGCGATTGCCCGGCACGAGATAGAGCGGTGCCTCGAGCGGCGCCAGCAATTCCCGCAGTCGCGCATACTCCCCGGGCTGGCCATGCTGGACCGTATCGCCGGTGAAGATCACGGCATCGGGCTGCTGGTGATTAATATCGGCGACGCAGCGCCGCAGGCAGTCGGCCCGCAGCTTGGCTGCGGGTTGATCCGATGCCGGCGCCAAAATATGCGTATCGCTGATCTGCGCGATTAGCAAAAGTAGGGTCCTGGCTCGCTAATATGTTGCCTTAATCAACGATGTGATAGACGGGCGCTTTTTCCATTGCCCACTCGCCGGATTCCCGGTCGTACTGGGACAAGGTAAAGCAATGCCAGTCTTCATCATCGAGCTTCATATGATCGCCACGATAGTAATAGCCCGGCCAGCGCGTCTCCTCGCGGAACATCGTGTGATGCGTCACGGACTCAGAAGCCAGAACCCGGTGTTGAAGTTCCCATGCCCGCTGCAGCTGGTGAAGGTCTTCTGCGCCAAGGTTATCGAGATCTTCCTTGAGCATGCCGAGCAGCTCCAGATTCATCCATGATTTTTTCGAGACGCTGTAGTCCATGGAGTGGCAACAGGTAACTCGGCGAAACGGTTCCCGCGACGATTTCATTGCGGCCGACTTCGTAGTTCTCCATGGGCTGGAAAACCACCTTCTTGAGATTCTCGTATTCGGCCTCATTCACCTTCGGCCGCTCCTTACCAAGGTCTTTCACATAGTTGACTGCCGCCTTCGCAGCGATCCGGCCTTCGGCGAAAGAACCTGAAGAGAACTTGTGGGCGGTGCCGCCAATAGTGTCGCCAGCACCGAAAAGCCCGTCGACGGTCATCATCCGGTTGTAGCCCCATTGGTACTCGGAAGGGGCGTAGTCCTCCGGACCGCTCGCCCAGGCGCCGGAACACGTCGCGTGCGAGCCCATGACATAGGGCTCGGAAGTCGTTAACTCGGGATTGGTGTGCTTGGGGTCGATATTTTGTGATGCCCAGACGACCGCCTGCCCGATTGTCATGCCTAAGAAGTTCTCCCAGCCGATGGTTTCTTTATGCGGATCCTGAAATGCCTCCTTCGTTACCATGCGAATCGGGCCTCTGCCGGCCTTTACTTCTTCAAGAATGGCGTGGTTGCGAAGACAGGTCGGTACCGGGTGCCGGTCAATATAATCACCCACCAGTTCCTTGGTGTTCTCGTACCAGTTGGACTCGTACTCATTGCCGTAGGCATTTTCGGTGTAGGTCTTCAGGTGCAGGAAGTAGGCGCCGACCGGACCGTAACCGTCCTTGAATCGGGTGAGAACGATGCGGTTCTCCATCTGTGTCATCTTGGCGCCAGCGAGAATCGGCAGCGCATAGGCACTCGCGCTACTCCATGGCGCATACCAGGTACGTCCCATGCCCTCGCCAACCGATCGCGGTTTGTAAATATGTGATGCACCGCCGGCGGCGACAATAACGGCCGGCGCCCGGAAGACGTAGAAGTCCCCCGTACGGACATTAAAACCAACAGCGCCAGCGACACGGTTCGCTTTCGTCTTATCCATCAAGAGGTGCGTCACCATGATGCGGTTGTAAACCTTGCTGGCCGCTTTGCGCGCGGCCTCGGCGACGATCGGCTTGTAGGACTCGCCGTGAATCATGATCTGCCATTTGCCTTCGCGCATGTATCGCCCGGTTTCCGGGTCTTTCATGATCGGCAGACCCCACTCCTCGAACTTGTGCACCGAAGAGTCCACATGCCGGGCAATATCGTAGCCCAGGTCTTCGCGCACCAGGCCCATGAGGTCGTTACGCGCGTAGCGGACATGGTCCTCGGGCTGGTTCTCATCCCACTGCATACCCATGTAGCAGTTGATCGCATACAAGCCCTGTGCAACGGCGCCGCTGCGCTCGATATTCGCTTTCTCTACGCAGACGATATTGAGATCGCGCCCCCAATACCGGGCCTCGTAGGTAGCGCCGCAGCCGGCCATTCCGCCACCAATAACAAGGACGTCGGAATCGACATAGATCGTTTTTCTCCCCGACAGCAGGCCCATTACATGACTCCTTGTTTGAGTTGGTCCGGCGTTAACGCAGGCAATTTTTCGATGTTGAGCGCGTCTGGTTCATGCGCGAGTTCCTGGCTTTTTAAGGCATCCTCGCTCGGCGCGTCGTAATCTTGTGGTGACTTGATAGATCCCCACGGTGTCGTTCGAATCGGCGACTCGAAGTTTTTTTCGCGGCCGTCGCGAAACTTGACCTTCCAGGAGATGGTGCCCTTTTTCTCTTCCCGGAGTACCCGAACACTGTGGCCCAGTGGCGCGAAGTCAGCGTAACCGCGTACGTCGATCGCGTTTTGCGGACACGCCTTTACGCAGGAGTAGCACTCCCAGCAGAAGTTCGGCTCGATGTTGTAGGCACGACGATACGTTTTGTCGATGTGCATGATGTCGGACGGGCAGATATCAACGCAGTGTCCGCAGCCATCGCAACGTGTCATGTAAACAAATGTAGGCATGTTTGTTCCTTAGGCTGATTAGTAGTGTCGGGGCTGTTCGACAGGGCTGCCAAACGTCTCGGGTTTGTCGGCAGGAGCCGGCAGATTACTTCTCGATCCATTCGCTGCCGATACTCGTTTCTCGAAGGCCGCTGCGGGCTTGAAGAACATATGTGCAAACTTGGACCATGGCACGGAGCCAAACAGCACCGTCGTGGCGATGACGTGTAAACCGAAGAACACGTTCGCCCACGCACTCGCCGACACCTGCAGATACGACCAGACCAGCGCAAACGTCGCGCTCGCGAGAAGCGAGAGTACGAACAGGTCAGCGCGCATGATACGGAACGGTGAATTACCCTCGGCGGCGACATCCACCCGAATGAAGAACCAGAACCAGTAGCCGCCGACGCAAACCAGTAACGCCCCGATGTGCCACAGCAGCGGCAGGATGGCAGGCGTTGGTGTCGTCGTTGTCGGGTATTGAAACACCATGATCGCTGTGGTGACGGCGAAAGCCACGAAGCCGTACATCGTCAGCAAATGGGCGATCCTGCGCTTCGGGTTGCAGAATTCGCCCGAAGCCGCGACATCCACGACGGCCGTTTTGATCGCCATGGACAGCATCTCCCCGCTTCCCACCTTCTGCGTCGCATTGGCTTTGGCCTTGCGCATGTTTTGGCGGAAATACCGGGCGCTCTTCTTATGCAGAACGTCGAAAATCGTGCCGGCGGCGACCAGGATTACCATGATGACAATGTAGGTCTGCATCACAGCGGGTGATATCAGCGCCGAAAGCTCGGCGAAGGGATTTGTCGTGAACATTAAATCTCCCCAATGTGGGTCGCAGCCCACTTAAGAACATTCGATTTTTCTAATTTATAAGACGGTTCGTGTGCGCCTGTCAATTCGAGATACTACTGACGCTCACGACTATCGTAGTATTTCCGCAGCACCGCGACCACTTCGGCGCGACTAAATTCCGGCGGTGGAACCAGTTTCGACATGAAAACGTCTTCCTCTTCTGAGAATCGATGCGCTTATTAAATCTTGCGGCAGATTATCTGATCAGCGCAACACCGCCAATCACGAATGCAGCAAGAAACAGGGTCTGAAGCACCATAACGCCGAAAGGTGCAGGGCCAACATCGGCCAGCGCCTTGAGTGAGGTCTTGACTCCGAGAGCCGCGACGGCCGTGAGCAAACACCAGCTCGACACTGGTGTCAGTAAAGCCTGCGCCTGGGCCGGAGCCCAGCCCAGACTGTTGACGATGACCAACACGACGAATGCCACGAGAAACCATGGCAGCAGGGGTGCGTTGCCGGATTCCGGCGATCGGCGGCGGTGCATTATCAGCGAGAGTGTAAGTACGACCGGCACCAGGCAGGCAACGCGAATGAGCTTCACAAGTGTGGAAATCTCACCGCTTTGATCGGAGATGATATAACCGGCGCCTACCACCTGCGCGACATCGTGAATCGTCGCCCCGAGAAAAATACCGGCGGTAACGTTGTCGTACTGCAGGTACGTGACAAATACCGGGTAGAAAACCATCGCGACCGTGCTAAGCGTCGTAACGCCGGCAACAGTCAGAATCGTATTGCGCTCATGATCCTTGTGCGGCGGCAGTACGGAAGCTATCGCAAGCGCGGCGGATGCACCGCAGATCGCAACCGCGCCGGCCGAAAGTATGGACTGGCCGCCTTTCAAGCCAAAGGCACGACCGATGAGTCCGCCGAATAGAATTGTCGCCACGACACTCCCGACGACCAGGGCAACAACGGGCCAACCAAGATCCATGACGTCGCCTGTAGTAATGCGCAGGCCAAGCAACGCGACTCCGATTCGGAGAATATTGCGGCTCGCAATACGAATTCCGCGCGCAAAACGCTCATCCTCCGTGAGAAAGTTGAACGCCATGCCGAACAACAAGGCGTACAACATCGCAGGGCCACCAAGCCGGTCACTGACAAACCTCACGGCGAGTGCGATGGTCGCACTCAGCAGCAGGCCGGGCATCGCATCCCGCGCCGTATCGATCATTCTGGTCATTGAAGATCTCTTCTGCAAATGCCGGCGTTTGCTTGCCGGCATGGAATCGCTGCACGATATCACGGCAATGTCTCGAACCAAAGACGGCAATCGGCCTGAGTGACGTGGTCCGAAACGCAAAACTTATTTGCCGCGGTGCGCAGGGAAAGGCGGGGCATGGCGGATTCCCGGGCGTTGCTTTATTCAAAATTAGCATTTCGCTGACTTCAATTTTATACTGGCCGTTGGTCGCAGGGAGTGCCGGCCCGCACTGACTTGAAGGAAAGACATTCCGCTGACCGGAGCAGATCATGACAGATAAGAAACGTGGCATTCACGGGCTCTATGCCGCAGACCCGCTCGCCGCTGACGAAACGCTTTGGGGTCGACGCAGCAACCCGGTAACACGACGGGGATTTCTTACCGGCAGCAGTCTCGTCGCCATGTCGACGGCGATCGGCGCATCCATTCCTTTCGCACACCTGATGCCCGGCGGCCTGATTCCGGCGGCGCTGGCGCAGTCCGATGAACCCTTCGTCATAACCGGCAAGGATGGGCTGGTGGTGCTGAATGACCGACCGGTCAATGCCGAGACGCCGGCACACTTGCTGGACGATCGCGTGACACCGGCGAGCCGGCTGTTCGTTCGAAATAACGGCATTCCGCCAGTGACCGGCAATATTGATGCCGATGCGTGGGAGCTCGAATTCGGTGGCGAATCAATTGCTCGCGAAATGAAGCTGACCATTGCGGATTTAAAGAAGCAGTTTCAGCATCACACCTATCAACTGCAGCTCGAGTGCGGTGGCAATGGCCGCAGCGAGTTCGTGCCGCCGGCATCGGGCAACCAGTGGTCGATCGGCGCGATTGGCTGTCCCGAGTGGACCGGTGTCCGGCTGAAAGACGTGCTGGAGTTCGTCGGCATCAAGGACGACGCAGTCTATGTTGCTTATTATGGCGCCGACGCACACGCGAGCGGTGACCCTGCCAAAGTACCGATCTCCCGCGGCGTGCCGCTGTCCAAGGCCATTGAAGACGAATCGCTGATCGCTTGGGCGATGAATGGCGAGGATCTGCCAGCGATGAACGGTCATCCACTGCGGCTCGTTTGTGCGGGATGGCCGGGATCGGTCAGTGGCAAGTGGCTGAAGAAAATTGTGGTTCGCAACCAGGTTCATGACGGACCTAAGATGACCGGAAGCTCCTACCGAGTACCGTGCAAACCGGTGGCCCCGGGGACCACAGTGCCGGACGAAGATATGTGCATTATCGAATCGATGCCGGTCAAGTCGTTGATTACTTTTCCGAAATCGGGGATCGAGAGCGCCGACGGCAAGGCGCTGGCCGTGCGCGGCCACGCCTGGGCAGGCGACCATGCCGTGAGCGCGGTGGACGTATCGATCGATTTTGGCGCGACCTGGCAAAAAGCGACGTTGGAATCGGCTGCGAATCGCTTCGCGTGGCAACACTGGAACACCACTGTCGAGTTTCCGCAGGTGGGGTATTTCGAGGTGTGGGCACGAGCGACTGACGACAAAGGTCGTGCGCAACCCATGGTACTGCCGGGCTGGAATCCGAAAGGCTATCTCAACAACGCCTGTCACCGCATCGCCGTGCAGGTGGTGTGATGCGCGCCGCGATCAATGCGTCGGCCCTGTTGGTGCTGACGACACTGCTGCTCGCCGCGTGTTCGAAAAAGGACGAGCCGGTCGCCGATAAGTCGACGAGTCAGACGCAGACGAAAGTCGCCGACGTCGCGAAGCCGGAGGTCGCTGCCGAACCGGCTATCGACCCGGAAACCGGCTTCAAGATGACCGGCGACTGGCAACTGGTTCGCGCCAACTGCACCAGCTGCCATTCATCCAAGCTGGTAACCCAGCAGCGCGGCACGCAGCAGCAGTGGCTGAGCATTATCCGCTGGATGCAGGCAACCCAGAACCTTTGGCAGTTCGAGCCGGACACCGAATCACGCATTATTGCCTACCTCGCCGACAACTATCCGCCCGATGCCGCGCGTCGCCGCGCCGCGTTGCCACGGGACCAGATGCCGCCCAACCCCTACTCAACTGCGGCGAACTGACAACGGAGCCTTTGAATGCTGGTTTCCCCTGCCGATGTGGTCGCGCGCGCCAAAGCGACCATCAAGGAATGTTCCGTCACCGAGGTCAACCAGTGCCTGACGTCGGACACGCTG
Organism: uncultured Woeseiaceae bacterium; assembly: GCA_947259145.1. GTDB lineage: Bacteria > Pseudomonadota > Gammaproteobacteria > Steroidobacterales > Woeseiaceae > UBA1847. The sequence continues at coordinate 15,358 of CAMYLB010000141.1, forward strand.
TTGATCGATATTCGGGAACTGGCGGAATTCAGGAAAGGACACATCCCGGGCTCGCTGCTGGCGCCCCGCGGCCTGCTGGAGTTTGAAATACACGCGCTCGTCGAGCGCACGGCGACAGACCCGAACGTGGCACCGGAAGACCGCAACATCGTTCTTTATTGCGGCACCGGCGGTCGTTCGGCCCTGGCCGCGGAAACGCTCGATTCGATGGGCTATCGCAAGGTCAAATCGATGGCCGGAGGCATCGTCGCCTGGGCCACCGCGCGCTTGCCGGTCGACCTACCCTCCTGAAGCGTCCAGCTCGACCCGCATCAAGGTCATTTCATCGCCCGAGACAAGCTGTGTCCGGAAATCTCCGCATGTTCCACACAACAGCTTGTTGGGCGTCGCGGTCGTCTCGCTGTCGCACTGACTGCAGCGCACAACGATATCGGCGATGTTCATGATCAGCTCCGCGTACTCGGCAACCGTCCCGGCCGCCGCCAGCGGATAGGCATTTTTCAGCAGCTCGGGCTCAACGCCGGACAACGGTCCGATATTCAGCGTTATCGCGGTGACCTTTACGGCATTGCGTTCCCGCGCAATCGTCTCAACCTGCTGCAGGAGGGACAGACAGACGGAGAGTTCGTGCATTGCGTGATCCCTTGGCGATTTGCCCAATTCGGTGTCACCCTTTCGGGGCATTCGTACAAACCAGTATATCGGGCATCAAGGCGGTGAATTAGTCTTTCCTAATAAGAAGGGGTGCCTTGTGTCCGCAAGAGCGAAATCCATCGCCGTCGTTGGCATCGGCAACAGTCTCCTGACGGATGACGGAGCCGGTATCCACACGCTCGAGCGATTTGCCGAGGACAACACGAATGACGACGTGTTTTGTCTGGATGGCGGCACGGTCGGCCTCGCATTACTGGACAGACTCTCCGATCTCGACGGTCTCGTCGCTCTCGACGCAATGAAACTCGGACTTCGTCCCGGCACGGTCACGGTGCTGGAGGGCGAGGCGATGGACGCCCACCTTCTCAATCAGCACGGCAGCGTGCACGAGGTTGGGCTATCGGACCTCATGGACGCCCTGCGCCTGCGCGGCGACCTGCCCGAAAAGCGCGCCCTGATTGGCATAGAACCCGAAGACATGGACTGGGGCACCGAGCCGACCGCAGCGGTCGCCGCCGCGCTGCCCGAAGCGGCTGATCGCGCCAATAACCTGGTTCAAAACTGGCGGAACGAATCCCGAACCGAGGCCCGCCA